>NZ_JANQOP010000298.1 GCF_028285745.1 Acaryochloris sp. IP29b_bin.137 | reverse complement strand
TACGATTAAACGGGTATAAATCTCTCAAACCCGCTATGACCAAGCTTGCTAATAGGATTCATCGCATTTTCTCGCTGCTAACTTAAAACAGCCCTGGCGTTACGGGTACTTGAGGGACCTTGAATGAAGGTGCGGTTAGTCGCGAATAGCATTTTTTATTTATCCTGCTTTTTTAAATCAGATTTTGTGGTTAGACTGCAAGAAATGAGAGACATTCTTGGCGATATCGGATGGTTTTCCTGGCATTGCCAACCGAAGAAATAAAGCTGCTCCTGATCAACAACTATTTATCAGCACTATTCGGGGGGCTTACGCCGCTCTCAATGATTCTTCACCAGCCTCCTCTTCAATGTCACAATAAGGTTTGTGATCGAGATGGGGCATAATCGTGGGTTTCAAAATTGGCTTACTGGGATTAGGAACCGTAGGGACAGGGGTTGGGGAGATCTTTGCTAGTTCTGAAGGCCGCCATCCCCTCTTACAAAAGATTGAAATTGCCAAGGTTGGGGTGCGGTCCTTAGATAAAGCGCGCAGCCTTAATCTACCTGCTGAGGTGCTCACCACTGACCTAAAAGCCATCGTCAATGACCCGGCCATTGATATTGTGGTTGAAGTGATTGGCGGTCTGGAGCCCGCGCGGTCCTTGATCCTAGAAGCGATAGCCCAGGGCAAGCATATCGTCACTGCCAATAAAGCAGTGATTGCCCGCTATGGCGAAGAAATTTTTGAAGCCGCCACCCAAGCAGGTGTCTATGTCATGATCGAGGCGGCAGTGGCTGGCGGCATTCCAGTGATTCAACCCCTGAAAGAATCTTTGGGGGCTAACCGCATCCACACATTAATCGGTATTCTCAACGGCACCACCAACTATATCCTCACCCAGATGCAGCAATTGGGGGCGGCGTTTGATGAGGTACTGGCTGAAGCCCAAGCACTTGGGTATGCCGAAGCCGATCCCACCGCTGATGTCGATGGCCTAGATGCTGGCGATAAAATTGCTATTCTGGCTTCCCTGGCCTTTGGTGGACGAATTGATCTGGAGCAGGTCCATCGTGAAGGCATTCGTCAGGTCAGTGCAGCGGATATCAATTATGCTAAAAACCTAGGATTTGTGATTAAATTGCTTGCGATCGCAAAAGTACCCACTTCAACCGCCGAGCTTCCCCCGCCGCAACTGGAAGTCCGTGTGCATCCCACCTTGGTTCCCCTCGATCATCCACTGGCCAGCGTCAACGATGTCTTTAATGCCCTACTGATTGAAGCCGATCCGTTAGGACAGGTGATGTTCTTTGGCCCAGGAGCAGGGGCAGGCCCAACCGCCAGTGCTGTCGTAGCCGACTTGATTAATATTACTGCTTTGCTCAAAACTGGCATCATTGCCAATGATCCAGAGACCTCCCGCATCCATCCCTTGCTGGCCTGTTCCCATCAGCATTACTGCAATATTGCCCCCATGCAGGATTTGGTCACCCGCTTTTATGCCCGGTTTTTAACTCAGGATCATCCAGGGGTGATCGGGAAGTTGGGCACTGCCTTTGGCACCCATGGTGTTAGCTTGGAATCCGTCGTCCAAACCGGCATCAAGGCCGAGCTGGCCGAAATTGTAGTAGTGACCCACCATGTCCAGGAAGGCAATTTCCATCAAGCCTTAGCCGAAATCCGCCAGATGGAAGCGATTCATTCTATCCCTAGTCTGCTGCGCGTTTTATAGGTTTGTTGACTGCCAATACAGAACTGTGGTTGCCAGTTCAGTCGGGTTACAAATCTTGCTCAGGAATCTCTTCCTTAAAGTCAACAACAAGTTGCATAGCCTCTAACACCAAAGCTCGTAAATCCTGAGTCAGAGGGACTTTAGCTTGGTCACCAAACCAACGATCGAACATCCCGACATAGGGTTCTTTACCCTGTAAGTACCCTTGCATAAAGCGCACCAGTGAATAATTGACTTGATCCATAAACTGAGAATTATTCTCAGGCACCATACAGGCAATTCCCTCTTTGGAGAAATAACCAATAATGTTGAACTCACTGGGATTGTTAACACTTTGCAGCCAAGCATCTAGGAGAATGCCATCCGCAGCAAACGCGTCAACCGTTCCGTCCTGAAGCGCATCATACCCATCTGCATGGGTGTCAACAATGACCACTTGGGCTTGAGGCTGGGCACGACGGATAGCAATTTCATTAGTGGTAGCCGCAATCGCCGCAATTTTCTTATCTGCTAGATCCGCCACATCCCACTCCGCATGTTGCTGCTTCACCAGCAGGCGGGTGCCAGTTAGACCATAGCTCACGGAGAAGTCAATCTTTCGATCTCGCTCCCAGGTATAACTACTGGCATCGCAGACAATATCGACCTCCCCTTGCATCAGTTTGGGAATCCGATCCTCAGGGTTAAGGGCCACAAGCTGGAGCTGAATGTCGCGTCCCAACGTTTTTTTCAACTGGTCCTGCATCAGCTTCAGCATATCAACTGAATAGCCTTGCAACTGTCCCTGATCATCGGCAAAGGCAAAGGGGAGCGCTTCTCGGCTGGTCCCTGCCGTTAAAGTACCAGTTCGCTGAATCTTTTCGATCACAGACTCTGCCATGGCAAACTGAGGGGTTATGAGCGTCATGGCAAGGGTCAAGGTCGAGATCAGCGCCGATGACTGACGGGTCAACGCAATCCAGGAGAGTCGTTTGACTCGAGTCTTGGCTAGACTAGGGCGACGAGACCTTAAAGCGTTTTTATTCATATAAATTTTGCGTTGCTGGATGATCAGAGCTTTGGTTAAACCATCAAGATACAACTGAGGTATAGATGATGACAGCAAAATATTTCTGATCGATGGTTGTCGTCTAAACAAACCTGCAGAAACCCTACTCGCGTCGGTTACCCACAACTCTTATGAACTGATAATCGCTAAACTACCAGCAATATATAGTCTTGAGAAGACTATCGTTATGCTCTGTTACGACGCCAAATCGATCTACTTCTGATGTTCTCGGTCGCTGGATTAAAAATGGCGCACTCCTAAAGAGTGCGCCAGAACAGAGTTCACGTAAGAGATGTGTTTACGGTTGGTGCAAGCCTCTCTATTGTAAATAGATTTTTTTAATTGCTCAACCTTAAACACATTGATTTTTATCAATGATAGAGATGGCCTTCTAGGCTGGTGATGGCAACACTCCACCCATATCTTTTAGCCATTTAGTGATGGATTAAACCGCGAACGGCCAACCCAAATTTATCTGACTTTCACCACGGCAGAGGCTGTTGATCACGGAAAAAGCCTCCCGTCGGCCCATCGTCCGGTAGCAGCGCAGCCCAGACAATGCCCGCTGCCCCCTCCGGCACTGGGCGTGCCCCCATCTGCTCTGTCCCCGGATAAGTCGCTGTAAAATTGGGGCAAACCGCATTCACTAAAATACTGGTCTCTTTGAGGGAGCGACTCAATTTAATCGTTAACGCGTTGAGAGCTGCTTTAGAAATCGCATAGGCCGGTAGTCTATCCCCTTGCTCTAGAATACCTCTAGGGCCAGTAAATGATCCAGCACCACTAGAAACATTGACAATACGCCCCTGCTGACTGTTCTTGAGCAATGGCAAGACAGCCTGAGTAACACGCCATGCTCCAAACAAGTTGGTATTCAGCGTCTGCTGAACCTCGTTCACGTCAGCCTCAAGGGTAGGTTGCTGAAAATCAAAGTTCATCCCAGCGTTGTTAATCAAAATATCTAGGTGATCCCATTCTGCATTCAACGCTTGAGAAAGTTCAATAACACTGGCATCATCGGCGACATCCAACGGTTTGAAAATGACGGATAGCCGTTCTTCTCGTAATTTTTGGGCAGCTTGCTCCCCCTTGTTGCGATCGCGTGCGGTCAGAATAACGGTCATCCCTTGCTGAGCAAGCTGACGGCAAACTTCGAATCCCAAGCCTCGGTTTGCCCCCGTGACTAATGCAATGGTTTGGGACGGCTGATCGGACATAATTGGCTCCTGAATCGGCTAAACATCTGGCAAGGCCTGGGATAAGGTGACTTTTTCTGGATCAAGCAGCCCCTGACTAGCCCTTGGCTGGAGCGAACAGCAGTTCATAATGCTCTACCACCGGAAATGGCTGGTAGTAGTTGTGCAGCAATTGCTTCCACTGCTGATACTCAGCTGACTTACGAAACCCTTCAACATGATCGTCTAGGGTTTGCCAACGCACCAACAGTAAATGTCGAGAGGGCTTTTCGAGGCAGCGTTGCAGCTCATGCTCGATATAACCCGGCATCGCTGAGATAATTTGCTGAGCCTGCTGGAAATCGGCATGGAACTGAGGCTCTTGCCCTGGAATAACATCAAGAATGGCAACTTCTAAAATCATAGGCACTCGGACAACCGCTCAAGGGGTGGTCCAATAAAAATCGGCTGCAGGGGGATTAGTGAGCTGCTGCACTTCATCTGTGGGATTGAGATAAACCGTATATTGACGAAATGTTTGACCCAAACCTTTGTGGGTTGTGAGTCGTCGGGCAACGCGATCGGGAATACCATAGCCTTGCTCTATATGCCCTTTCCCAGCTAATACAATGACCAGTTGATCCATATTTTTGGAGACTGTTTGGGCAATCTTCTCCGCCATCGTCTCATCCCAGAGGACCTGAGCGGTGAAGAAACGCTCAAATCCACTTTCAGACGCATGGCCAGGATGAAATTTTTCGTAAATTTGCTCTAGTTTTTGACGATACGCAGTATTACTAACATCAATCTCATTGACTGGGGGGATAAAGGTCAGCTCCTCTGGCTTAAGACTATCTAGCCCTTTTTTACTGACTTTTTTAGTGACTTCAGTTGGGGTATTTAAAGCAATTACTGGCAACTGATGTTGTTTGGCAAACCGTAAGACAGGCGCATAAAACTCCCAGTCAAACCCCCATCGTTGGTGATATTCTGTCAGCTTCTGGAGTTGAGCTTCTGTGATTTCTCCTGCAAGGTAGCGATTGATGGGTTGCTGGAACGGACGCTGAAACATTTCCATTGCGATCGCAAGTTGGGGTTGCCGTTGATACAACTCTCTTAAAATCGTTAACTGCGCATTGTGATCCAGTTTGCTATCGTGGGTTTCCCCTAGATAAACGACTTGCGCCTTGGCTAATTGATCCAACAGCGCTTTTTGTTCCACATGGACCGCCGACGTCGCCCTTATCCATTGCCAACTGACCGTTGGTAGAGCACAGATCAGCAGTAGGCCCAAACCCAAAGACCATAATGTTGACGGACGAGGTTGACGCATGAATGCTCTCAACTTGACTCAAAACCACCCCTTCAAGATGACACAAACCTATAAAACGATGCTCAAATAGCGCCGAGAACAAAAAACCTCTGCTGAATTAGCAGAGGGAAAACAAATCAGTTTTCAAGCGACTATCGAGCGCGACTTACCACTTATCAGCTTGAGCCAAGACGTAAGCAGCAACGTTTTCGATATCAGCAGCGGATAGGCTTGCACCAAAAGCAGGCATTCCACCCTTACCGTTGGTGACTTGATTAATGATGGCCTCAGCAGAGTCCATACCATTAGCTGCTAAAGCATCAGATTTCAGTGTTTTGTCAGCCTGGACAACATTATTACCACCAGCATGGCAAGCTGCGCAGTTAGCATTGAAGACACCAGCGCCAGCACCCGCATCAGCTGCTAAAACGGGGCTACTGATCGCAAAGGCTAGTACAGCAAGTGCAGTTAAAGCAATAGATAGAAGTTTTTTCAACGTGTTTCTCCTCTCAATTCATATTGGCAGCATTGCTGCCAAATCTATTAACGTCAAACACCCAAAATGAAAGATATGGTGCTTAGTGATAACAAATGCGATGGACTCGCTTCATTATTTTAGGATCGTCTCTGCAACTTTAGAACCCCAAGCTGAGAGTTCGAGCGAATACAAAGCTTCTCGGCATGGATGATTGCGCTCATCCAATGGCATAAACCAGCGTTAAGGGCAACCCCCCTAAGTAAAATCTATCCCGTCGGCAACATCTTCACTCCCCCACCCCCTGGCGACTTCAGCCGCTCTGAGAATAAAGGCCTCTAGCTTTGCCAATTCTTGATCGGGCAACCAAGTATCAGGGATTTGGCGGCACCAAAAGCTAACATCACTCCCATCATAGATAGTGGGCTCTCGTTGAAATTCGATCAGACTGGCGACGTTATCCCGGGGAGGGGTTGCTCCCTGCAAATTTTTCAAAGACAAGGACTCCACAGGATTGGGCAACGTCACCCCACCCACATGACAGTTCTTGCAATTGTCTTCAAAGAGTCGCTTCCCTTCAGAAAGATCGACTGGAGAAAACAGCTGCGTCTCTCCGTCGGCATTCATTGAAATGGGAACGGGTTCGGTCACCTTCAGATATCGGACAATATAGTCATCAACATCTGCTGCTTGTACCGCTGGGCTGAGAAAAGTTCCCCAACACACCAGCAGAAAAGCAATACAACAACGTGTGAGCCACGATTTCAGCATTTGATGCGCGCCTTAAGTGTGAACTTTATTAAGATAACGCCGTTCATACTAGCCAACAACCAATCGGCGCCTATCGAGCAGCTTTACCGCCACCCCACTGATCGCCAATCACGGTAGGCTGAATGAGAATATGTCCGGCGATAGCCACTAGATCATCATCAGACAGATTTCTCATTAGCGGGAAGACATCCGTACTTTGTGTACTGGGATGTACTTCAGCAATCGTGTCAAAACCATCGTAGGTGGTGGGGTTATTCATATAATCCACCAGGCCTTCAACTGTATCGCGGCGAGGAGTTGCACCTGCCAAGCTAGATTCAGACAAGTTGATAGTGGGGTTGGTTTTAGTATCTCCACCAGTATGGCAATTTGCACAGGCAAAGTTAAATAAGCGCTGACCCTCTTTTGCTTGCTGAACGGATAGAGTAACGGTACTCCCATCGTTTAACGCAACGGTTCGAGTCGCATCGTCTAATTCAGCAGCAGTAGCAGTACTGGTTAATACTTGAAAAGCAAAAAATACTGTAGCCACCGCCAGCAACATGTATCTTTTCAGCATAGTTCTCCTT
>NZ_JANQOP010000288.1 GCF_028285745.1 Acaryochloris sp. IP29b_bin.137 | reverse complement strand
GAAACTGTCGCTGGCGATCACCATATTCCATTCCCTGTCGCCGTTCTACAATAGGTAGATAGGCGGGTAAGAAAGACTCTCCACAACTGCGAATAAAATCAAATAATGCTTCCCAGCCGCAATCGATGGTACCGACATGATCACTATATTGGGCTGCTGCACCTTCTAGGTCTGGCCCTTGATAAAGTTGACCTCGACCGTCCTGATAGTCAAAAAATATACCACCGATACCCCGTGCTTCTTGGCGATGTTTTAAATAAAAGTACTCATCACACCAACGTTTGAAGGTCGGGTAAAATTCTGGATGATGTGGGTCGCAAGCTTGTTTAAGAGTTTGGTGAAAGTGGATCGCATCCTCTGCAAATGGATAGTAAGGGGTTAAATCAGCACCCCCACCAAACCACCAAACTGGACCAGCCTCAAAATAACGGTAGTTGAGATGCACTGTCGGGACATAGGGGTTACGCGGATGCAAGACCATGGATGTCCCTGTGGCAAAAAAATCATGACCCTCAGCCTCAGGGCGCTGATTCAAAATCGCGGGTGGTAGAGAACTCCCCCAGACTTCTGAATAGTTGACTCCCCCTTGTTCAAAAACTCTACCGTTTTGAATAACACGAGTTCGCCCACCGCCTCGTTCAGGTCGTTGCCAACAATCTTCTTGAAAACGAGCTTGACCATCAAGCTGCTCTAATCCCTGACAGATCTGATCCTGCAACCCTCGCATAAACTGCTTCACTCTTTGGCGAGAATCCACGGGCGAAGAATTACTGGAGGTAGTTATGGATGAAGTAAGAGCGGATGAACTATTGGATATTGAATGGTTATTTCTCGACCGAGTCGCAAGTTTTGACATATTGGTATTGAAATATAAATCACTGAATAACTATATAACTGATTTACAAACTCATAGTATCCATTCATAAAAAGTCACAATTATATAGTCTCCATCTGACTGAGTGAACCAAAAGAGTGGATTAACAGGCGAGTCTAAATCTCAATCCTCCTGGTTGGGGTATGAATCAGTATTTTTTCAAACCTGGCTAAATCTCCTTCTCCTTAAGCCATGAAAGTTTCGATGAGATTAGAGTTATCCGACCATACAACCTAGATGTTGGCCTTGTGGAGTAAGGGGATATTCCTCACAGACCTTGTTTTAGGAGTATTAAGGCAAACATTTGTAAAATAATGCTAGATCAAACAATTAGCTATAGTCTAATATAGCTGAACAGTTATTTTAAGATATCCATGGTCAATACTCTGGCAGCATCATCCCAAGCTGACCTCAAGCAGGGTACAAAGAGAACAGCAATTGAAGAAAGCGTTCTGACCCCTAGGTTCTATACGACCGACTTTGATAAGACCGCCAAGCTAGATCTTTCAGCTCAAGAGGCGGAGTTGAAGGCGGTTTTAGAGGAGATGAAAGCGGACTATAACCAACGCCACTTCGTTCAGGATCAAGAATTCAAACAATCTTGGGACCATATTCAAGGCGAGGAAAGACAGGCTTTCATTGATTACCTGGAACGATCTTGTGTTTCAGAGTTTTCTGGATTTCTACTTTTTAAAGAGTTGTCTCGTAGGCTTAAGGGTCGTAGCCCCCTGCTGACAGAGATTTTTCAGCTGATGGCCCGCGACGAGGCCCGCCATGCAGGCTTTATAAATAAAGCAATGGCTGACTTTAATATCACACTGGAACTGGGGAAATTAACGAAAGAGCGCACCTATACCTTCTTCCCCATTGAGTGGGTACTCTACACGGTTTATCTCTCGGAGAAAATTGGCTATTGGCGTTATATCCTCATCCATCGCCATTTAGAAAAACATCCTGAACACCAGTTCTACCCGATTTTCCGCTACTTTGAGCCTTGGTGCCAGGATGAAAATCGCCATGGTGATATCTTTAAAGCCCTCATTCGCTCCCAACCTCAGCTCTGGAAAACCTGGCGATCTAGACTTTGGAGTCGCTTCTTTCTGCTGACAGTCTTTGCTACTCATACCCTGACGGTTCATGAACGGTCTAAGTTCTATGAGATGTTGGGGCTTGATGCCGCTGAATTCGATGCTGATGTGATTCGACACACCAACGAAACGGCCAAGCGAGCCTTCCCTTCCGTGTTAGATGTGGATCATCCTGACTTCTTTCCTCGCCTGAAGAGATGCTCAGACAACAACATCAAAATGAAAGCGATTGACAGCAGTAATCAGCCTCAGGTCATTAAGTTCTTCCGAAAGCTACCGTTAATTGTAGGAACACTCTGGTATTTATTACAGATCTATCTTGCTAAACCAATTGATGCTGAACTGCTGCGAGGTTCTGTACGTTGAGCTATGGGAAGTAAGCTCAAACCCGATTGGGCTGGGGGGGATTTACTCTCCAGCTTTATTAATCACTTGATCCAAATTAAGCCCATCTATGCAGTGATGAAATACCAGGCCAGGCAGGTCTTGATCAAAACTGCCGAACAAAATGGCATTCCCTGGCAACAAAACTACCAGTCGCTTGAAAGGTCAGGAGCGAAGGGACTTCTGAATAAAATCACCAACCCCACTGTGACTTATCCAGATTACTACCTAGTCCCCTTTCACGCTTATTCTGCAGGTAACTTGTGCTGGAAGGCTGCCTTTGAAGCGCCTTCAGCCATTCAATCCATGGCGTTACGGGTATGGCCTAAAGAAAATTTGAGTTGGCAAACAGCTCAGAATAGACTGCGCCACAGCTTCCACCAAGTTTTGGGAGAGTATGGTCCCCATCCGGTTGCTAATATCCTGGATATGGGTTGTTCCACTGGCATCTCAACCCGAACTTTGCATCAGTACTACACCAGTCGCCAAGATGTCAAAGTAGAGACGGTAGGTCTAGACTTATCACCCTATATGCTTGCGGTTGCCCAAGCCCTAGATATTCAATCAGATATTTCTTCCTGGATCCATGCCCAGGCGGAAGATACAGGGTTATCTGATGAGTCTTTTGATGTGGTAACATTACAATTTGTCACCCATGAATTACCTCGTCAAGCCACCCGTAACATTTTCCAAGAGATAATGAGAATTTTGCGTCCGGGTGGGTGCCTTGCGCTCGTCGACACAAACCCCACTTCACCTGTGATTCAGAATCTTCCACCTACACTCTTTACCTTGTTAAAAAGCACAGAACCTTGGAGTGATGACTATTATACGTTTGACATGGAA
>NZ_JANQOP010000259.1 GCF_028285745.1 Acaryochloris sp. IP29b_bin.137 | reverse complement strand
CAACAGCCGTATTGTTGAGGAGCGGTGTGAGTTCGAAAGTCTCATGCACCGTTCTGAATGGGAGGGTGACAGGGTGACCTGTCACTCGACCCTAACTGTGTGTCAGGTTAAGACAGCAGAATTGGCGGATTCTTCGCATCGACGCAACTATGACTTGGCATGATGCGGGGATCACCCAGTTTGGTCAATGGTGGCAGCGAACTCGGCGAGCAGGGCATGCCTATGCCGAGAGGGCCTGGATACATGATCGGTCGCCTGAGGCATTGGGTGCGGGAGAGCCTCCGCAGTTGGCTGTGGGGCCTAATGTTACCCCTGTCCATTCTCTGCTCCTTATTTTGGAGTCATGGCTGGAGCCTTTTAGGCGGAGTGACCTATCTCGCCTTAGGCTTGAAAATATGCTTGCGCAAGCGCCTAGACCATACCTGGCAAGAATCAATCCTATACGCGATATTTTGCACGATGGGCAAAATTCCAGAAGCACAGGGGCAAATGCAATTTCACTGGCAGCGGATTACGGGTCGTACCTGCCAGATTATGGAATATAGAACAACGGTGGACTAGGGGGTCTAATTGATCCGGTTCAGTAAGCTAAAGTTTCTAGGGTTTGCTTAAGATAAGAGCGGACCAAAACATCTAAGGTTGCCCCTTTTGCATTGGCATCAAGCCCTCTTTCGAGAACCCAACGCTTGAAACCAGAGCTACTAGAAATAATTTGTCGCAGGTCAGGCCAAAACAGATCATCGTGATCGGAAAGGGAAGGATTAGCTGTAGGAGGGGAAAATGAACTCATAGCGGGTTGCCAGAAGGGTGAGGAATAAATGTCTCAGCCATTAACTCTATTTCAAGAATAGCCGAGTTTAGGACCCGATGCACACCATGCATGCATAGGAGACCATTTAAAAATGCGCTCAGATCCAACTGCTCTGTGGATCGAGAGCTAGACGACTTAAGATTCACTTAAGCTCCCTTCCAGCATACTGAACGCAGATGCTGGAAAATGTTATTTGGACTACAGAAGCCATCAATTTCCCAGCCGCTTAGGTAGCCGATAGGGTTCTCCGCTTAGTGACCATCTGATAGGCTTCAATCCGATCCCCTTCAGTCCACCCGCTAAAGTTATCGACACCCACCCCACATTCATAGCCAGAGTTAACTTCGCGGACATCGTCTTTCATCCGTTTCAGGGAATCTAGGAAGCCTTCAAACACAATCTCATTATTGCGCTGAACCCGCAGCCGACAATTGCGCACGAGTTTGCCGGATTGGATGTAACAACCTGCGATCGCACCTCGTCCCACAGGGAAGACGGCCCGAACTTCGGCTTCACCCAAGTCCTCCTCTACAAACTCAGGTTCGAGGAGACCTTCCATGGCCCCTTCAATATCTTCCAGCAGCTTGTAAATAATGTCGTACTCACGGATGTCGACCCCAGCCCGATCCGCCGCTTGACGAGCCCCACTGGCTAAGCTGGTGTTGAAGCCAATAATGACGGCCCCACTCGCAGCTGCCAAGTCGACGTCTGTTTCGCTAATCTCACCTGGTGCAGACAGCAATACCCGGACTTGAACTTCATTTTGAGGCAATTGAGCAAGGGATCCCAATAAAGCTTCAACTGATCCCTGCACATCTGCTTTAATGATTAAATTCAGCTCCTTCAGTTCCCCTTCACGAGCTTGTTCAGACAGCGCATTGAGTGAGACCCGTCGGGATGCCATCGCTTGCTGTAGGCGAGTATGGCGCTGTTGATCCGTTCTTTGGCCTGCTTGACTGCGCGCTTCTTTCTCATCTGTGAATACTTCAAATTCCTCTCCAGCGGCAGGGACCTCGCTCATGCCCAGCACCTCAACGGCAAAAGATGGGCTGGCGGTATCCACTCGGTCGCCTCGATCGTCCACCATCGCCCGGACTTTACCAAACACTGATCCAGCCACCAAGACATCCCCAACTCGAAGAGTTCCATTTTGAACCAACAAGCTAGCAACTGGACCTTTGGCCTTGTCGAGGTGGGCTTCAATAACTGTGCCCTTGGCGGGGCGATTGGGATTGGCCTGGAGATCTTCGACCTCAGCAACCAGCAGAATCATTTCTAACAAGGTGTCTAAGTTCTCGCCTTTGAGGGCGCTCACAGGGACCATAACGGTCTCGCCCCCCCAGTCTTCAGGGACGAGCTCATGCTCACTCAGCTCTTGCCGCACCCGATCTAGCTGAGCCCCTTCTTTGTCAATCTTGTTGATGGCCACAATAATCGGCACTTTTGCGGCTCGGGCATGACTAATGGCTTCTAAGGTTTGAGGTCGTACGCCATCATCCGCCGCCACCACCAGAATGGCGATATCTGTGACTCGGGTCCCCCGAGCCCGCATTGCGGTAAAGGCTTCGTGACCCGGTGTATCTAAAAACACCACCTGCTGTACCCCATCTTCATGGGGTAAGTCAACGTGATAGGCGCCAATATGCTGGGTAATCCCCCCTGCTTCACCCTGGGCAACCTTGGTTTCGCGAATGGCATCCAAGAGGGTTGTTTTACCATGGTCGACATGGCCCATAATGGTCACCACCGGCGGCCGGGATTGAAGATTTTCTAAATCCTCAACATCCAGCATTTCTGAAACTTTTCGGGCTTCAGACTCTTCTGCCTGGGTTTCAACGATACAATCTAGTTCCTCAGCCACCATGGTGGCCGTCTCAATATCAAGAACTTGATTAATGTTGGCAGCAATGCCCTTCATAAAGAGGATCTTGATGACCTCAGTTTCGGGAACAACTAACTGCAAAGCTAGGTTTTGGACCGTTAACTCAGTCGTTAACGTCAGCGTCGTGGGCCGTTCGACTTCTGCTTCCTGTTGTTGGCGGTACCGATTGCGCTGACGCCGATTGCCTTTGGAACTACTTGGCGTCCGATTAATTGGGACCGTCGCAGGCTTAGACTGCTTCATCGATTTGGGTTTAGGTGGCCGCACCAGGGACTGACTGACATCAATCACAGCTTGGTTATGGGTGTCATCAGCAGCCAAGAGATCATCTTCATCTTCTTCGATCTCTTTTTGCGTTCGTCGCTTTTGCTTCAGACTCGATTTAGAAACCTTGGCAGGACGATCTTCAAATTCTTCTGGTTTAGACGACCGTTTATCTTTCTTCTGACGGGATGTGGGGGGAGTAAGAACGAGGAGTTCAGTGGTGTCGTTACTGGCGGATCCAGCCGTTGACTGTGACGTTTCGGCAGCGGCCTTTGCTTCAGCTTTTGCTTTTGCAATGGAAATGGGCCGAACTAAGCGAGGCCGGGGCGGCTCTGTCTCAACAGTTTTTTCAGGTTGATTCGAAACAGGCGGCTTTGTCGGAGGAGCGGTCTGGGATACCTCCGGCACCGTGGGCTCAGCCGGCTGATTCAAGGTTGGCTTTTTGAGAAGTTGGGGTTTGACGATTTCGGGCACTTGGGTGGCGGGTTTCGTCAACACCTTGTCTGTCCTAGGCGGAGGAGACAACGCGGGCCCCGGAGCACTGGCTTTGGGTACCGAAGTTGAGGGGGGCTGGCTAGCAACAGTCGGTTTGGGCGTCAGGGTGGGCTTCTCTGCCCCCTGAGTAGGTTGAGGACGTATGGGCTTCGGGGCTTGCAGCGACTCTGGCGGCCTAGCAGCCTTAACGGCCGAGGAGGGTGCCATCGGTTCAGCAGGGGGTTTAGTTTTTTGCTTGCGAAGCTCCAAGATTTGCTGCTTTTTGGGCCGATCTTGCTTGTTCGGTTTCGCAACAGGTCGGGGCTTACGCCCTTTCTCATCTTTGGCAGAGGCTGTACGTCTGGGGGGAGTCGTTCGAGGACCAGAGGGGCGTTTTTGAGCAGCGGCATCCCGGATCTTAGCTGCGTCTGCTTCAGTAATGGTGCTGCTATGGTTCTTGACGGCGATATCTAGCTTTTCGCAGACCGCCAGAATGTCTTTATTCTCTAAATTCAACTCTTTTGATAACTCATAAATTCTAACTTTGTGACTGTTACTCATCCACTGGCCCCTTTTAGTCTCCTGTGATCTTACATAGTTCTACCCTTTACGTTTTTAGGATAAGGATATGTTCAATGCTGGTGATGCAGCTTTCAATGATGATTGAAACAACTGATTACTCAGCTCATTTTGGGGAGTTTACCCCCCAATAGGCATTATCCACGTTGTTCGACAAACTGGCGAGTTGGAAGCAAAACTTTTACGGGTAAACCCATCGATTCCAACCTTTGATTCAGCCACTCCTTTATAGGTTTAATGTTCAAGCGTTAACCCCATTATCAACTATTTTTTGCTTGCCTAGGATTAAGGTTGAAGTTTTTCAACAGATGGTTCTTGAATAAAAAAATCATCCATTCAAGGTCTGCATTACAGGGACAAATGTCCAAGCGTAGATCGAGGTGGAGCCCTTTAGAAACTGCAAAGTGGGGATGGCGGATCTAGGACTCCAGATCCGGCGAAGCCTCTTCTAATTCACTGGGTATCTCGCGTTCGTTCTCTTCAGGCGGATCGGCAATGCTTGAACTGGCCGAGGTGTCGGCATCTTCTTCAGGTAAGGGATCAGGGCTCGCTTCAGACCCGATTTCGGCCATCTGTTGAGATTGGAGTTGGCTCAACTGCAAATCTTCCGCTTCTTGGTCATAACTGGCAATATCCTTGATATCAATTTTCCAACCGGTGAGTCGAGCGGCTAATCTAACATTTTGTCCTTCTTTACCAATGGCAAGGCTCAGCTGATCCTCAGCCACTAAAACATGAGCCTGACGCTCTTCCGTATCAATTAGTCGGACAGCATCGACGCGGGCGGGACTGAGGGCATTGGCGATGTAGGTGGCTGGATCGGGAGACCAACGAATCACATCGATCTTCTCCCCTCGCAGCTCATTGACCACGGCTTGAATGCGCGACCCCCGTGCCCCAATACAGGCACCGACCGGGTCAACATCCCTTTCTAGGGTATCCACCGCAATTTTGGTGCGGGGACCCACTTGGCGAGAGGGGGGATTGGCCTCCCGCGCCACGGCCACAATCCGCACCACCTCATCTTCAATTTCCGGTACCTCATTGGCAAAGAGGTAGACGACTAAACCCGCGTCGGCTCTAGAGACGACGAGTTGGGGACCCCGATGGGGACCATCTGCGACCCGTTTGAGGAAGACTTTAAAGGTGGCATTGGCTCGATAGTTATCATTGGGAAGCTGTTCCCGTTTCGGTAGCTCCGCTTCCACCTCAGGCTGGCCGAAGGCACTGGTTACGGCCATAATTACAGAACGACGCTCGAAGCGGAGGACGCGGGCCTGCAAAACGGTTTTTTCTAGATCTTGAAACTCTTCTTGAATCAGCTTGCGCTGCTGATCCCTGAGCTTTTGGGAGAGCACTTGTTTGGTCTGGATGGCTGCCATCCGGCCAAATTCGTTCTGTTCAGGGGTGACATCTAAAACAACGGTATCTCCCAGTTGGGCTTCTGGCGCAACTTCTCGCACTTCTGCCAGGGCGATTTGATGATCGGTGCTTTCCACGTCGTCGACGATCATTTTAGTGGCCAAGACGAGAAATCCTTCTTCCTCGATGTCTAATTCCACGTCAAAGTTATAAAAATATTCTTCGTCGAACTGGGCACCGCTGTCCAGCAGCAGTGTCCGACGGTACCGTTCATATCCCTTCAGCAATGCCTCTTGAAGTGCAGCTTCCACCGCTGGCTTAGGGAGATTGCGTTCACGACTGATCACATCAATCATGTCTGCTAAACCAGGTAACTGAACCATTGACATCGGCTTACTCCATTACTGACAGGGCGTGGGAAGAGGAACGTAGAGGGCGTAAAGGCTGGCAAAAAGTGGTTAGGCTGGGGAATCATAGAGCTGCACTTGCATGATTTCGTCTCGAGGGATCTGAATGGTCCGACCTTTTTGGTTAAGTTGGACGAATTGTTCGTCTCGACCGGTGAGATTGCCAATCCACTGATGATGGCCTCGATAGGGTTGATGGGTTTGGATCAGCACGGGAAATCCCCTAAAGGAGATAAAGTCGCGATCGCAGGTCAGTAGCGTTGACAGCCCAGGGCTGGAAATCTCCAGCACATAAGCTTCTGGGAAAACATCATCTTCGTCCAAGACCGTTTCCAAGGCACGACTCATTTTTTCGCAATCTTCCAAACCCGTGTCTGCATCACAATTGCGAATATCAATCCGCAAAATCGGCGGATTTTGGTTGGTTTGGAACACCGCGCCCACCACTTCCAGATTAAATTGTGCTGCCACAGGGGTAGCCAAATCGATCACTTTGGGGATCAATGGATGTGCCATGGAAATAACCCTGACAATAAAAAAAGTGGGTTAACACCCACCTTGAAAGCTCATCCTAAAGGCATGAGCCGTGGACAGACGCCCACCAAAGTCTTAGTGTAGCGCAGCCCGGGACAGTTTGGATGAATGACGAGGATATAACACCGCAGACTATGGACGAGAAGCGCCTGGAATCACCTTTACAGAAGGTAAACGGCCCGACTCATAGGTAACTTGGCGCAAATGTTCAACCTCGGCAGCGGCTCCTTCTCCACCTTTAGATTCCAAACGTTGCAGAATCGTGAGTTTGGTCTCTTCCAAAAAGTCTGTGAGTAAGGACTGAATTTCATCCAAGGTTTCTTGGTTTTGCAGCTCATCCCGCAAAGCATCCGTAAAATGTTCTCCCAGTTGTTCAAAGATATCCTTGCCCTTCTGATCATTGAGGACCTTCGTTAGAGTGGATTGCGAGGTTTGAGTGAGTTGTTTTGACACTTGCTGGGCAATCACATTGGGAAGGGTCATCATTCCTGGCAACTGTTGGGCCTGCCGATAAAACGGAATATCACTCAAGGCTTCCACAATGGCATGGCGAATCACATTCTCTAAGTCGGGGGTGAGCTGGGGTAAAACTTTGTAAATGGTGATTTTGACGGCTTGAAGAATCAGCTCTTCTATCTCATTCACCTCATTAATCTCGACCGTGTCAGTCTCCGGATTTAGGAGCCATTGCTCAATTACGCCTTGCTCGATGGCGTCCTGAGCAATACCAACGGACTGGACCAAGACGATTTCTGTCATATCTCCAGCTAGACTTTCAGCTAAGAACCGATTGATTTGAGTTTGCATTCGGCTGAGATTAATCCAGCCCACCTGATGTAAACGTAGGGTGATCGGTAGAATCCGCAGAATTCGCCATATGGGTATAAAGAAGAGGAGATCATACCAACGCCAAAAAATTGTATCTTTCCAACTGATCCCCTGGCGGCGACGACTCAGGTAGAAGGTGCGGACCAAATAGTCCAGCCCAAATAGCAGAACAAAGGGCAAATCAATCACGACAAAGAAGTCAACGAAATTGCCGCTTTCTCCAAAGGGACGATAGTAGTTAGAGGCAATCAGGGGCCGAATATCTTTATTAAAAAATTCGAGTTCCCGCGTCCATAGATTCTTCTTCAGGTAATCGACACTCCAAAACTCCCGAAAGGAACCTTTGGCCGACTCATTACCCATATGCTCTCGCATCCGGTTCTTAATCTTTTCTAGGGTTCCAGTTTTATTGGCCAGCTCAAATGGATTTTCATTCACCATAGCTTCACTCTGGTCTCTGATCTGGACCAAGAGCGTTAGGAGTTCAGGCCCTTCTGTACCCGACTCAGCCAACTGCTGCTCCACTTTATCGACCGTATTGAGATATTGCTGAGTATCCCGGTAAGGCTCGATCCCCTTAATGGGGTCGTACAATTCTGCGACTTGCGGGAGTTGACTCAGATAAAAATCCCGGAAGGGAATATAGGTGATATTGAAGAGTACCAGGCTTAAATTAGCTAGGGCTGCCAGCGCCATCAGTCGGTCCAAGCCCAGTAACCAAGGATTCCGCCGAGTTCGTCGTCTCTTGTACTGCTTCGTTTTCTTGCGGCTGACGGGGGATTGGGGCATACCAGAAATTTCAAAGAAGAACGTCGGGATAATCAGAGAGAGGCTTTACGCCGCTCCCAAGACCGCTTGGAGTCGGCTTCTAAACTCTCCTTTCGGATGTCCGCCTTTGACTTCGCCCAAAATCGAGAACGCTGCATCAGGATCATCGCAAATAATATAGGTGGGCCAACCCATTTCTGATTTATCAGGATATTGAGTCAGAAGGATTTTGCGATATTTGCGGTAAGTCGCGGTGTCCTGCATTTTGACATCAATAAATTCTAAGCCCAGTTCTTCGGTGACTTTCTGATCATAAAAAGACATTTTGTGGCAAATTCCACAGTCTTCAGAAGAAAATTTGATGACGGCTTTACCCATTGTTGCTTACCTTCATAGCCCAGCATGCATTATTGTCCATGCTATCAGTCCAAGTGAATCCCTCAAATCCATCGGTAGATGCGACAGGCTATGGGGCTTTCCCGGGTGATCGGGGTCTGGCAGGGATAGACGGTACAACAAAAAGAAGTGGGCAGAGTACAGTAGAGGGTATGAGTGAGTCTTACAAAGTTATTAGTGATAATCGCCAAGCCCGCTTTCAATATGAAATCCTAGAGGTGTTTGAGGCTGGCATTGCCCTAACTGGAACAGAAGTTAAGTCCATCCGAGCGGGGAAAGTCAACCTGCGGGATGGATTTGCCCAAATTCGCAATGAGGAGGCGTTCCTCCTCAATGTTCATGTTTCCCCCCATACCAATGTTGGCCAATTTTTTAATCACGACCCTCGGCGAACCCGCAAGCTCTTGATGCATCGCCAAGAGATCCGTAAGCTGATTGGCAAAACGGAGCAAAAAGGGCTGACCCTGGTGCCGTTAAAGCTTTATCTTCAGCGCGGCTGGATCAAGGTAACGATTGGGCTGGCTCGGGGTAAAAAACTGCATGACAAGCGGGAATCGATCAAAAAACGTCAGGACAAGCGAGATATGGAGCGGGCCTTGAAGCGAGGGGCGGAGTAGCCGCGACCTACTCGGCAGCTTGCCAAGTCCCATGAAATCCAAAGGGAATGATCTCGGGCAATCCTAAAACGGCAATCGGGCCAGCGTCTAGCTGATCGGCAGAAAAAATCTGCACGGTGCTTTGATCCTGGTTGCCATCAAAGACAACCGTTAACAGCCACCCTTGATCAGAACTGGTTGGATCAGGCGCATAAATGGCTTCCATCGGGTAACAGCCGGAAGGAAATGCCATGCTTACAACACCAGAAGTCTGACTATCAATGCGAGCGATGCAGTCAAACATTTCCTCCACAGGCTGTTGGGAATGGGAATGATGGGTTAGGTAAAGGGCGGTTGTCTCTTGCCCCGTTTCTAGAGGCGAAACGACCGGAAATTCACAACCCAAGCTAAACCGCTGCTCGTTCTGCAATACTTGCCCCGTCTGGGGATTAATGTGTAGCTGCCACAACATTCCCAAGGCAGGGGTTTGTGGATAGCCTGTGACCACTTCCTTCAACCACTGATTGGTTTGGAAATCAGGATAGCGAACATAGTCCAGAACAATATGTCCGACAGTATCTTCATAACCATTGCCAAAGTGCCACTGAAACCAAGGATCGGTCTCAAAGCGAGTCACCTCCTCAAACGTATCTCGATCGATGACGATGATTTGCGTTCCCTGGTGCGGTTGCCACTGTAAGGCATCACTTAAACTTTTGGTGCCCAGCATGACGGGGAGCATCTGCAGTCGCAGCGGCGGCACAATAAAGACGAGATAGCGCCCAGCTAAGACAAAATCATGAACCAAAGATAGTCCCGGCAAGAGAATGGAGGCTTGCCGATCAATGTCGCCAGAGGCATGGCTGCAATAGATCTGGAGATAGGTTTTGGGACCAAAGATAACGCCAAAGTTATAAATAGTGCCCGTTTGTGGATCGCGCTTGGGATGGGCCGAATAGGTGAGCTTGGCGGTTAAACCTGAAAGGGTTTCTAACCCGTGGGTTTCTAGGGTGATGGAATCAAGGGCATGGGGATTGCCACCTTCCCAGAGGGCGAGCAGCTTATCAGGCAATGCCAAAACCGAGGTATTCGCCACATTTTTGGGTGGAACGCCCCATCGTTTCCAAAGGGGACCAGGAGCCATTTGTCCATAACCAGAATAGAGAAATTGATCTTTTGCTTCTTCAGTCTGAAGCTCTTGGGTTTGGACATAGCGGTAACTAGCCGTTGTTTCTTCGGGACCAAAGCGCACGGCCAAAATACCGCCATCTCCATCAAACCAGTGATCGACGGTTTGCCCCTGACGAGACAACCGACCGGGACCATTGCGATACAGGGTGCCCCTGAGGCCCGTTGGTACTTGACCTGATAGCAACGGCAGAGAAGTGGGACCAAATTCCGTAGCGGGGGTTGCGATCGCACGGGCCCACAGGGGTTTTCCTTGGGCAAAGCGGTCCCGTTGGGTATCGCAGTCTTGAGTTTGCATGGGCACCTAGCTTGACTGAAACAATGGATAAGCTACCTTTATCTCAGCATACAAGGCGGCCCGAGGGCCGCAATGCTACAAAACAGACAACTGTGTCCTTACCAGAGGGCTCGCACAGGGGGTGGAGATTCAGGCTCGTCACGAGAGGGGGCCTTTATTTTCTGTTGAGGCGCTGGTCGTTCTGTCGGGGCAGGCAACTGTTCCGTCGGTATTGGCGGCTGTTCACCTGGAGTACCAGTACGAGGAGTCTCGCCTGGACGGATACCTTCTTTAGGTGCTGTTTTTGCAGGAGTCCCTGACCCAGGCAAGATTCCTGAGTCAGGAAGATTCTCGGGCGCAATTCCAGGTTGGGGAGAAGGTGACGGTAAGGGCATAGGAGATGGGAAAGGCTTGGATGTAGACTCCCTCGGCGGATCTGTGATGGATTGAGGTACAGGGGATACCCCTGGCGTTGGTTCAGGACCGGGGTCAGGTTGGGGGGTTGGACTTGAAATGGGTCCAGGGGTTGGGGTAGGTTCTGATCCTGGTGTAGGGATGGGCACGGGAGAAGGTCCAGACCCGGGTATTGGAGTGGGTGTCGGGTTAGGTTCGGGCGTTGGAATGGGCTCCGGTGTTAGGGCTGGCCCAGGTGTCGGTGCTGGAGTGGGCGTTGGAGTTGGCACAGGACTAGGGTCGGGCGTTAGCTCAGGCTCTGGCGTGGGACCCGGTTCTGGCTCAGGCGTTGGCGTTGGTTCAGGGTCAGGCGTTGGCTCGGGCTCTGGAGTTGGCTCGGGCTCTGGCATGGGTTCAGGAACTGGTCCGGGTGTTGGCTCAGGTTCCGGTGCTGGAACCAATTCTGGCTCAGGCTCAGGCGTTGGTGTTGGTTCGGGTGTTGGCTCAGGGGCCGGTTCGGGTTCTGACTCAGGCGTTGGTTCGGGTGTTGGCTCATCTGAACCATTATTATTACCTGCAACGCTGGTTATCCGATTGCCTGTGGAATCTGAATCAATCGTTTCTAAATAGCCTAAGCAACGGGTACTCGCATCACTACTCGTCGTCTGTTCCCAACAGGCACTGTTATTAGAATCTTGACCATTAGCCGTCAAACTAATGGATTGCCCGTTGTCAGCTCCCCCTAAGGTTGTCTGAGCAGAATCATCCCACAACCCTAAGACTGCAGGTGGCGGAGTATTAATCCCTGAACTGCTGCTAGTATTTTTACCGTAGGCAATGTAGTCAATGATCTGGTTTTGGCCATCGTATAACCAAACATCGTCCCCGGTGTTATTGAGCTTGGGACGTTGTCCTAACCATGTTTGAAATGCAGCGTCTGGGGCTTGATGGGCTGGGATAGAATTGCCTTGAGCATCCTTCTCGCTACCGATCCAAATAACGGCATATTCTCCGGGCTTAAGAATGGTATTAACAGGAAAAACGTAAGGGTTGGTATTGCCTGTAATACTTCCGGTTGTACCATCAATATCACCATCCAGGATATTGCCATCCATTAATTGCAGGCCGCCAAGATCAACGGCTTCATCGGATGGATTGAATAACTCAATAAATTCATCGTTATTCTCAGCATTGGCATTGCCAATCGTTTGCTTATAAAGCACCTCATTGATAACGATTTTCCCAGATAGAGGAGATAGCGCAGGGGGATTACCCGAATCTGGCTCAGGGCCTGGAGTTGGCTCAGGACTGGGGTCAGGGGTAGGCTCTAGCCCTGGTGCTGGTTCAGGCTCCGGCTCAGAGGTTGGTTCCGGTTCTGGGGTCGGTTCTGAGGTTGGTTCGGGTTCAATGGTGTCAATGGTGATGTTGACGGTCGCTGTATCTGTACCACCATTGCCATCAGAAATCGTGTAAGTAAAGCTATCCTTGCCACTAAAGCCTGAATTAGGCGTATAGGTATAGGTGCCATCTGGATTGACAGTGACAGAGCCATTGGCTGGTTCTGTATTGCCGCTAACGGTGAGCGTGTCTTGATCTGGGTCTGTATCTAGACCCCCGTTACTGCCGTCAAGGATATTACCGCTGACAGGGACATCTTCTTTTGTCGTGTTAGTGTCATCAACTGCATCAGGTGGATTATTGGATGGAGCTGGCTCTGAAGAAGTCTCTGGCTCTGGGGTAGGTGCCGGTGTAGGAGTTGCCCCTGACTCAGTTTCTGGCTCTTTAAACGGGAGGCAACTGAAGGATAAAGAGTTGAGGCGACCACTTTTACGACCTTTAGGCTTTAGCGCGCCAATGCGATAGCGAAAACTGCTGATATTCTCGTATGAGGCCGTTACTAAGGTTTGTGTTGCATCTGTGCTAATGCCAGGTTGCGTCTTGACCGTATTTGACTCAAAGCGACCCGATGGCGGGTTAATCGTTGGCTTCAGCGTTGTGGGATTTTCAAGGGTGTAGTTTGAGAATCCATCCAGTTCGATATATTCCCTGAGATCACGGCTGTCTCCGTCGATGTCTACCCCCGAGGCATTAAAGGCTTTAATGGTTGTAGGGGTATTGGTCCCGGTTTCTACAAAGCTGATAATAAGATCTACACTGGAATCCCCTTTTTGCTGGGAAGCATTGAGCGTGGGCTGCAGGGCATCTGCGGACCCTGTACTGGGGTTATCAATTGCTCCTAACGTTGCCCCGTTGTTGAACTGATCAACCGTAACCAATGCATCAATACCTGGAGCAACCTGGGTAAATCGATAGATGGAGCCGACGGAGAGGTTGGGGCGGTTGTTCTCTTTTTTAGGATTACGAAAAGACAGTTCCACGATGGAGCTGCCATTACACATCTTGGCGTCTGCAACCTGAAAAATGGGGGCTTTTGGGCTGGGGATAGGAGCGATGGGGGAATCAAGATTAGGTATTGCTTGGTCCGCGGTGTTGGTAGAAGAATTGCGAGCTAAAGCAGTATCTGCCAGGAACGTGCATACCATCAAAAGGGCAGCGAAGGGAGCACGATTGGTGAGTAATACGATCCAGCGACCCATGATTTTTCTCCTCAGCCATCCATAAATATGAAACTCTAATATATGTATCACTTTGCGATCGCAAATATCCCACCTTTTCTCAACCGTTGCCCAACCGTTATTCAGGACTTCCAGGGATAGGCCGACCGTTTCATATCGCCCGTTTATCTCTCCACTAAGGATGGGTTTACCAATGGGAATCGTCCTTGATACCTTGCCACCTATCCAGTCAATACTCATAAAAACCAACTGGCTTACAGGGATAATAGGGATCAGTTTTAGTAGAATTTCGCTGTGTCGTTCAGATCGCATCCGTTTACCCAACTCTTCCAAGCCCGACTCTCACGCCGTATAGAGTTATGGGTATTTCTGAGCATCATTGTGATTGAGGCTATTATTCTAATTCCTTCGGTTTATCGACGTGAAGACGAACTGCTCAAGCACCTCACAGAGATCTCCGCTGCCAAGGCCACAGGCGTACTGGCCAATGAGGAAGATGAAATTACCGATCAAACCGTATTAGACAAACTTGAGGTGATTCAGAAAAATCCTGTAGTGACGGGAGGCGTTCTTTTTCGAATTGATGGCAGGCAAGTGGGAGCCTTCGGTGAGCAGCCTGAACTAACCTTTGCACAAGTGACCCAGCGGGCAGAAGAGTCCTATCTCAATCGATCTCGACAACGATACGATGCGGCTTGGGCCATGAAGCCCTTGCTCAATAAATATGTGCTGATTATTCGCCATGACGCCAGTAGTGTCCAAGACGAACTCAATCTGTTTATTGGTCGAATTATTGGTTTAGTCGTGATTATTTCGCTGTTTGTCTCCATAGCCACCATGATTGTTCTGCAATCCTTTGTGATTGCGCCGATTTTGCAGCTGCGGAAGGACCTCCTACAAGCGGGAACATTTTTAGCCGAGCAACCCGACGCTTTACCCCCAGAATTTGAGTCTCTCAAGCATCCCCCAGATGATGAACTGGGGGATGTGATCCAAACGTTCGATCAGATGTTTAATCAGATTCGAGATGCGATCGCCCAGCGGCAACAAGCGGAATCTGATCTGAGATTATCGGAAGAGAAATTTTCGAAAGCCTTTCGAGCTAGCCCCAATCCGATCACCCTAAGCACCCTCGAAGATGGTCGTTTAGTGGAAGTCAATGACAGTTTTTTAGAGTTGTTTGGATTAACGACCTCAGAGGTTTTAGGTCGGAGCAGTTTGGATCTGGATCTCTGGGCCGATCCAACCGATCGGATGCAAATGATTCAGGCCATTCTCAAGGATGGCATTATTCGAAATTATGAGTATCGACTGCGCGATCGCACTGGCAAAGAAAAAACCGTCCTCTACTCCTCAGAACAAATCAAAGTTAACGACCAAGACTGCATTCTCTCCGTGATCAACGACATCACGGAGCGTAAAAAAGCCGAAATTGCCCTAGAGGCCAGCGAAGAACGATTTCGGATGCTGGTTGACCAAGCGGTAGATGCCATTTATGTGGTCAATGAACAAGGGCAGTTTGTGGATGTGAATCAGCAGGCCTGTGCCAACTTAGGGTATACCCGTGAGGAGCTACTCAAATGCCGTGTACCCGATATTCAGAGAAACCTTTCAGACGATAGCGTTGCCGACCTATGGCAACGATTACTCCCCAAAGACCCCCTCACCTTTATCGGGACGCATCAGCGGAAAGACGGCAGTCAATTTCCGGTCGAAGTGCGTTTAGGTTTATTTGAAGCAGGGGAAGAACAGTTGATTTTGGCTCTGGCGCGGGATATTACTGAGCGACGGCAAGCTGAGAAAGATCGGGAGCGACTGGCCGAAATTGGCGAACTTGCCGCCATGATTGTGCATGAGGTCCGAAATCCTCTGACAACCGTTCTGATGGGGCTCAGCTCGTTTCAACGGATGGACTTACCCGACCGGGCAAAATTAAGGCTGCAACTGGCTTTAGATGAATCGGAACGTCTGCAACGGCTCCTCAATGAAATATTGCTCTACGCGAAGCAGCAAAAGCTTGAGACCATGACTATAGAGCTGAATCAATTTTTTGCGGATCTCCTGCCGACATTACAGGAGATGCCCAGTGCTAAGGACCGCCCCATTTTGCTGACCCCCGCTTCCGCATCGACTTGGGTAGAAGCGGATATCGATAAACTCAAGCAAGTCTTTATCAATTTAGTTAGCAACGCATGTGAAGCGGTTTCCCAAGGTGAACCGATTACTTGGCAGGTTCAGACTGCCCCCCAACCAGATCAAGTGATGATTGAGGTCAAGAATGGAGGAGATCCGATTCCAGCAGATGTGCTTCCTCAATTGACGAAACCGTTTTTTACGACCAAATCATCAGGGAATGGTTTGGGGCTAGCCATTACCAAGCGCATCGTGGAAACCCATGGCGGAGAATTACTGATCCAATCTACCGCTGAAACGGGGACAACGGTAACAGTGTTATTGCCAATCGTCAGCGGATCTTCGTAACATTGCCCCCTATACTTCTGCTGGGGCAGACAGTTGAGCCGTAATCGTCTCTACCAAGTCACTAATACTATAGGGCTTGACAACGTAGGCATTTGCCCCAGCATCCATGGCGGCTTGCCGATGCGGGAGATCATCCATCGCGGTCGCAAACACAATGGGAACGGCGCTACCCGCGGCTCGCAGTTGTTGACAGATTTCTAAACCAGTTAATCGGGGTAAGGTCCAATCCAACACAATGGCATCGGGTTGAATGCGTTGGGCTAGCTCTAGGCCAATTTGACCATCATGGGCAATATTGACGTGATACCCCGCATCGGACAGTTCCAGTTCAACGAGCTGAGCAATTCTAACTTCATCTTCAACTAGCAAGATATGAGGGTTCATTTTCTAAGTTTAATGATCTAGTGGAAATTGACGATACACATCCAATCGATACTTACAGCGGGGTGGGTCAGTTTGCAGCTAAGCAGTAACATTCATCACTGCCCTGAGAGATGAAGCACCATTCCTGCCCGCTAATGATCTTGAGTTTGGGACTAGCGGAAATTCTTATTTTTGCGTAGGTTGAAACCTTTACTTCTCCGCAAACACATCTCAAAAATAGGTTTGACCCGAACTGCGGGATACAGTCAGAGGTTAGATGTATGTTTCATTTAAGTCAGCGATTTATGTGTGAATGACTTCTAATCTATCTGAGGAGACTGAAGGTATCCTGATGCAATTCTGTGATTTGGATAAGAAAAGGGCGTTACGGCCTAGACTCTGAAATTTAGGCTATTAAATATCTAAAATGCTCTATATGGTGTTTAAAATGCACCCCTTAGCCTAAAAATAATCGCAAATTCTCAACAAGAAGCTCATTCATCCAGTTTGTTGAGAATTAAGATTTGAAGAATAATTAGGAATCAACCTCTCCTAGCAAGTAGAGGCAAGGCTCTTAAGGAATCGTTTGGGTAGTTGCCACACATCTAATTTTGCCAGCGGTCTAGTGGAAAACTGATGGGAGATCTAATTGAATTGATGAGGGCTCGGCATATCACCAGTCAGATCTTGAAGCAGCAAGCTATCGCTTTAGGATGTCATAAGGTAGGGATAGCTCAAGTATCCCCATGGCAGGAGGGAGATCCAACGTCACCCCCTTCGTTACAACGGTGGTTGAACCGGGGATATCATGCCGATATGGTATGGATGTCGGATCACCGGCGGCAAGACATCCTCAAGGTGATGCCCGGTGTTCGTTCTGTTATCTGTGTAGGCATCAATTACTATACGCCTCATAAACGACCCTCAGGGCAAAAGTTTGCCAAAATCTCGCGTTATGGATGGGGGCGAGACTATCATCGTGTTGTCGGTCGCCGCTTAAAGGCTTTAGCGCTGTGGATGCAAGCTCAAGAACCCACCATTCAAGCTCGTTATTATGTTGATACTGGCCCCGTGCAGGATAAAGTTTGGGCGGAACGTGCTGGAATTGGTTGGCTTGGTAAGCACAGCAACTTAATTTCGCGGGATTATGGATCCTGGCTTTTTTTAGGAGAAATTCTCACTAATTTGGACTTAGAGCCTGATCGTCCCCATACTCAGCATTGTGGTTCTTGTACCCGCTGCATAACTGCCTGTCCAACCGATGCGATTCGTGAGCCTTTTGTCGTTGATGCCAATCGCTGTATTGCTTACCACACCATTGAAAATCGTGAGGCTAAATTACCCAACGAGATTGCTGAGAATTTACAAGGTTGGGTTGCCGGTTGCGATATTTGCCAGGATGTTTGTCCTTGGAATCAGCGATTTTCCCAAGAAACGGATATCCCAGATTTTCAGCCTTATCCTGAGAACGTTGCCCCGACGCTTGAAGAGCTGGCAACTTTGTCGGTAGCGGAGCGCGATCGCAGATTTCGGGCTTCAGCCCTCCGCCGGATAAAACTAGAGATGCTGCAGCGAAATGCCACAGCATCTCTCAAGGCCAGTAAACAAATTACTCAGCGCCACCTGCACGAGCCGCCGCGGCTTCCTCAGGATGAATTCCCAAGCGAGTCAAGTTAATTCGGCCCCGGTTGTCGAGCTCCCGAATTTTAACCACCACTTCATCACCAACGGAGACTTCATCTTCTACTTTCCCGACTCGATAATCTGCCAGTTGAGAGATATGAATCATACCTTCTTTACTGGGAGCTATTTCTACAAAGGCCCCAATCGGAATGATCCGAGTCACCTTACCCAGGAACACATCTCCAGCAGCTAGCTTGCGGGTCATCCCGGCAATGATCTGGCGTGCCCGAGTCGCAGCCTTCTCATCTACTGCAGAAATCGTCACGCGACCATCATCTTCGATATCGATTTTGGCCCCCGTTTCTTCGGTAATCCCCTTAATAGTCTTACCTCCGGGGCCAATAATCATGCCAATCTGTTCAGGATCAATCTTGATCGTTAGCAATCGTGGCGCATAGGGGGACATTGTCTCGCGGGGCTTATCAATGGCAGCCATCATCTTTTCGAGAATATGAAGACGAGCTGGTTTGGCTTGATGAATGGCATCTGACACCACTTTCATGGATAATCCCGTAATTTTCATATCCATCTGTAACGCCGTAATTCCATCGGACGTTCCAGCCACTTTGAAGTCCATATCTCCCAGAAAATCCTCAATACCCTGGATATCAGTCAACACTTTGACCTCATCTGCTTCTTTGATCAAACCCATTGCCGCCCCACTTACAGGTTTTGACAAGGGTACCCCTGCATCCATTAGGGATAGGGTTGATCCACAAACGGATCCCATGGACGTTGAGCCGTTGGACGATAAGACTTCAGATACCACCCGCAACACGTATGGGAAGTCTTCCTTGCTGGGTAAAACAGGAAGTAAAGCCCTTTCAGCCAAGGCGCCGTGACCAATTTCACGACGACCAGGAGAGCGCATGGGGCGAGTCTCACCAACGGAGTAAGGTGGGAAATTATAGTGATGTAAATACCGCTTAGAACTATCGGGATGAAGATCATCCATTTCCTGTGCATCTCCGGGGGTTCCCAAGGTCACAATAGATAGAACTTGGGTTAAACCACGGTTAAATAAACCACTTCCATGAACCCGTTGAGGTAAAACCCCGACATTACAAGTGATGGGGCGAACTTCATCTAACTTACGGCCATCCACCCTAACCTCTTCTTTGATGACCTGCTGACGCATAAGGGTTTTAGTAATACTTTTAAAAACCTTACCAACAGCTTTGGGGTTTTCAGTTGCAGCAATCTGGACGGGATCGGTTTCAGAAAGCTCTTCGATGGCAACCGTGACAGCATCCTTTATTTCATCTAACGCAGCGTCACGAACATTTTTATCTTTCTCAAACCGGGCGAGTACATCCTTAATATCTGTTGTTACTCGTTCTTGGATGAAGTTTTCTAAGGTTGGATCCGTCTCAGGCGCTGCTTCTTCAACTTGTTCGATGCCCAACTCTGCCAATAATTCTTTTTGGGCTTTGATCAAATCGCAGACGACCTCATATCCGAAGTCAATGGCTTCGATCATGTCTTGCTCAGGGACTTCATTCGCCCCTGCTTCGACCATAATTACCCCATCTGGAGAACCAGCCACAACCAGGTCGAGTTCCCCTTCGGAGATTTCTTCATAGGTGGGATTAATAATAAAGTCATCACCAATTAATCCCACGCGAACTGCTGCCATGGGTCCCTTAAATGGAATTTGGGCGAGCAGCGTTGCGACGGACGCCCCCGTCACCGCTAGCACATCCGGTGGAACCTGCTCATCCATCGAAACGGTCGTGGCCACAATCTGGATATCATCCCGCAACCATTGGGGAAATAGGGGCCGCATCGGTCGGTCGATTAAACGACAAGTAAGCGTGGCCTTTTCAGGAGGACGCCCCTCTCGGCGCAAGAACCCGCCTGGGACTCGGCCTGCAGCATACAGTCTTTCTTCGTAATCAACGAGGAGTGGTAAAAAATCGATTCCTTCTCTGCCTGTAGAACGTGTCGCTGTAACCAAAACAGAGGTTTCACCTGATTCAATGAGTACACACCCACCTGCCTGTGGAGCGAATCGGCCAATGGTGAGCTTTATTTCTCTTCCATCAACAGAGATTGACTTAATAACTTCTGACATTAAGTGACTTGTCCTTAACTTATTGTTTTGTCCTTTTTTTTCTGTGGCAATCCTAACATTGTTGGCGAACAGCTTGCTTTACCCGACTCAATTCAAATGGCTTTTGGAGTGAGTCCCAACTGACTTTCAAAAAGGATATCCAGATGACAAGTTCACCCTGTAGCATAGGTAAGAGATGTTCGCCTGGACTTGTTGAGCTTGAGTTCGGCGAAGAACGTGCATAATGACAACAAACGTCCAGAAAAAGTAGCGAGTCTACCGCATCCGATTCACTCAATCTCGTTTGGTTCATGATGCAAAAGTCGCGCCAACATGACCCTAATCCCCACAAATCGTGGGTCAACTTGAATCATTGCTAGGGCATCAATGTGACTTTTTTTTCTGTTTAGAGAGGTTGAAGAAATGGCTGTTTTGCATGGGAGTTGGCGACCTGCCTCAGCTCAAAATGGAGATGCAGTTCTCCCTTCCCAGGCTGCCGCAGGACCGCTGCTAAATGGTACGTTTTTTATCTGGGCTGAAACCTGGCGGAGTCCAACATCAAAGACGCGAAAACGATCGAATGATATTCCGGTTCATCCTCTATCCCTCAACGCGACAGAACTGAGTGATTTTTTATATTCTCTGCAAGCATCTAAGCAACTCGTCCTTTCACAAACCTTAGCCTCTACCGCCGCCTCCCCCCCCAAACGTCAATCGAAAAAAGCTCAGTCTCAAATCCCGTCTGCCCCAGCAGCTTGGATCGCTCAAACGATCGTCATTCCGGCTCAAGAAGATAATGGCAGGTGGTTGCCCTTCCATTCATCGTCGGAACTGGAGGTTGAAGCCCCTATCCATCTTTATCCGTTTGTGGTGTCTGGACTGGCCCTATCCCCTGAGCAAACCCTTGAGTTTTTAGCCGGATTGCCCTTGCATACGGCGGCAATCGAAGATTCTTTTTTAGGCCCAGAACTCCCCTTTTGGTGTCATGTGGCTCGCTGGAGTCTGGATTTACTGACTCGAACCAAGTTCATCCCCTCAGTTCATCCCCTAACCGCCAACACCTGCCAGTTTTCTTGGCAACCCATTTTGGACAGTGCAACGGATCGGAGGCGGCTCCAACAATTTACTCAAGTAATGCCCCAAACCTGCCAGTTTTATCCATTCGAAAAAATCGAGTGTCCTGTTGTTAACTTGCCTGCACTGTCTGGACATTTACTGATTGATTTCCTTACTCATTTAATTGATCAACAGATTCGAAATGCTATTGATGCCGATCTTGTTATTTCAATGCAAAAAGCAGGTATTAATCCGCTTTTTGAACAATGGCTATCCGCCCTTGCAACTTCTGAGTCCCTTGTGAATGACACGAAAGCAGCTTGTTCCAGTTGGTCTGAAGCACTGGACCAATGGTTACAACCGATTGCCCAAAGCCTACAGGGGCAACAATATCGAGCTTGCTTTAATTTGCAAGTCCCAACGAATAATGCGACCAGTTGGTCGATAGAGTATTTTCTCCAAGCTGCTGATGACCCATCTTTTTTGGTCACTGCTGAAGTTGTCTGGAATACAACGTCAGAACAACTTGACTATTTGGGGCGCAGGATTGATCGTCCTCAAGAGACGTTGCTGAAAGATTTGGGACTGGCGTCACGGGTTTATCCGCTTTTAGAGGAAAGCTTGCAGGGGGCACGACCGACCCATATGCGCTTATCACCCACGCAGGCCTACGATTTCTTAAAAGCAGCGGCCTGGCGACTGGAAGATAGTGGCTTTGGCGTCCTTCTGCCCGCCAGCTTGTCCAATCAAAAGGCCATGGCAAATCGACTGGGACTGCAAATTAAGGCTGCGACGCAAACTCGGAGTGCAAAGTCGATAGGGTTAGACAGCTTACTCAACTTTCAGTGGGAGCTGGCGATTGGGGGGCAAACTTTATCAAAATCGGAATTTGATCGGCTGGTTGCTCAAGGTTCACCCTTGGTTGAGATTAATGGGGAATGGGTAGAATTTCGACCTCAGGACATCAAGGCGGCCCAGAATTTCTTTAGCGCTCGTCAGAATCAAACCGGCTTGTCTTTAGAAGACGCATTGCGCATGAGTACTGGGGACACGTTAATCATAGATAAGCTGCCAGTGGTTCGTTTTGAAGCGTCTGGTTCTCTAGAATCCTTGCTGAGTACCCTTAATGGCAATCAAACCCTAACACCTATCGCTGAACCCTCTGGATTTAAGGGGAGCTTACGACCTTATCAAGCCAGAGGGGTGGGCTGGCTTGTTTTTCTAGAGCAATGGGGCTTAGGGGCCTGTTTGGCGGATGATATGGGATTAGGCAAGACCGTGCAGTTTATTGCCTATTTACTACACCTAAAAAATGAGGACCGTTTAGCGGGGCCAATGCTACTGATCTGCCCGACCTCTGTTCTCGGCAATTGGGAACGGGAGGTGCACCGATTTGGGCCAGAGTTAAAAGTCATGGTTCACCATGGATCGGGGCGATTGCAGGGCAAGCCTTTCCTCAAGAAAATCAAGTCTTTAGATTTGGTGATTACCAGCTATCCCTTGGTTTATCGAGATGAGAAGACCCTCGCTGTACAAGCTTGGCAAGGACTCGTCCTGGATGAAGCCCAAAACATCAAAAATGCTGAGGCTCGGCAATCTAAAGCCGTTCGCAATTTAGAGGCCAACATCCGCATAGCCCTGACGGGGACGCCGTTAGAAAATCGTCTAACTGAATTGTGGTCAATCTTAGACTTTCTAAATCCGGGTTATTTAGGGCCAAAACCCTTTTTTCAACGACGATTTGCGACTCCCATTGAGCGATACGGCGATACTGCATCGTTAACGACGTTGCGATCGCTCGTTCAACCCTTTATTCTTCGGCGTACCAAAACAGACAGAGACATTATTCAAGACTTACCCGAAAAACAGGAAATGACGGTTTTTTGTAGCTTGACCCCCGAACAGGCAGAACTTTACCAAACCGTTGTTCAAGAATCCCTAGACGCAGTAGACGCTGCCAAAGGCATTCAGCGCCGAGGCATTATCCTCGCAACGTTGGTCAAACTGAAACAAATCTGCAATCATCCCGCCCAGTTTCTGCATGAGGAGCATTTAGATCTTGGACTACAGCGCTCCGGCAAGCTCAAACGTCTCAATGAAATGCTGGAAGAGTTGCTAGATGAGGGAGATCGAGCCTTAATCTTTACCCAATTTGCTGAATTAGGTAAGCTGCTGCAAACATACTTAGAGTCCAGACTAGAGCGGGAAACCCTACTCCTTTACGGGGGATCCAGCAAAAAACAACGCGAAGCCATGATTGATCGATTTCAACATGATCCTCAGGGGCCGCGGCTATTCATTTTGTCCCTTAAAGCCGGTGGAGTGGGCCTCAACCTTACTCGAGCGAACCATGTCTTTCACTTCGATCGCTGGTGGAATCCTGCAGTGGAGAATCAGGCTACTGACCGAGTGTTCCGAATTGGTCAAACACGCAATGTTCAAGTCCATAAATTCGTCTGTACAGGCACCCTGGAAGAGCGAATTCATGAACAGCTAGAAAGTAAGAAAGCCCTCGCCGAGCAAGTGGTGGGAACGGGGGAAAACTGGTTGACCGAACTCGATACGGATCAACTCCGTAACTTACTCCTCCTAGATCGTAATGCCGTCATTGATGAAGACGGAGCATAACCAACCCGCTCTATTCAGAAACAGATCCCGCAGCATTCAATAGATCCCACGGCATTCTCTAACCCATAAGCAAAGACGCCATCAGCTCCAGAGGTGGTGAAAAGGGGTTATATAGCAGTCGCCACTTCTTGCAAGACGTTTCAATGATGAGTATAAGACTGTTATTGCTAGCCCCCTTGTCCTAAATAGCATGGCGACTGCTATATCTCCAATAAATCAACCACATCACAGCTACTGAAACTAACCATTAGTCCGTCATTCTTCAAAACATCTACGGACAGATTAGTTGCCGAACTCAGATCAACCGCACCTATCGCTCCGTAGTCAGAGGAGTGAAAATGTTCGCCAATATTTTCACTGGCAAGATGCGCTTCAGCTATCAATCGATCATAGCCATGGCTTTTTAGTAAATGCCTCTGTTGAGGTGCGGTCGTCCAACAGTGAGGGAAGTGGTCCCTGGTTAAAGAATCGACTTGCCACTGTCCTCGAATAGCTCCGTCAGGAGAACCCTGAGTATGGATATTCCAATACAGGGGGACATCTTGGCCGACCTCCCTTTCCCGAATATCATTCACAAAATCACTGAGTGGGATGACAGCCGGATCAGAGGTTTCCCAGATACCTCGCAAAGTAACAGAGCCATCTTTATTTTGGGTAATCTGTAGGTCATCCCGATCTTGATCATTGACAGATAAATCGCTTAGATCGATGGGCGCAAACGCTAACGGACCATTCTCCCCTCTGATGCCATTATGGACATGCACCTTGGTCACATCATCACTCGTATCAGACGTGAAGGGTGTTCCATCTCCAATAAACTGGCCAAAATCCAATCCAAACACAGTGAGTGTATACCTTAATGCATCCCCAGCCTCATTCAGAGCCAGAGTCGAAGTCCCAGATGCATTTGGGTTATTACTGGGGGAGACTTCTTGGCTGGTTGTTAAATTGGCAGAAAGTTTGACAGGGGGCTGCAACCCCCGCTCTAGGAACTGGCCCCGAATGGCTCCACTAGGAGAGCCTTGAGTATGGACATTCCAATATAAAGGGATCTCACCCCCCGCTTCTACTGTCTGTAAATCCTCAACAAATTCACTTAGAGAAATCAACGCTGGATCAGAAACTTCCCAGCGCCCCATTAAAGTGACTGAACCATCTGTATTTTGGACAATCCGTAAATCATCTGCATCTTGATTATCAATCAACGAATCGCTTAAATCGATAGGCGCAAATGCTAATGGGCCGTTCTCGCCTCTGATAGCACTATGAATATGAACTTTAGTGACATCATCACCTATATCAGAAGTAAAGGGGGTTCCGTCTCCGATAAAGTGGCCAAAATCTAAACCAAAGACAGTGAGTTTGTAGCTCAAGGCATTTCCAGCCTGATTTAGCTGTAAAACAGACGTACCTCTAGCTTGAGGATCATTGCTAGGCGTGACTTCCTGATTTGCCGTTAGAACTGCAGCAACTCTAACAACGGATGGGGGGCTGATGTTGTGAATATCTTCCATGAAGATCGCTTGATCAGACAGAGTTGTAGCCAGGGATGACATTAGACCTGGAATACTGTTCTCACTCGCTTCTTGCAAATTAACCTTCCAGTGAGGCCACATGATGGGTAGAGAATAGTCTGATGCTAAAGTTCGCTTTCTGCATACGGACCAAGAGTCAGCACCAGAGACGCCAGAGTGAGTGATCCTCCCATCATCAGTGATACTAAACCCTACAACATCGTCTTTGGTTATATATTCTGAGGCAGAAGAGAACTGTTGAGCTAACTGCATACCCAATAACCTATATAAAACAACTAGCTTGAAAGAACATTCCAAAAGAATAGGCTTATTAATAACTCATTCAAACTTCTGCTATAAAAGCAAACTAATGTCACTTTTTCAAGCGATATTAATGTCTAGTGAATTTATTAAATACAATCTGAATATAGAATTATCGATATTTTTTTTGATTAATAGAAAATTAATTCTTTAGTTGAAGCTAACTATCTCAGAACAAGCGGTCTGGGCAGATCACTGACAAGCCCCTTATTAAGTCGATGCTTGAGGAAGAGTAAAATATATATTTGTTCCTTTCCCCAGTTCAGATTCCACCCAAATCCGACCATTGTGTCGTTCTAGAATTTTCTTGCAGGTAGCCAACCCCATTCCAGTTCCTGAATAGTTGTCAGAGTTCAGTCTTTGAAATATCTCAAAAATCAAATTTACTTCCTCAGCCTTCAAGCCAATTCCATTGTCGTGGATTCCAAACAAATAGTGCTGAGGCGGATGAGTATCGGGTCTTTCAAAGTTAGCCAATGAGGAATAAGTAAAATTCGCCATACTATCCGCAATGTCCTGAGGCAGGAGACTGACCGTAATATTTATCTCAGGTTTATTTCCCTTAGATTGGAACTTGAGGGCATTAGAGATCAGATGATGAAATAATTGCATCATTTGATTTCGATCGGCAAAAACAGTCGGAAGTGGATCATAATGAATGACCGCCGATTGCTGAGAAATCTCAACTTGGAGATTGTCTAAAACCATTGCCAAAATTACATCACATGCAATTTCCTCAATCGCTAATTCTTCATTCCCGACACGAGCATAATCAAGCAAAGCGTCTATCAGCTTTTGCATTTTTCCGCTTGTATCCCTTAATCGTTTGAGATATTCAAAAACTTTGGGATTCGTATTGTTTTGACAACATTGTTCGACCAGGCCAATCGCAAATAAAAAACTCTGTAGGGGTTGCTTTAGATCATGAGACATGACATGAGCTAGCTGCTCTAGCTCTCGATTTGAACGCATTAATTCCTGATTCTGTCTCAAGAGTTTTCGTTGCTGATTTTGGAGTTGTGTTCTGAGTCGACTAATCGTAATTTGATTTTCTATGCGAGCAAGCACTTCAGGTAACTCGAAGGGTTTAGTAATATAGTCGATTCCTCCTAATTGAAACGCTCTGACCTTATCTACTGCTTCATCAAGCGCGCTAATAAAAATCACTGGAATTTCACGAGTTGCTGGATCCGCTTTCAGATGTTCACAAACCTCATAACCTGACATCTGTGGCATTTTAATATCCAGCAAGATAAGGTCGGCATGAGTACTTTGCAGCGTTGTCAGGGCCATTAAGCCCCCACGGGCACAACGGACTGCAAACCCTTCTTCTGTCAACATGCTGGAGAGAATACGTAAGTTCTCTGCCGAATCATCGACAACCAAAATATTTGATTTTGTGGTGATGTTTGACAAGGTCGTCATTTGGGCTCTCTAATTGGGATGGCCTGGGATGAACCCAGTATCTAACCCTTTAGTTCAAAAAAACCTTTATTTGACTCCTCTTAGTATAAGGTTTTGTTCTCTAGGTAAAGCTAATATTTACTCAAGTTTTTGGATAAATTTGCTATCTCTGTAGATAAATTAGAACCTGAAATGAGGTGTTTCCGTATTTCTGAAGAATATTTTTTCTCCCATGTAACGGATTGCAGTATAGGTGCCAAACTCAGCCAGGTGACTTTATATTGTGCTCATTCTTAATAGAAAAAAGAACGAGTATCCACTCCAAGAAACAAATCGTCTGGGCAAGATAAGAGGTAACCACTGCACAGTATTGTACTGACGAAACCCGTTCCAATCAGTCTGCACCAACACCTTTAAAGTCATCCTTACAACTCAGCCATAACGATAACTAGCCCTTGAGTCATGGTCTTATTCCCGATTATTTTCCAGTAAAGACCGCAGGTAGGGATATCCGAATCCAATACCGTCGGGGATCTCCCCTTACATTAGAGTACCTATAGGGCCAAAGATAATGCGATATTTTAAGGGAAAAGATGAAATTACTGTAGACCGCCTAAACGGATACCAATGACTATGCTGGAACAAGGCACAATTTCGATACATACCGAGAATATTTTCCCAATAATCAAAAAATGGCTTTATTCAGACCATGAGATTTTCTTGCGGGAACTTGTTTCAAATGCAGTAGATGCCATGCAGAAGATGAAGATGGTGTCGATGGCAGGAGAATACTCCGGTGAAGTGGGGGAACCTGAAGTTGTTATTGCGATTGACAAGGACAAAAAGCAGCTCAGTATTACCGATAATGGCATCGGTATGACTGCTGATGAAGTGAAGCAATATATTACTCAGGTGGCCTTCTCCAGTGCCGAAGAATTTGTTGAGAAGTATAAAGCCAGTGGTGATCAAGCCATTATTGGACACTTTGGTTTGGGTTTTTATTCCTCCTTTATGGTGGCGCAGAAAGTTGAAATCGATACGCTGTCCTACAAGGAAGGGGCTGAAGCCGTTCATTGGTCCTGCGAAGGTAACACTGACTATCAACTAGAAGCCTCTGAGTGGAATCAGCGCGGGACCAAAATCACCCTCACGTTGATGGAGGAAGAGGAAGAATATCTAGAAGAAGCCCGGATCAAGTCTTTGGTCAAGACCTACTGTGACTTTATGCCCGTTCCCATCAAGCTAGGGGAGGAGCAAATCAATAAGCAGAAGGCTCCTTGGAAAGAGTCCCCCAGCAATCTGACTGACGAAGACTATCTAGAGTTTTATCGGTATCTATATCCCTTCCAAGAAGATCCTTTGCTGTGGGTACATCTCAATACCGACTATCCGTTCATCGTCAATGGCATTTTATATTTTCCCAAACTGAAGCCTGATATTGATGTTACAAAAGGCCAAATTAAGTTGTTCTGCAATCAAGTATTTGTTAGCGACAACTGCGAAGAAGTCATTCCACAATTCTTGATGCCCCTTCAAGGTGTGATTGACAGCAGCGATATTCCCCTTAATGTTTCCCGTAGCTTTTTACAAAACGATCGCACGGTGCGTCGAATTGCTGATTACATTGCCAAGAAAGTGGGGGATCGTCTCAAAGCACTTTATCGTGACGATCAAGATGCTTATATCCGCTGCTGGCAAGATGTTGGCACCTTCGTCAAGTTTGGCTCCATCAACAACGACAAGTTCAAAAAACAGGTGGAAGACATCCTGATTTATCGGACAACCGCAGAACTCCCTGCAGCCACAGAAGAGCAAGAGCCCACTGCCGAAAGTTCAGGGGACACTGAAGATGATGCTTGGGCGGATAAGCCTTCCGATGCAGTTGCAACCTCTTCGGAGCCCCCCCACTCCACTTTGAAAGAATATTTGGAGCGGAACAAAGAACGGCATGAAAATCAAGTCTATTACTGTACCGATGAAGTGAATCAGGCTACCTATGTCTCCTTACTCAAGAGCCAAGGTCTAGAAGTCCTGTATATGGATACTTTCATTGATACTCATTTTGTGCCATTCCTAGAGCGAGAGTACACAGACGTTAAGTTTGCCCGTGTAGACGCTGATTTAGATGAAACACTGATTGATAAGGATCAAGCGGCTGAAATTGTCGATCCCACCACCAATCAAACTCGCAGTGAAGTGATTAAGGCGTTATTCGAGGCGTCTCTGGACAAACCTAATCTGACGATTCGAACTGAGGCCCTGAAATCAGATAACCCCCAAGGTGCACCGCCTGCAATGGTGTTGTTACCTGAATCAGCGCGCCGTATGCAAGAGATGATGGCGATGATGCAACAGCAAGCCATGCAATTTCCTACCGAGCATACGCTGTTGGTGAATACCTCCCATCCATTGATTCAAAATTTGATGACCTTGAGCCAAGGTGGCGTGGTTCAGGCGGAGGGCCAATCCCCTTCAGCCGAATTAGCCAATCAAATCTGCAACCATGTTTATGATTTAGCCTTAATGGCTCAGAAAGGGTTTGATGCGGAAGGGATGCAATCTTTTACAGAGCGTTCTAATCAGGTCCTCACTCGTCTGACCGAGTTAGCGGCCAAATAAACGCTGTATTCGGGACTGTTTATGCAGCTATTTCTGTATGAAATAGCTGCATAACGCTGCTTAAGCCTGTTAAATTACCCCATCAGGAGGACTCGATCTAAGACATGGATAATGCCATTGTCGGCTTCGATATCTGCTGCCACCACCGTGGCATTTTTCACTTCAAAGCCTTCCGACTTTTGAATTGGAATGGGGGAGCCTTCAACCGACACGACTGAATCGAGTGCCTGTAAGTCAGCTTGTGTTAACTTACCCGGCGTCACATGAAAGGTGAGAATTCGGCTGAGCTGAGGAATGTTCTGCAGGAGTGTTTGAATCGTGCCAGCCGGAAGCTGGGCAAACGCTGCATCCGTGGGGGCAAAAACGGTGAACGGTCCAGGGCTTTTTAAGGTCTCAACCAGCCCCGCTGCTTGCACCGCCGCAACTAATGTTGAAAAATCCTCGGATCCAACAGCAATATCAACAATATCGGCCATTTAGCTAGACTCCATGAATTGAAACGGTGAAAAGGGTTAGAGGGGGCCTCTCCAATCAATCGCGACTCTTTGTCGCGACTGAGTCAAAAAAGAGCGAGCCAGAAGATTAGCGATAATCCTGACTTTGAATATCCCGTAACCGGGCTTCAGGTCGGGTTAGTCGATTAAGCTGAGCCTCGAAAAACGCCCGATTGGCCTGAAGATGTTCCGGATTAGGGTCATCGAGGGGATATAGCAGCGCCTGGCGCAAGGCCTGAATGACGGCTGAAGTTACACAGTACATGGATCGTTGAAAGGTCACACCCAATTGAATTAACGTATCGTCTCCACCTCGGCAGTACTGCTGGTAATACTCCACTAAATAGGGAGGGAGAAAATGAAGCATATCTTGCATCAGTAAAGTCGGAGGAATCCCCGCCGAGCCAACGGGAAAAACATCAGCGTAGAGAATCCCGTAGTGAAAGTCATCCTGATTCTCAGGCACCTGTTTGGCTTGGGCATTATAGGATTTGGTTCCCCGGAACGGCGAGGTGCGATAAAACACCGCTTCAACATACGGTAAAGCAGCTTCGTATAACCACATAAAGCCCTTGGATTTGGGGATAATCTCGTAGCACTCACCCCGAATATAGACATGGTGGTAAATCGGACGACCCGCTATGGCGAAAATTCCATTCACCAGAAAACTCATTGCTTCTGGCACGGTTGTGATCTTGCCTTCATCGTAGAGATCGGACATCTCAAAGAAAACGGGAGCCATCACTTCCCAAAACAGTCCCAAGTTGGAATAGTAAGATAACTGCCGCACTTGCTCTATAAACATGTCAGGGAATAGTTTATAGAGTCCCAACATCACGGGATTCCCCTTAAAGTAGGCTTTGATCGCCCGATCCGCATTAGCAACATACTCCTCTGTATCAAGGTAGGGATCAAACTGTCCGCCCATGTTGCGATGCCAAAACATAGCGCGCATACAGGCTTCTGCAAACTCCATATTGATGCGGTCATGCCAAAGATGATGGAGCAGCTTGGGAAGTTTGCGCTTGACCTCTCCCTTTTCCATAAATTCCAACAATTCTGGATGGGCTGTTGCTTCTCCTCGCCAAATGCGAAGATCGGCGTCCTCACCCGCGTAGTGATTATGGCGATCGAGATAGTCCTGGGGTAGAAAATATTTGAATGCGGGCAAAGGATTTAAGAACACCCGCTCTGCAATATAGAGCAAGTTCCGCCAGTAAAAGTCCATGGGGACTGCATAGGCTTTATAGATACCAATGATCTGCTTGAGATTTTCAGGGGTATCTGGCAGCATGGCTCCCCCCGCTTCCAAACGATGAATAATCTCGGCAAATTCATGTTGGGAGGGCGGGAGTTTTGTCGGCGTCGGAGTTACAGCGTTCATAGGTAGGACAAAAATTGATCAGAAGGTTATTTAAGGTCGTCGTAAAACCTGGATTTTAAGGGGTAGTCAGGTTAGTGGAACTCTGCATTCGCCATAATGGATTGGGGGGCAGGCGTGGATAAGTGGGCTTCTGCCACGAGGTATGTTGTGGTAGGCTCACTCCAGCGGACGAGCCATGTTGGGTGGATTCCCAAGATGAATATCAGGAGAGTCAATATTAAAGCGGGAACGCGCTCATCCCAATGCACTTTGGGAAAGTAAGCCAGACTATTGTCTAAACGACCAAAGCAGGTTCGGTTCAACAAAATCACAAAATAGACGGCGGTTAGTCCCGTACCAACCACACTGAGTAAGGTCTGAACGGGGAATGCGGCGTAACTGCCTTGGAAGACCAGGAATTCTGCGATAAACCCAACTAGGCCAGGAATCCCCGCACTCGCCATTCCCCCGAGCACTAGTAGAGCGCTCACCAAAGGTAATCCTCGAACTGGATTCATCAAGCCATTCAGGACGTCTAAATCACGGGTACCCACTTTCGCTTCAATCAAACCGACCAGATGAAAGAGAAGTGCCAGGATCAAACCGTGGGCAAACATTTGGGAAATAGCTCCCACAATACTGAGCTGAGTATGGGCAGCGGCGGCTAACAGAATATATCCCATATGTCCGACTGAACTATAGGCCACCATCCGTTTGATATCTTTTTGGGCGATAGCCGCCAGAGCACCATATAAAACACTGACCACTGCCCAGGTCGCCAACAAAGGGGAGAGATTACTCCAAGCCTCTGGGAAAAGCGGCATACAAAATCGAAAAATACCGTAGGTTCCGAGTTTGGCTAGTACACCTCCTAATAGCATGGCAACAGGCGTAGACGCCGCAACATAGGTATCAGGCAACCAGGTATGTAACGGTACAAGAGGGGTTTTGATCCCAAACCCCAGCAATAGCAGCACCAACAACACATACTGAATATTGAGCGGTAAGGTCTGCCCTAAGAGAAGGTCATAGGCGAAACTAGAGGCTTCGCTAAACCAAATTAAGCCTAAGAATCCGGCGAGGATAAGGCCCCCTGACGTAGCGGTATAGAGTAAAAACTTGGTGGCCGCACTTCCTTGCTGGGCGCCTCCCCAAATCGAAATCAGCAAATAGAAGGGGATGAGTTCCACCTCATAGAACAGGAAAAACAAGAGTAGATTCTGCGCCAAAAAAGCCCCAGCAACGCCGCCGCTGATCAATAAGATCAATGCGTAGAAAAGGTTTGGGCGTTTGGTATCGATACGACTACTGTAGATGGCTAGCCAAGTGAGCAAGCTATTGAGGATGAGCAAAGGCAAGGAAAGTCCATCTATCCCAAGCTGATAGTCCAACCCCAAATCTGACAGCCAGGGTAAGGATTCTTGATACTGGAGTAACGGGTTACTGAGATCGAATTGAATCACTAGCCCAATGGTCCACAGCAGGGTGATACCCGACAGCCATAAGGCCGATAAGCGCACCCGCTTTAAATCAAGGGACTTTGGGAGTAAGGCAATAATGACTGCGGCGAAACAAGGAAACCAGATCAGAACGCTCAGCATGAGAAGGGTAGTTATTAAACGAACGGCAGAAGTAAGGTATAAAAAGGACTTTTTAAAGCAGAGATCGCAGCAGCAGCAGGGTGATCACAAATACACCGGAGATGATAGTTAGCAAGTAAAGCTGAGTTTGACCAAAGTTTCCATACTTCAGCAATTCGCCACTATTGACGGAGGTGCGAGCGATCCAGTTAGCGACCCCATCTACTACAGTTCGATCCAGCCAGTCGGTGAGACGAGAAATCCCATCTACTCCTGAGACAATACTGGAGCGATACAACGTCGGGGTGTACATATCGAAGGCAAAGAAGTTTTGAACGGAAACCCAAGGGAGTTGGACGGGTTTCGTCATGCGATCGCTCACATATAACCAAACCCCCACACTGCAGCCCACAATACTGGAAACCACGAGAAGTAAGCCCGCAGCATGATTCAATGCTGACCACTGAGGTAGTAATCCTAAACGCTGCAAGATAATCGGCAAATGCAGCGTTGCCCCTGCTAGCAAGGCGGTTGGCAAGGTAACCAGCCAGAAGTTTTCAGGCGCTCTCACCGTCATTTGTTGCTGTTCTCCAGCAAAAATCAGACCAAATTCACGGGTAATACTCAACCCAGTTAAGGCATTGACTAAAACCACAACCCCGACTAGCAAGGGATGCTGAACCCATAGGCCGTCTAACAGTTCCAATAACGCCCAAAAGGACCCAAGAGGAGGAATTCCAATCAAGCCTGCCGCTCCCACCAAATAACACAGTCCGGTAATCGGACGGCGACTCCAAAGACCGCCCAGCTGCGTTAAATCTTGAGTGATGGTGTTTAAGATAATTGACCCCGTACTCATAATTAGGAGTGCCATGGCTAAGGCATAGGTCAGCATCAAGAGTAGGGCAGCATCTAACTGCTGGGTGCCTACGGCAATAAAGATCAAGCCCATATACACACTGGCGGAATAAGATAAGGCTCGCTTGATATCAATCTGTGCGATCGCAATCAGGCTGCCACCAATCGCCGTAATTGAACCCACCCCAATCATGGTGGTCAGGGCAATGGGCGAAAGGCTGATCACGGGAGACAATTTAATCAGCACCCAAGCTCCAGTAGACACCACCACAGAATTTCGCAAAATGGTGCCTGGGACTGGACCCTCCATCGCCTCATCCAGCCATAGGTGTAGAGGGAACTGAGCGCATTTACCCATTGGACCAGCCACCAAGCCCAGTGCTAACCAAGTCATTAATGTTGGATCAACCGTCGCCGTTTGTGCCCAAATCCCCAACCCTCGGTAATCCCAAGTACCTGCCAAGGGGAAGATCGCCAACACCCCCATTAGAAGGAATAAGTCCCCGACTCGTTTAGTCAAAAAAGCATCTCGAGCCCCCGTCACAACTAAAGACTGATTAAACCAAGTGCCGACAATCAAGTAAGTCGCTAAGGTCAAAATTTCCAGAATGATATAGCTGAAAAATAGGGAGTTACAGAGTGCTAGGGAGCACATCCCCGTCTCGAACAAAGCCATCAAGGAAAAGAACCGAGCCCACCCCCAGTCCATCTCTAAATATCCAACAGCATAGATCTGAGCCAATAGATTCAGACTGGTTATGACCAAGCCAGCTCCAATCGTGGTTGTTGACAATTCCAGAGGAATATCGAGGGTTAACCCCGATACCTCTAGCCAACTAATATTGAGATATTGGGGCGGTTGATGCCAAGTGGTTGGGAAGCTAAGCACCCCATGTAAAAAAGCACACAGGGTAGTCATCAGATTGATATAACCTGCGGGGCGTGGCCCCGTACGACGAATGATGGAGGGTGTCCACAGCAGGGAAAGCACCATTCCAATCAGAGGGTAGCAGGGGATAAACCAGGCAGTTTGAGCTAGAAATTGGAGCACGAGTATTACTAGATTTAAAAGAAAAACTTATATAGATTTATATCTAGACTTATATTGATATAAGTTTATGAAAATCAATATATTAATTCTGTAATAAAACTTCAAAAAAATCAAACTTTTCTTGAAAGGTCCTCTTGGCAACTTATCCAGACTATCTGACGAATACAGAAGCTACTTTTGCTTGAGTTTACTAAAACCATTATTCTTCCTTGATCTCTTCCGTCGCAGAACCTAGAAAATCGACCTAACTGGAACTGGGATTGCTTGTAGTTGAAGCTCTTGTTCGGTCTGACTGTCATGCAAACCACATGGTTCTGAATTCACAAAAAAACACTGCCCTGTCATTCCAAGGTTCAAGAAGGAAGATCAAAAAAGTCCTAGAGTTTTCCATACGGCTCTAGGACTATTGCATCCCAAACGGGATTTAAATTTATCTATTCAGAGATGAGAACTCATAAATCTAAGATTCTTTGAGGAAGCCACTGTAGGCTTCCATGCCATGCTCGCTGATATCGAGCCCCTTGATTTCCTCCTCTTCAGGTACTCTCAACCCCGCAATCGCCTTAATA
>NZ_JANQOP010000244.1 GCF_028285745.1 Acaryochloris sp. IP29b_bin.137 | reverse complement strand
AGAAAGAAGATCGTCAATGGACATTGCCTCAGATGCCGCATCTGATACATGTTGAGTCGTTTTATGGTGTAGCTGTGTGGATGGAGACTGTTCTAAGTTTTTAGTCGGTACATCTCTATGAACATCAAGCAATTGACTAGCCTGGAAAGTTTGCACAGATTCTAAATGTGCAACTGAAGAAATTCTATGATTAACAGACGAAAACAAACTTTGATTCTGGTTGATCAGTAGCACAATTAACCTACATTTTTGATTAATGTGTTTTGCACATGCAAAGTACTCAGATACATTGAATTCTAGATAGTCTAATGTGGAAGGAATTCTGGTTAGTTTTTGCCGTAAGTCCTGCTCTAATTTCAGCTTATTGATACTCTGTGATAACTGTTCATTTACTGAAAAATATGGAAGCAGAAACTGCTGGGAAATTGCAACACTAATCACATCATCTTGTGAAATCAATGAATTAACAATATTTTTTATCATGATTTCAGTATTTGAACTACAGACCTATTCTTGATTAAAGTATGGATACATCAATTGGCTTTTGTTATTAAGCAAAACTATATACCTAAGACTTGATAGGAGACGTGATGGATATATCAAAATCTCAATTGGTGATATCTTCAGGCATAAAATCACTTGTGTTGTAAAAAAATAATAGTGCTGGCGGCCTAACGAATTTAAATACCCCTTGTATTTTCGATAAAAATGGATAATCTGTAGAACAGAATGCTTCAGGTCGCCAGTTTGTAGTGATAGGAATTAAGCGAATAAATTTCCAATCAATGTTGTATCGCTTTGATCATTACCCTTCGTTTCTGATTGATTGTCTTCAAGAGAACTACTTTGGTGGATGGTATTCGTTAATTGTTTTGATAATTCGTAGTTTTCAATATCTCCCTGAGTAAAGTAGAGCTGAGCGGCTTGGCGAAGATCATCGATTGCCGCTTTACCCTGACCTATTTCTTTGTAGAGTTTTCCGCGATGATGATAGGCAGCAGCATTCGTCGCATCCAGACGTAGTGTTGCTGTGTAGTCTTCAATGGCCTGAGTATAGTCTCCAATCTTTTCGTAGCTGGTGCCCCTTAAGAAGATTGATTTAGCTGATTTTGGATGTTCTGATATGGTCCGAGACAAGGACTGAATATCTTGAATAAGCTGTAGTTTCTCTTGGATGCGTACTTGCTCTGCCTTTAACGATTCCTTCTCCTGCTGAAGCAATGTCTTGTCATTGCTCAAGGTTGAGACTTGCTGATTCAATTCAGCAATATCGTTGGGTAATTCCTGCAGAGACGCCTCATGACCCTCGATGCTATTTTGTAACTGTGTGGCTTGTTCTGTTAGGAGCGGAAGCTGATTGAGTTGCTCTTGCTGTTGGGCATTAACGCCCTCAATATCTTGGATTTGTTGTTTTATTGGTAAGACTTCAGCAAGGGTAGATTGTTGGGCGTTGAGCTGACTCATCAATTTCCGGTTATTGAAGATTTGCAGCACAATTGAGAAGGATAAGGGAATTGTTGCCAATGCTAACTGTTGTGTGACCAATGAAGCTACTGAACCACCAATAGCACCCATGGCCGTGGCACCATTCAGAACATTGGATTGTAGATTGTTTGTGGGTGATTGAGTCATGATTAAAATCCTATGAATAATATTGGGTCAACCTTGCTCAGTTAACCGAGATAGCACACTGATTGATGGGTTTTCACAGTGCAGTTTGTGGACGGCATACAAGAGCAAAGTAGAACGTAGCCTGCTTCAAGTTCTTCAGGGGTGAGGAAATTCAGTGATTGGGAGGTATGTTCAACTTCCCCTTGGGTTACTTTTCCTAAGCAATCAAAACAACTTCCCGCCCGACAAGAATAGGGCAGTTCAATCCCCTTCTCTTCTGCAACATCAAGGATAAATTCATCTTCTTCTACTTCAATTGTCTGAGGAGCTGAGTTAGAGTCATCAATTAAGGTAACGGTGTAGTGGGACTGAATTGCGTTCATCTGGGTGATTTGAGTTGAAGTGGACGTCATTTAGTAGCGTTATTTAAGAACACTGCGGTAAACCTGGAATACGGATGACATCAAGGCCATCTCCTCTTCATTGAGATAGTCTTTGACCACTGCAGGGAAAATGGCATAGGTTTTATCAACATCTCTATCGAATCCAAAGGAATGAACGATAGTTCTATACCAAAGCAATGGATTTTCTCGCAGATAGTCTAAGTCGCTAAAGAGGACGGCTGTCGCTGCATACCGTAACCCTCTCTTTAAATCGCTTTGGCATCGTTCTGTGACGTCCTTGCCCGCTAGTTGAAACAGGGTAGGATCCGCCTTCTTTTTCTCAACTTCCATACGTGGAATGATTTCCACTGCAGTATCCCGAATTTTTTCATAGGTATTAATTCGGGTTTCCAATGTTTCACAATAGTCTTCTATAAAGTCCAGCTCAGAATCGCTGGCATAGCGCCCATCGGTTTCAATGCTCAAACGAGCAAGTTGCGTCAGCATAATGTTGGATACCTTGAAATGAGTTATTAGAGTTTTGATAGAAAAAGGTGTAATGATTGTTGCTTGCTCTGTAGATCCGTCAACAAAAATCCTTCTACTCAGTCTATTTAGGGTTTATCAATTCCCGACCACCTGAGAAACGGGGTCGTTTTCGCATTACCCTTGATCTTTTCTAAGCGTTTGAACTGTTATCAGTCGCAGCCACTAACCGATCCATAATATTGTCATGACTGATCCCACTTTTTATCCATGCTTCAATGGGGGCAAGCCGCTCTGATAGTCCAAGGACAAAGTAGTTTTGCTCAGCCCCCATCAGCTCACAGGTGGTTTGGACGCAATGCAGCTCTCGACCCGTTAATTGGCTAAAGAATGCGCTGAGAATCCCTGCTTCTGTGTAGTTGATGGGCTGATCAACCTGAGCATCACCTTGAGTGAAGGGAGAATTTTGGATGGTGACAACTAAGAACCCCTGCTGGCGGTAGCCCATATCAAAGTCGATGATGCCCCATCCATGGGTTTTCCAGCAATGTTTCACGCATTGAATCAGTTCAATCATAGGCATCTCAGCCAGCGGTTTGCCGTAGTAACCACTGACATCTTCACCAAATCGGCGATAGAAGTTCTTCCCCCACCAGCGCCCACACTGGAATTTCACG
>NZ_JANQOP010000243.1 GCF_028285745.1 Acaryochloris sp. IP29b_bin.137 | reverse complement strand
GACCGATACTATCGCTTAATGCCCTATGGCAACTACGACTTACCAGAAGCCCTGGAGGCAGATCTGATGATCGATCATCTGAATCGGCTGCGGTCTGGTGAATCATTTGAGCTGCCTGTCTACGATGTGGTCACCAATTACCGGAAAGTGGAGGCCGAGCGAGTGCAACCCCACCCGATCATCATTGTCGAGGGAATATTTGTGCTGATCCTGCCTGAAATCCAAGAGTACCTGGACTTTAAGGTCTATGTTGATGTTCCTGACGAGCTGCGTTTAGAGCTGAGGATTGTGCGGGATGCTCGGGGATTATCTCATGAGAATATGGAAGGGGGAGGAATACAAAGGTGAGCAACTACGAAATTCGGACGGCCCAACGACATGAACTAGATTTTGCGATCGCACTGGCAGTCAATGAAGGTTGGAATCCCGGTCTCCACGATGCTGACTGTTTCTACCAAACCGATCCTGATGGTTTTCTGATGGGTTTGCTTGAAGATCAACCCATTGCCTGTATCTCAGCAGTCTCCTATGGTGGAACATTCGGTTTTATCGGTTTTTATATCGTTAAGCCAGAGTACCGGGGTCAGGGATATGGAATTCAAATCTGGGATGCGGCAATGAAAAGATTGGCGGGACACAACATCGGACTTGATGGTGTAGTCGAGCAGCAGTCTAACTACGTCAAGTCGGGCTTCCAGCTCGCATATCGCAACATCCGTTATGAAGGTGTTGCTAGCGGTTTATCTTTATCAGCCAATCATCTAGTGCCGCTCAAAACAGTTTCATTCGATGATCTGTGTCGTTATGATCGCAACTTCTTTCCCACCCAGCGTGAGTCTTTTTTGAGGGGATGGACGCAACTGCCAGAGGCTATAGGTATAGCATCCATCGAGCATAATCAACTGTGCGGTTATGGCGTTATTCGCAGGTGTCGTCAGGGTTATAAAATTGGGCCGCTGTTTTCTGATACTCCTGAGATTGCTGAGTCTATCTTTCTGCACCTGAGTAGTAGTGTAGATACAGACTCACCTATTTTCCTGGATATCCCAGAAGTTAACACTGCTGCCATTGAGCTTGTCAATAAGCATCAAATGAAAAAGGTTTTTGAAACAGCACGAATGTATACCCTAAAACAGCCATCGCTGGCAGTGAACCGTCTATTTGGAGTCACCACTTTTGAGCTTGGATGAAATTTGAGAGAAACAGAAACGCCTGATGTCGATCATAGATGAGGTCAATGGCCGATTCGGCCGAAGGACGCTGGAGATTGCTGCATCGGGGCTAAGCAGACATGGTGGATGCAGCCGAAGTGGAGTTCCCCAAGGTACACAACATGGTGGGCTGAGTTGCCAGTGACGAGTTGTTGAGGGGGATCGGGGTGCAATCTCTTAGAGTTTGGTAAAAGCTGATGCTCTACGATAATTCGCCTAAGCTGCCAGGTCGCTATCTGAAGTTCGTAGAAATCCGGGCATAGTGGAAAGGATAGATGTTCGAGGAATTAGCTCCTACTTACGGATAAGTTGTTTCTTTTCTACAACCCATTTAGGGGTAAGAGCGGTGGCAACATGCTTGTGGAGATGTAGATTTTTCTCTTGTCCTATAGATTGGCTTTCCAGAGTTGAAGGCTTCGAAATCATTCTGGTTGGCTCCCTAACCATTATTAACGATGGGTTAGCTTTCCTAGATTCTCAACCTGCTCGCGGTGATCTGTCTGAGAGAAAACAGTGTTTCCAATCAGGTTTGCCAACTAACTGATACATTCCGTGAATAGTACACCTGGATTATTGGGCAACGGAGTTTCTTCAGATATTGGGGTAAATACAACCACTTCTCGAATCAAGGGTTTACCCTTGCTAACGGCTACTTAATTGCCAAGGCAGATAGAGTGAGAACTTTGGAAGTATTAATAGATCTCTTTCAAACTTATCCTATTAGTTCTGTTAACTCGGTGCGTTTCTCAGATTGCATTTCATGGTTACTATCCTTCTTAAGCCTCCGGTTTGACCGGAGGAATCGTAAGGTTTAACCTTTACTGCGGTTTATAGTCACATCCAACAAATCCGGGTGTTGCCAACCCCACAAATCTTGGCCTGACAATCCAACTTCAGGGTGATAACAGCGTGTTATGGAGATGCGCTACCGTCAACAGCAAACAATGAGAGTTTATGACCATCGATTAAAATCCCCTTTAAGGGGTTCTTCCAAGCCTCCGGTAAAACCGGAGGTGTTTAACTTAGCAACCATTGAGGATCACCCTCAAATCTTTGATGGGGCAAACCTAATTCATACATAGAATTATTGGTGCACACATATACGTGTCCATTATCAGAGCAATACCCCTCAATAGGCAATGTCTTCAAGGGCTTACCTGATGGGTACTGAGGATGGTTGTGAATTTGCCCATGAATCACTGCTTGACCATCAACATTAAGGCAAGTCCAAGACTTAAGGATGTATGGACAAAGAGGGTGTTGTTTTGTTGTCAATAGAGTAGAGTGAGAAGTCTGCACGTAGTACTCAATGATCTCATCGGCTGTCATGATCAAGCTCAATTAGTTTGATTTCTAGGAATTGACTATGAGTTATTCATCAACGTATTGCCTAGCCTACGAAGGGGTTGTAGGTCGGGAGTACAGTAGAAATACTGAGATCAATTTAAAGTTTCGCAACTTGAATTGCTTTGCTGGTAGGGATTATAGTCAAAAGCAGCAAGATCACTAGCACTCTTACTAATCAATAAGTCTGACTGACTTTCTTAGCAAATTTCTAGGAGAATAGTGAGTATTCCTTGTTGGCGGCTAAAAAACCTAGGTTAAAGCAACTTAACAGATATTGATTCTTTTATATGTCCTGTCAGATAATTCCAATGGCTGGAACGACTGAATATCAGCGCGTTAGCTCTTGACAACGAAAGAATTATTTTTTCTGAGATTAGCCAATTATAATTAATCGACCAAAAGAATTAACATTTAGTTTAGACGTTCTAGCCGCCAACTAAATCTGTGTAGTGAGGTTCTTTGCTCAACTCAAAGATTTGTAATTTACTGGTTCGAGTACTGCTGAGTACAGATTGCTTTAGGCTACATTAATGGCGGCTTAGTCTATTTCGTAGAGTTTGTTATATATACCTTATACAGGGGATTGAAGAATAATCTTTTGTCAGTCTCCCGACTAAGCTAGTTGTGTTTTAAATGTATTTGTTCTGCAACATAGCTAGGCGAGTTGTTTCGTGAGGTATAAACCATGATTGATGCGAATGAGGTCCTTAAAACGTTATGTGAAAAATATGCAGCAGCTGTTAGTGCCAACGATTCGCTAGCTTATCGGCAGCTTTTTGCTCCAGACGCGATTCGGATGCCACCAAAGTCGGAGCCTGAATACGGCCCGGATGAAATTTCAAAGAGCGAACAAAAGGACTACGAAGTCGCGAAATGGACAGTTCAATTGACTCCCCTTGATGCGTTACGGATCGACGATCAATGGATATATGGCATTGCTGAGGGGCATATCAATACGGTTACTCTAGCCGATGGCATGGCCAATTCGTTCAAAACTACGAAGACCTGGCTTCTTCATAGAGATGACTCTGGAGAATGGCTGATCAAGAGGCAAATTTGGAATCTCAAACAATAGTCGTGAAAGTGAGGAGATTCTTTAAATAGAAACCTAAATTGCCATCTTGGCAACGGGATACTTTACACTGCTTGGCGACATCAACTTAGTCCAAACTCAAGTATATTAAACAAGTGAAAAGCAACATCCCCAACCCTGCAGACTAGTGGTTTTAAGTGATTGGCTTCAATGAACTAACGGCCCTCTTCGGGGGGATATTAATTGGTGTCAGTGCAACC
>NZ_JANQOP010000189.1 GCF_028285745.1 Acaryochloris sp. IP29b_bin.137 | reverse complement strand
GAAGGGGTCTTGCTGAAACCTGTAGCCATGGGAAACCCTTTTAACAGAATGGAGTTCCATAGCATATTAACGCCTCATTTTTCTTGCGCTTACCCTGGGTACCGAAGGAGATATTCCTTTGATTTCTCTGCATGTCTGGATTAGCGCTAGCAGATATAAGATGATTTTGGATAGTTTCTTTCATGGCTGGAGATTTTGCCTAAAGAATTCCATCATGTACTTTTAGATAGCCTGCATATATTTCTGAATATCTATTAGTATTAAACTTCAGAAATATACATATAAATCCAACTATTTATTCGCAGGTAGAGAAGACAATATTTTGAAGTTTTCTCTTCGGTTTAGATAAGCCAAAACTCTGATTCTTATATAGGCTAAAAAGGTTTCATAAAGTATTAAAGAATACCCAGAAATAAGAGGACGGTGAACAACCCTACGAACATAAGTCCAGAGACAACTATATCTCTATAAGGGGGAGTAACTATTTTATCAGAATATTTATCGGGCTTAAGATCATTAGTATTCATGGCTCTGAATCCCTATACAACCTTGAATATCTAGCAGCTTGATGTGCTTAACTCAAACATCAAACCTTTGAATTGCTTAGTATATAGTCTATTCGAAGAACTTGGAGATTCTGTGAGTCATAGATAAAATCTGCCTACATCCCAAAAAACATAGATCAACAGTAACATCATATTTCGTAAAACTAAATCTAGTACTGAATCACCAGTAGTATTGATAACTAATATATTCATTTCTTTTAATCATGAGTGAAGAAAGCTTAAGTTCTTGTGATTTAAATAGCCATAAAGTATCGGCGAAGAGAAGCGATATCTAAATCTTTATCAATGCTCACTTAATTCTTGCCTTCTCACAGATTCCTCAAATTTTACAACTACAGTTTAATTGTCAATATGTAAGTTATAACAGGCGAGAAGTAGTACCTGTATAACAGGCTGGTGCATGTTAAGAATACACGGGAGATTGTTATCAACAATTTAAGGAAAATTCTAATTATGCCCAAAGAGTTTGTTTAAGTCATTGGTCAAATGCAATCATGACATACAAAACAGTTTTAGATCAAATAATAGTTGAACAGCCTAAAACAGCCAGGAAAATTATTTTAACTAATACGATTGAAATCCCTAATCCTAAAAAAGTGTCCGACAATCAAGAAAGTTCTTCTATTAGTTTTGGGATAGGAATAGCGATCTTAATGGTGATCTTAATTTACTGGTATCCGAACTTCATTAAGTTTTTCCGTAAACCTTTCGCAAGTCTACAAAAAAGAAATTATTATCATTGCTTAAACTGTAAGTTTTATCATCGAAATACATATCTTCATTGTGCTGTTCACCCAAGCAAAGTCTTAACAAGTGATGCACCAGACTGTCAAGACTTTTGTTCAAAATAATGGCGTTATTATTTTTTTATTGCCTCTCATTTCTTACCTCAAATATAAAATTGGAAGTACGCTGATTAAAGCTAAAATACTTTGCAAAATGAGGCTTGATTTCCCTACTTTCCAATCACCAATACCTAATGTATATACACCTTTCGCGATACTATTACTTGCTGCGGCAATTAAAATAGCGATCGCACTAATGTTTAGCGCAGTAGACTGACCAGCAGATTGGGTGATACCCATGACGAAAGGATCTACATCCGCGAACCCCAAAATACCAGCTAGGGTGTAGATGCCCGCTTGACCCAAAACCTCAATTGCGTAGTGTGTCAAAACTAGCAACATCACAAATACCCCTGCAAAGAGTAACGAAAATCTCAGCTCAAGTGGATTTTGAGGTGTTCCTCGGACTGAGTAAACCTTAGCTGAGCGACCTGTAAATATTAACCATATTCCACCTCCTAAAATAGCGATGCTTGCCACGAGACTCATAGGTCCCCATAGGAGGGCTGCAAGAGACTTATTGAAGATACCCGTTAAAACGATCAAGCGGCAATACATCATCCCTGAGGCGATGAGAATTGCTCCTGCATACCTTCTTGGCAGAGGATCTGAGGTGGATTGTTTTGCAAGGGCAACGGTTGTAACGGTTGAAGAATAAGCTCCACCAATCAACGCAATAATAATCAGAGTCCCTCTTCCCTGAAATGCACGCTGCAACAGATAGCTGGCATAGGAGATGCCGCTTACAGCAATGACGACTAACCAAGTCTTAAAGGGATTGAGTTGAAACTCGCCATAGGCTTGATTAGGCAGAACTGGCAAGATCACAAATGTCAGTAGTAAAAACTTGGTTAATGTAAGAATATCTTCTGAAGAAAATTGGGTAGCCAACTTTTCTAAAACAGACTTTAATTCCAATAAAAATAAACTGGTAATCGCTAAGGTTGCAGCTTCCCAGTAGTGACCAAAGTAGACAAGAGCACCCACCAAATAGGTTGCTAAGCAAGCAATTTCTGAAGTTACCCCTGCATTTTCTACTGTTTGCAACTTATGCCAATACGAAAGAGCCATCAGACCAGCAATGGCTAGAAAACCCATTCCCAATGCGATACTTTGACCGTTCGTCAAAAAGGCGATGCAGTACCCTACTAATCCAATCATTGGGTAGGTACGAACTCCACCAAAAGCATAGCGACCTGTTTGAGTATGATGTCCTTCTCGCTCCAATCCAATTAGAAAAGATAAGAATAAGACCCATAGCAGCTTAAAAACGTTGCTCTGAGGGATGAATTTTAGATGTTGAGTATCCATACTTCTCGTTGAAGTATTGTCGTTTTGGAGCTATCGTTCGGGTAGAAAAGGGGGTTCTCTATTCGGGGCTTCAATACTAGTGATGGCTAAGATTTCTGGTTGACATGTGCGGATTGTGACAGTAATTTTTTGAGGCTCTGCCTTCATGTCTTTAGTAACGTTAGCTTGATAATTTGCGGCTTCTGTCGAAGTTCTGAAAGGGCCATAGTAGAGTGTGCTTTGTGGTTCTAGCGCCACAACTTCAATCCACCAAAAGGGGGCCTGTTTTTGGGAATAGATCCAAAGCATACCTAGTTCTAAGTGGCAAAGGCTATTAGAGTGGGAACAAGAATCATTTGTGCTTAAGGGGCTGAGGGGACCTTTTATCCCCCATTCAACTCTTTATATAAAGCACACATCCTAGTTGTTTCCGATACTGTTGGAATGGCCAAGCGATCGCATATAATCTTCGCCGTCAAAGTAGCACTGGCCATTTCATAAGTATGAACCTCCAACTCAGCGTCGGGATAGGTTTCAAAAACTAAGTGATCACCTGGTAATACAGTCCGCTCGAGGAAGTCGTGGGGAATATTGACAATTCGGATAATTTGGGTTCGCTGCATCTCATTGACATAACAACACCTCACTTTCTCAGGCAGTTCTGTAATATCAGGACACCTATCTAGTACGCCAGTTGATGCGGATGACATGATGACTCACTCCATCTATGTGGGCACTTTTTCCTTCCGTTCCATCTCATGGATGATTACCAATATTCCAAAGATTAAGGAATAATTATGTGAAAACCATGAAGATCAGCCAACGAATACTGGCCAAATCGGACATTGATGGGAATCCTAATGTCGTAACATCAGCTAAAAAAATCAGTCACCGAGCTCTTTAATTTCTCAACCAGCATTCGCTAAATCCTTTGTTGTTGCCTGATATTGCTCCGCAATAATGCACTCCGTGGTCAGAACCATACCCGCAATGGAAGCGGCATTTCGCAACCCAGCACTAGTCACCTTAGCTGGATCGACAATCCCGGCAGTAAACATATCTACATACTGGTTGTTCAAGGCATCATAGCCCGTGTTGAACGGTAAAGTCTTAACCTGCTCTACAACCACCCCACCATTCAGACCCGCGTTCTCAACAATCTGTCTCAATGGAGCAGAGAGGGAACGGACTAGAATCATGGCTCCGATCAGTTCATCACCAACCAAATGTTCAGCAGACCAGTCCTCAAGTTGAGGGGCAAGATGCACGAGGGTTGTACCACCACCTGGAACAATGCCTTCCTCAACAGCGGCTTGAGTTGCGTTAATCGCGTCTTCTAGTTTTAACTTACGGTCCTTCATTTCCGTTTCAGTGGCGGCCCCAACTTTGATTACAGCTACCCCACCAGAAAGCTGAGCTAGACGCTCATGCAGTTTTTCCTTTTCAAAGGATGAGTCTGTCTCATTTATCAGGCGATGAATTTGCTCACAACGCGCTTTGACAGCAGCTTCATTGCTTTCCGAAATGAGGGTGGTATGGTCCTTAGTGATGACCACTTGGCGAGCACGGCCCATCATTTCTAGGGTGGCGTTTTCTAATCTCAGCCCGGTATCTTCGCTGATGACTTGTCCTCCAGTGAGTACCGCTATATCAGCTAACAGATCCTTGCGGCGATCGCCAAATCCAGGTGCCTTAACCCCAGCCACCCTGACAGTACCTCGTAATTGATTAAGGACAAGGGTTGCTAAGGCTTCTTTTTCAATATCTTCAGCAATTATCACAAGAGGTTTACCCGTTTGTGTAACGTTCTCCAGAATGGGCAGTAAGGCATTCACTAAGGTGATCTTTTTATCCGTTAGTAATAGGTAGGCATCATCCAGAGTCGTCACCATTCGCTCGGCATCCGTTACGAAGTAAGGTGAAATATACCCCTTGTCAAACCGCATCCCTTCCGTGACTTCGACTTCGGTCTGCATTGATTGGCCTTCTTCCAAAGAAATCACCCCTTGCTGACCCACCTTTGCCATGGCAGCAGCAATCATTTGCCCCACAGTTTCATCATTGCCCGCAGCAATGGTCCCAACCTGTGAGATCGCATTGGAATCTTTCACAGGTAGTGCATGTTCAGCAATCTGATCCAACAAAAATTGGGTGGCCTGGTCGATGCCTCGTCGGATTGCCATTGGATTGGCTCCCGCTGCGACATTGCGCAACCCTTCCTTTACCATTGCATGGCTTAAAACAACGGCTGTGGTGGTGCCATCCCCTGCCGCATCATTGGTTTTGGCTGCAACTTGGCGCAACAAGGCCACGCCTGTATTGGCTAAAGGGTTGTCTAGCTCAATTTCCTTGGCAATGGTGATGCCATCATTCACAATTTGCGGGGGACCAAATTTCTGCTCAAGGACGACATTGCGGCCCCTTGGTCCTAAGGTCACTGCCACTGCTTCAGTTAGCAGATCGATCCCTTGCTCTAAGGCATGGCGAGCCGCTGAATCGTATTGAATTGACTTAGCCATAATTCCTTACCTTCACCACGTTGATTCCCTATGAGACAATCGCGAGAATATCTTGAGCTTTGGTCAGCACATAATCTTCATTACCCAGTTTGATACCCGTTCCACTGTATTTGGCATATAGCACCTGATTGCCGACTTGAACGTCGATGGGGGCATAGGAGCCATTCCCAGACTTCAAACCAGGCCCAACACTAACCACCTCTCCCACTTGAGGTTTCTCTTGAGCTGTATCGGGCATTAAGATGCCACCTGCGGTTTTTTCTTCAGCCTTATTTACCTTCAGAAAGACATGGTCGCCGAGAGGGCTAACAGTAGAAACATTGAGGGTTAGAGTGGACATATCCAATCCTCCATAAATTAAAGGGGGCAGTTCATTTGGGTGGGTGAGCAGCACACCAAAAATAGATAGGCATCCAGATCGTGATCAACCTTTAAAGCTTGTTCTGACTCACAATTTCTTGCCAAGCTTTTTCTAGAGCAGTTTGGGCTAGATTGAGGTTACGACTAAATCCACGCTGCAAACTAGCCCATTGACCTTGAAGAAACTCAGTAGCTTCAGCCAAATGGCGCTGATCATACTTATTCGTGGAAGCAAGGGCTTCGCTAACTTGCTGAATCTTGATCTGAATCTCGTATGGTCCATCATTTAGATTGAATAAACGCTGTAAGCGATCCGTCATCTCCTGGATGACAAATTTCACCTCGTCAGATTTTTCGCAAATAAAGTCCTTTAACCCTTCTGACTCCAGTTTGAGTAGATTTTTTGCTCCTTCTGGAATCAGGAGGGCTTCAGGTGTGTATTTCTCGATATCCCCAGGGAAGAGGATTGCACGCTCTCCCAGGTAACTGGCAATCTCTCCTGCCAAGATATAAGCGACGATTTCCCCTGTATGCCAATCGAACAGAAAATCCTCCACCCAGCCCAACTTTTCTCCGACCCTAGATCGGACTGGGAGTTGATATCCAGGATGAAGGTGGGGTGGGGCTGTCACTAGGAGGGGACGATCAACCGACACGGTCTCTCTGCCCACACTCACGACTTGACGTAGAGACCAATACCGCTGGCGACTGGATAGATGTGTGACATATCCAGACTTGTCAAGCCAGATCTCTTCCACGTTTCCCAGGCGAGAATTTGTGGTGTTTCCTACGGCAGTTAACCCGACCATTTGACTGTAACGGATAATATTGAACATGGGTGTCTCCATGACCGTTCAGTAACTAGCAACTGTGATGTTTTAGCGATGTTGTGCTCATTCGATTGTAATTTTTAACATCTCCGACCGCTTTCTATGTTGAAAGCCTGTGAGAAAATCCCTTATCAATCAAGACATCCTGCATTCCCATAATTGAATGGCGATAAAACGCTTGACTTCAAGCACCAGGTGCTCAGGAAGAGGGGGGAGGACTAATCTTGAGGGGCAATTAAGATCGTCTCTAGCCATGAGACTAAAGCGAAAAGTTGAAGACAATGTGAGGGGATTAGATCGTCGCTAATCGGTGCTTTCATCCCTCACAATTTTCACAATATCCCACTCTAGATTGAGAGCTAGATGCCTTAAACCGTAAAGCATTTAGCCCTCAACCATAGGTGTTAGCATGCGCTACCAACATGTGATAATTTCCCACCACGGCGGACCGGATGTTTTTGAGATGGTCATGGATGAACGGCCTGAACCTCGCGCAGGAGAAGTGGGAGTGCGGGTATTAGCAACTGGTGTGGCCTTTACAGACGTTTTGATCCGCGAAGGACTCTATCCGGGTTTACCCAAAGTGCCCTTTACCCCAGGCTATGAAGTGGTTGGGATTGTTGATCAGCTTGGCCCAGGGGTCGCTGGGCTGGACATCGGTCAACGGATTGCGGCCCTGACTGTAGTGGGTGGATATAGTGAGTACATTTGTCTACCCGCTCACGAATGTGTTCCAGTACCAGCGGAGGTGGATGTTGCAGAGGCTGTCGGTCTAGTTTTGCAGTACGTGACAGCCTATCAGCTGCTGCACCGAATCGCTAAGGTTCAACCCGGCGATCGCATCTTGATTCACGGTGCTGCGGGCGGTGTTGGAACTGCGCTCCTGGAGTTAGGTCACCTCGCAGGCTTAAAGATGTATGGTACGGACTCCACAGCGAAACATGATCTCATTGCCAATTTAGGCGCTACTCCGATTGATTATCAACAGCAAGACTTCCAACAGCAGATTCGTCGCCTCGTTCCTGATGGGATGGATGTGGTCTTTGATGCCATTGGAGGGCGTCATCTGCTGGCGTCCTACCAAACCGTATCTCCTAGGGGGCAACTCATTAGCTATGGGTTTTCCTCAGCGCTATCAGCACACTTGGGAAGGCTGTTGACAGTCGGGGGGAGTATGGGCCTTCTGACTCTGTTAAGCATCTGGCCGGATCGTCGTAGCGCTGTATTTTACAACATTGCTGATTTGAAGCGGCGTCAGCCCAATTGGTTCCGAGACGACTTAACGAGCCTTCTCGATCTACTGGTAGATGGCTCTATTCAGCCTATCATTGCCGATCGCCTACCCTTAAAAGACGTAGCGGTAGCCCATGACTTACTGGATCACGCTGCAGTGAGGGGTCAGTTAGTCTTACTGTGTGATGAAACTTACCAAGCTCATTCATCCAAGCCAGAGAGCAAATCCTCGTCATTTTTTAAGGGATAACTCATTAGCTATGGATTTTCACAGCTCTTTTGGCACATCGGGAAAGGCTGTTGAAAATAGGGGGAGTATGGGCCTTCTGGCCCTGCTAAACATCTAGTCAGGTCGTCGTAGCGTTGTTTTTTTGATAGTGATATTTTATAACGCCATAGGTAATCTATTGATGCCTTATACAGACTTCAGTTTATTTCTGATAGTGAATTTTATTCAAATTAATTCCTTATTCCTTGGATTACCCAACTCATAATAAGCCTAATAAAGTCAGTAGCTGACGATACTAATTTTTCCATTATCTAACATAGATATCATATTTTTAGAACTCATTAAGACTTGTATAAACAAATTATGAGCGATTAAAGGAAAGTGATAAATCATGACAGATTCTCTTCCTCCATTAATTCTGCGAATGCTTCAACCTAGCTTTTATCCTTATTCTGTCTCTAAACCGATAGAGATTGTTCAGACTCATATCTCCTATATTGTATTAACAGGAGAATATGCATATAAAATAAAGAAACCCATTAAACTATCATTTTTAGATTTTTCAACTTTAGAAAAACGCCATCATTTCTGCCAAGAAGAACTACGATTAAATCGTATCCTTGCTCCAAATCTATACATTGCTGTACTTCCAATTATTGAAATATCACATCGTCAATTCAAAATAGCAAAGAGCCAGACCAATATTGAACAGGTGATTGAATATGTGATTCAGATGCACCAATTTGAGAAAGATGGACTAGAACTATTACAGGAAAATCTGTTGACATTTACACATATGCAATCTCTTGGAAAACAGATTGCGCTGTATCATTCTGAGGCAGAAACTAATTCAAAAATCCAAAGCTACGGAAGCGTTGAAGTTATTCGTCATATCAATAGAGAAAACTTTACACTTAGTCGTTCATATATAAATAAAACATTGAGTCCATCCAGATACCAGAATATTTTTGAATATATTAACCATTTCCTATCCGACCATTCCGAATGGTTAGAGAAACGTCAGTTCCAGCATAAAATTCGTGAATGTCACGGTGACTTACACCTCAAAAATCTGTGTCTTTTTCAAGATAAACTTCAGGCTTTCGACTGCATAGAGTTCAATCAAGAATTCCGCTACATTGACATTCTGTATGATGTTGCTTTTCTAGTAATGGACTTGACATATTACGGTCATCTTGACTACGCAAATGAGTTTCTCAATGAGTACCTAGAAAAAACTGACGATTATAGTGGGGTTAATATATTGCCACTCTACTTAATCATGAGGGCATTCATAAGAGGTAATGTCACTTCTTTGACGTGTGAAGATTCACTAATTTCGCCTTCAGAAAAAGCTATCCTTAAAGCCCAAGCCCAAGCCTACTATAAACTTGCTTCTGATTACACCTATCGTCCCCAAGGTCGAGTCATTCTAATGTCGGGTATTTCTGGCTCAGGAAAAACCACTGTCGCCAGAAATCTTTCTAGAAAAATTAATGCTATTCATATTCGTTCTGATGCTGTTCGCAAGCATATAGCTGGCATCTCACTCCTAGAGTCAAGATCTAATAAACACTCAAGTCAAGATATTTATACACCAGAAATGACCTATAAAACCTATAAAAGGCTAGTCGATTCCGGCCTTCAGCTCGCCAAACAGGGTGTGACTGTAATATTAGATGCGAAGTATGATAAACGGAATTTTCGTAATGAAGTGATTACTCGAACAAAAGCAGCTAAAATCCCTTTGAATATCATTGTCTGTAAAGCCCCATTAGAAGTTATACGAAATCGTCTAATGTATCGTACCAATGATATTTCTGACGCCAACATTTCAATATTAGAAACTCAAATAAATGAAGCTGAAGACTTCAACGATACAGAAAAACCATTTATTCATATAGTGAATACTGATCAGGATCTAGATTCTCAACTTTTATCATTCATTGAATAGTACTCTCAATTCAGGGCTATTTCATTCAACAGTTACGCTTACTTGTGTTTATGAGTATTTGGTATCAACTCAATCCCCAGGAAGTATTGCAAAAGTTGGGAACTTTGTCTGAGGGGTTAAGCCAAGAGGAAGCCCGCCAACGACTCTCGAACTATGGCCCCAATGAGTTATTAAAACAGTCCACGAAAAGTCCCTGGTTAATTTTGTGGGAACAGCTCACAGCAACCATGGTTCTAATCTTGATTGTTGCGGCTGTTCTATCTGCGGTACTTGGCGATATTCAGGATGCCATCGCAATTTTCACGATCATCGTCTTTAATGCACTGCTTGGGTTTCGGCAAGAATATCAAGCTGAACGCGCGATTGATTCTCTCCGTCAGCTCGCTATTCCCACAGTCAGAGTAAAACGAGAAGGAAAGGTACTGGAGCTGTCCTCTAACTTGCTGGTACCTGGAGATATTGTGCTTTTAGAATCAGGCAATTTGGTGCCAGCCGATGGCCGCATCCAGAAATGTATTAACCTACGAATTCAAGAATCCTCCCTCACCGGTGAATCCGATGCCGTACAAAAGATCGCTCAAGGATTAAATCTTGCAGATCTCCCCTTAGGGGATCGTAGCAACATGGCCTTTATGGGAACAATGGTCACCTACGGTCGTGGTGAAATCATCATCACTGAAACAGGCATGAATACGGAGTTAGGGCAGATTGCAGCGGCCATTCAGTCGGTCAAAGCTGAACCCACTCGACTTCAACGACGGCTTGATCAACTGGCGCGAAGACTAGCAATCGCTATCTTTGTTGTTGTGCTTATTGTCTTTGGGCTGGGTTTATTGCGAGGTGAAGATTTCCAGGCCATTTTTATGATTGCCGTCAGTCTAGGTGTCGCTGTAGTTCCAGAGGGATTACCCGCTGTGGTAACCATCGCTTTATCCCTTGGTGCCCAGCGAATGTTAAAGCAGCAGGCCTTGATTCGGAAATTACCTGCAGTTGAAACTCTAGGTTCAGTCACCGTAATCTGTACAGATAAGACGGGGACACTCACTGAAAATCAAATCACCGTCAAGTCACTCGTCATTGCGGGGAGTCGCCTTGAGCTGGATCCTCATCAACCCCCCTTGAGAACGTTATTGAATGCCCCCATCCATGAGCTTCAACCCGTTCTCGCCTGGCTACTGATGGGGGGTGCTTTATGTAGTGATGCTGCGTTGAATTTTGAACAAGGTTCATCTCAAGGGTATTGCCTGTTAGGCGATCCAACGGAGACAGCTTTGGTTCTTGCAGCCGCTCAGTTTGGCTTAGACAAGGCAGATTTGGAAACCCACTTGCCGCGAATCAAAGAATTACCCTTTGATTCAGAGCGTAAACGGATGACAACCGTTCATTGCCTTCAGGATGAGGAGTCAAATGTAAACCCAACTTCTCGCATACTTTCCAGAACTTTTTCTACCATTCAAATCCCCGATAATTGTCGTTATATCGCTATTTGTAAGGGAGCTGTTGATCAGCTGCTTAATATTTCAGAATGGGTTTGGGAGATCCAGGAGTTGGTGCCTTTGGACCCGCAACGGTGTGAGCGCATTCTGCAGACCCATAACAAACTTGCTCAAGAGGGAATGCGACTGCTAGGTATGGCATACCGACCTTTTAGCTCACTCCCTGAGGATTTGGTAGCTCTAGAAAAACAGCTTATCTTTGTGGGGATTTTTGGCATGATTGACCCCATCCGGTCAGATGTATATACTGCTGTCCAAACCTGTAAAACTGCCGGAATTCGACCTGTAATGATTACGGGTGATCATCCGTTAACAGCAGAACATATCGCTTCAGAGTTAGGGATTAGCTCAGACGGTCATCTATTGACAGGGAGAGATTTAGATCAGCTCACCGATCAAAAGTTACTTGAGGTGTCAACTCAAGTGTCAATCTATGCTCGTGTTGCGCCTCAACACAAATTAAAGATTGTTCAGGCCCTCCAACGGGCAGGCCATATCGTTGCGATGACAGGAGATGGGGTCAATGATGCTCCTGCTCTTAAGCAAGCTGATATTGGCATAGCCATGGGTATTACAGGAACAGATGTAGCTAAGGATGCTTCCGATATCGTTCTTTTAGATGACAATTTCAGCACGATTGTGGCTGCTACTCGTGAAGGCCGAGTCATCTATGACAATATTCGTAAATTCATTCAATATACGCTAACTGGCAATCTAGGCGAACTTTTGGTGATTTTATTGGCTCCTTTTCTGGGGATGCCACTGCCATTGCTACCGCTACAGATTTTGTGGATTAATCTTTTAGCAGACGGTATTCTAGCTCTTTCGCTAAGTGTGGAACCTGCAGAACGCCAAATTATGCGAAGAGCTCCTTTCAATCCGCGAGAAAGTATTTTCGGTCGTGGTGTCGGTAACGGGATTATCTGGATAGGAAGTTTTCTCGGAATTACCCTGTTGTGTGTGGGATATCACTACTGGAGGTTAGGGTTAGCTAGTTGGCAAACCATGGTTTTTTGTACATTAGCCTTTTCCCGGATCAGTATTGCTCAAGCAGTGCGCTCGGACCAAGACTCATTATTTAAGATCGGAGTGTTATCCAATCGACCAGCGTTGGTTGCGGTGATCGTTACCTTTATAGGTCAGCTTGCTGTGGTTTATATTCCCTTCTTCCAGCAAATGTTCAAAACGATTCCTTTATCGTACTTAGACTTAGCTGTCAGCCTAGGATTATCCATCCTGATATTCTGTTGCGTTGAGTTCAAAAAGATACTGATTAGATAGTTTTTAACGGTTTTATCAGCGTGCTCAATGCGCGTATCTGGGATTTGACGCCTCTTCATAAGTTTCCCAGGTATACTTTCTACCGTAAAAATGAAGGTTAACACAGGAGTAGTATACGGAAGGAGCTTGCATATCATCCTGTTTATCTTCATTTGAGAATTAAAGGGGGTGAGTCATGTGCTGATTATTTTGATTGAGGTTTGGGAGGTTGTTTTGACCCTTAGGCTCGCAATTTTATTGGCTCTAGCCCTCTTGTCCGTTTTGCATTTTGGGTCCACTTGGCAGTTTCATCGTTCAATTGAGCAACAAGTCCAGGCTCTGAGAACGCTAACCAATGATGAACAGGTCCTTCAACCCCCCCGGTTGATTGGTGCATTGGCGATGCGATCGCATCTTTCAGACTCAAACCAAGGGCCATCTCAGGATTGTCCCACCACTATTCAGATTCACCAAACGGGTGAAATGCGTTTATCTGAGCAGGGACGGTGGCTACCTTTTTCGGCCACCCAAGACTTCTCGATTCGACAACCGGGGTTTGTGTGGCGAGCCACCTTTCGGCTTGCGCCCTTTATTCATATCGAAGTAGTGGACAGCTATGTCCAAGGTAAAGGCAGGCTGGAAGGAAGGCTGTTGGGTTCGATTCCCTTTTTAAGGGCGACGGGATCGAGTACAGATAAGGGGGAGCTAATGCGGTACCTGGCGGAATTGATCTTTTTCCCAGCTGCGTTTCTAAATAATTCAGCGTTACATTGGCACGAACTGAATGAGTTCACTGTAGAAGTTAAAGGTGAACCGGACGTAGGAGTCCATTACAATTTTGACCATAATGGTGACCTCGTCAATATCACTGCACCGAACCGACCCCGAATGGTTGCAGGACAAGCCGTTGAAACCCCCTGGAGTTGTGCGGCATCCGATTATAAGACATTGGGTGGGTACGATATTCCAACCTTGGGGCAAGTGAGCTGGCAATTGGAAGACGGCCCCTTTACCTATTGGCGGGGACGCATTACCCATCTTGAGACGGATCCAGACAATCAATCACTGTTCCAGGCTGAAGTTTGATCCGATCTTTGTTCAGCCTGGAATCTTGGCTGAAGTACTTGCCAGGGTCTAGATATGGATGGCCCTGTAGGCTAAGGAGTTAGTCATGTGTTGCAGGGCAGATGAACGTTGGCCAGATATTCGCAACAATTCCATAATTTGGATGGGTTAGGGTGTCTACCATTTACTGTTTCTCCTTTATAGAACCTCTGTAGTGGCCTGAAGGTAAGTCAGAGATTGGATTATCGACCTCACAAGATTACCAAGACTATTTTCTACTGTAGAAATGAGGATAAACGGCGAATCTCGCTATGGGGCAATCTTTTTTGCCAGTTTATCGGATTTTATTAGAAGAATAGGAGTGCGATAAATGCAAATCCCCTCCGATTTAAGACTGTTTTTTCACCCTGACTATCCGGAATGGGTCACGGTATTGAGCTGGTTATTGATGGCGTTGTTCTTATTGTTGAGCTTTGCCATCATGCTCAGTCGAAGTGAGTCAGAATCAGACTTCCTAGATCCACATTAATTATGGGCTGACGCTCGATCGTGCAATCCGACGCTTTCGAATCAGCTTAAGTCAGTAACGCAAACAGGTGATCGAGATGTTTACAACCATGAGATCGAATAAAGACGCTCTTGGGTCCTATTTGACCCGTATGGGTGGATACTCGCTGTTGACCCATGCAGAAGAAGTGGCATTAGGCCAACAAATCCAATCAGCCCTACATCCGCCGAAAGCGATTTCCCAAGCTGAATTAGACCAGATACAGCAGCGGGGGCAGCGGGCGAAGCACAGGATGATTTGTGCCAATCTGCGGTTAGTGGTCACGATCGCGAAGAAATATCAAAAACGGGGAATGGATTTAATTGATCTCATCCAAGAAGGGAGTTTGGGGCTAGAGCGAGCGGTAGAGAAGTTTGATCCTGCTAAGGGATATCGATTTAGCACCTATGCATACTGGTGGATTCGCCAATCTATCACTCGTGCGATCGCAATGCAGTCCCATACCATTCGCATCCCTGTGCATATGACGGAAAAGCTCAACCGCATCAAACGAGTGCGTCGAGAGCTATCCCAAACCCTTGGACACACCCCCACTCACCAGGAAATGGTTGCCGAATTAGGCATCACATTGGAACAGCTGCAGAAGACCTTACAAGCCGCCCGGATATCCAATCCTGAATCCCTGAATATCCGCATGGTAAAAGATCAAGATACGGAGTTAGGAGATTTTTTAGAAGATCTGCAAATGCCCAGTCCAAGTGAAGTGGTGGAACAAGATTTTTTGCGAAATGCTTTATGGTCGGCTCTCGCTCAGCTCAATGACAATGAGCGCACTGTTCTTATCCTCCGCTATGGTCTTGAAGATGGGCGAGAACGCTCTCTCTCCCGAGTCAGTCAACAAATGGGCATCAGTCGGGAATGGGTGAGAAAACTCGAACAGACAGCAAAATCGAAGTTACTCCAATCGGGTAATCTGCAGGACTTTATGGCGGCATAAAGGTCTCAAAAGGGACATGCATCTGCATCCAGACAGTGTTCTCCTGCCAAGCTGGCTTTGGCCTGCTGATATTCCTCCAAATGAATGGAGACCGGATCAACCTGCCAAATCTCTCGGCCATATTCCCGTATGGCCCGATCTGAAGAGAACCGCCCAATGCGAGCCACATTGAGAATAGCCGTTTTGGTCCAGGTGTCTTGATCTTGAAATGCCTGTCCCACCTGATCTTGGCAGTCAATATATGACTGATAGTCTGCCAGTAAGCAATAGGGATCTGCTTGCAGAAGTTGATCCACTAGGGGTTGAAATAGCGCCCGATTCCCATGGGAAAAATATCCTGAGGCAATGAGGTCGATCGCTTCTTTCAGGGCTGGATTGGTATTGTAGAAGGTCTTTGGGACGTACCCTTGTTCCTTAAGGTCAACAATATCTTCAGTGGTATGCCCAAATAGGAAAAAGTTGTCAGCTCCCACAGCCTCGCGAATTTCAATATTGGCCCCGTCGAGGGTGCCAATGGTTAAAGCGCCATTCATCGAAAACTTCATATTGCCCGTGCCGGAGGCTTCCTTGCCTGCCGTGGAGATCTGCTCCGATAAATCAGCGGCGGGATAAATTCGCTGACTGTTGGTGACATTGAAGTCAGGTAGGAAGACTACTTTGATGCGATCGCAAATGTCAGGATCATAATTCACGACTTCTCCCACTGCCGTGATCAGCTTAATGATTAGCTTGGCCATCCGATAGCCGGGGGCAGCCTTACCTCCAAAGATAAAAGTGCGGGGTGGAACCGCGAGTTGGGGATTGTGCTTGATACGGTTATAGAGCGTAATGATATGGAGCACATTGAGATGTTGACGCTTATATTCATGAATGCGCTTGGCCTGGATATCAAAGATAGAATCGGGATTGAGAGTCAGTCCTTGGTGAGCTTGAATATAGTCTGCTAGATCCTGTTTAACGGCCCGTTTGACCCGTCGCCATTCTTGGCGGAACGCTGGATCCTCGGCTAAAGATTCTAACCGTTTGAGATCCTCAAGTTGTGTGATCCAAGTTTCACCAATCTCGCGGGTAATCAATTGGGTTAGCCTCGGATTAATCAAGACCATCCACCGTCGCGGAGTTACCCCATTGGTTATATTAGTGAACTTATGGGGCCAGAGATCATAGAAGTCTTTCAGGACCCCTTTTTTTAAGAGTTCTGTATGCAAAGCGGCCACCCCATTGATGGCGTGACTCCCCACACAGGCCAAGTGAGCCATGCGAATTCGTTTGCTCCCGCCTTCTTCAATAAGGGACAAGCGGGCGAGTTTATCCGGGTTGCCCAAATATTTCAGCCGCACCTGATCGAGAAAACGCTGATTAATTTCATAAATAATTTCTAAATGCCGAGGCAGGAGACGGCCAAACAGATTTAAAGGCCAGGTCTCCAACGCTTCAGGCAGGAGGGTGTGATTGGTGTAAGCGAAGGCTTGTTGGGTTATGTCCCAAGCCTTCTGCCAATGAAGCAGATACTCATCTACCAACAACCGCATGAGTTCCGCAACCCCGATCGCGGGGTGTGTATCGTTGAGTTGAATCACAAATTTCTCATAAAAGGTCTCGATCGGGTCACCCCGCAACAGATGAATTTTTAGTAGATTTTGGAGGGAACAAGAAACGAAGAAGTATTGTTGTTCAAGACGCAGTTGCTTCCCTTGGATGGGTTCATCATTGGGATAGAGAACTTTGGTCAGATTTTCGGAAATAATTTTGGCATCGACGGCTCCGTAATAGTCCCCGACGTTAAAGGCTTGAAAATCGAAAGACTCTGGAGCTTCTGCCTTCCAAAGCCGCATCGTGCTCGTGGTGTTTACGCGATAACCGGAAATAGGGGTGTCAAAGGGTATTCCATTCACCACTTGGTGAGGTATCCAGCGTACTCGGTAGTCGCCTTGATCATCGGTATAGGGTTCTGTATAGCCCCCAAACTTGACCTCTACAGCGTTCTCTGGACGAGGTATTTCCCAGGGGTTCCCCAGACGTAACCATTTATCCGTAATTTCAACCTGCCAACCCTCTCGGATTTCCTGGTCAAAGATTCCGTACTCATACCGAATGCCATAGCCAATCGCTGGAATTTCCAGGGTAGCTAGGGAGTCCATATAGCAGGCGGCTAAACGACCGAGTCCCCCATTCCCCAATCCCGGTTCTTCTTCTTGCGCCAAAATGGATCTCAGATCTAATCCCGAGGATTCCACCGCTTGTTGGACTTGATCATAGATACCGAGATTAACCAGGTTATTTTCTAAGTGAGGGCCTGGTAAATATTCAGCAGAGAGATAACAAACCACCTTGACATCCTGTTCACGGTAGGTTTTGACGGTGTTGATCCAGCGATGCAGTAATCGATCGCGCACCGTATAGGCGACAGCCATGTAGTAGTCATATAGGGTGGCAATTTCTGGGAATTTACCCTGGATGTAATAGAGATTATCTGCGATCGCACGTTGTAGCGTTTCAGAACTCAGTCCCGTTCGGTCGTCTTCAATATGAAATGAATCATAAATTTCAGTAATCTGCTCTGGAGAGAGCTCCGAAAGACGAAAGGAGTTCTGCGCTCCATTAAGCGAGCGTTGCTCAGATGGTTTATTCATGAAAAATTGACGGCATCACGACAATAAAACCTCTTTGATACAGCCTGGTCTAGGCTAATGGATTCCTTCAATATCTAGACAAGGCAATACCTTGTGTAAAATGATGACCCATGCACCTTGCGTGCCAACGTATAGATCGCAATCGTAGGTTTGATAGTAGACAGCAATACACGATTCTCTCCACACTCCACCTAAAAACAATTGAACGGGCTGGACGTTGGAATCTGTTGTTTTCACACGGCTAAGAATGCCAAAACAATAAGTGAGAAAGTTGAAGAAATTGTGATGAGAACTTATCCAGTCCCTCAAGATTGAGTCATTACGCCCCGCACCTTTTGCAAATCTGAGGCAATATCTTTAGCAAGCTCATTAATTGCGTTTTATACTTCTTCTGGGCGTTGTTGCATAAATAAAGCCAGTCATAGTCTTGGTTTCAGAGCTTAGAGTTGGGGAGAATCTTCGATTTTTATCCATTTTGGACAATCTGGATCGC
>NZ_JANQOP010000168.1 GCF_028285745.1 Acaryochloris sp. IP29b_bin.137 | reverse complement strand
TTAGCAACTCCCGAAGTTTTGGGATAGGACTATGACCGCAGGGAAGGTTAAACCTTACGAGTCCTCCGGTCAAACCGGAGGCTTAAGAAGGATAGTTATGCCAAATTATGAGGGCCGAGACCTCAAGTCCATTCAACTTTTAGATGCAAAGGCTATAATTATGTACGTAATTCCGTACGCTCAGGTTGCTCTGTGCCCCGCTAATATGGCTGACTCTACTATCCTCTCGGTGACTGAAGCTAGACAATCTCTTTTTGGGTTGGTGGATCAGGTTAATGAGTCCCATGAACCCGTCACGATTACGAGTAAGAGGGGGAATGCGGTGTTGGTCAGTGAGCAGGACTGGAAGGCATTACAGGAAACGCTTTATCTGAAGTCAATTCCTGGGGTCTGGAATTCGATTGAGGAAGGCATTCGTGAACCGCTCGATGAATGTGCGGATGAGCTGGATTGGTAGGCGCTGATGTGGACGATCAAGTACACGAAGCAGGCCCAGAAGGATGCTTTGAAGCTAGCTGCTGCCAATCTAAAGGGACAGGCGCAAAAGCTCTTAGATGTCTTGGCAGATAATCCCTACCAGTCCCCGCCCTCGTTTGAAAAGCTGAAGGGAACTTCTGAACCAACTTACTCTAGGCGAATTAATATTCAACATCGATTGGTTTATCAGGTGATCGATGATCTAAAGGTGGTTAAGGTGCTGCGAATGTGGACCCATTATGGGGACTAAGATTTGTGGTTAGCGATCTCAATAGCCATCAATAAGGGGATTTAGTGGACGCCTAACGAAGGGCGGCTGAACTATTTGCATATTTTTAGTTTCTGCTCCAGATATTTCTTTAGGCTATTTGCTTCCCTATTTCCGATCGGTGTGGCTTAGGGCCGTTGATATCTCTATTCACTCCATAGGGGGATTAGTTTGACTACTCGCAGAAATGGATCACTAAATACACTTAGAAAAATTCTTTTATTCGGGCTATTTGGTATAACCTTGGTTATCTTTGGGGGTCAGTTATTTTCTACTGAGCCTCCGCTCTCCGTCGTTTTTGAGAATAAGAATCCAGATGAGGTGTTCAATTTACTGATCTCTCTCTGGATGATTGCTTGGCTCTTAGAAAGCCTTTTGGAGGTTCTGCTCAATATCTTTAAGGGACAGAATGATGGAGATACGAAAAAGTTTACCTATACGGTTGGCTTCTTGTTGAGTCTCTTTATTGCTATGGCAGGGGTCAGAACGTTAGATGTTTTCTTTACTCCTAATGAAGAAGCGTCACTTCTTCAACAAAAATTCTTTTACTTTATTGATGTTGTTCTGACTGCAGGGGTCCTAGCTGGGGGTAGTGACAGTATTCACCAACTTACTCAAACGTTTAGAAGTCTCGTGCTTTCGGTTAAACAATCATCTGAGGATGATGCGAGAAACCAGGGGAATGATGCTGGACAGGATCGGCAACTAGGCACTGCTGGGGATGCCACGGTAGAGCCTGCTCAGGCCAGTACTCCAGGACAAGAGGGGTCTGTCGTCAATACAGGATGATCTCTGATGGGGTGAGCGTTGTCTCTGATTTGAAGCGTTTAGTTGAAGTTACAGACTTCCAAGCTTCCAAAGCCTGAGTGTAAGAACTCATCAGGCGAATCAGATAAGGGCCTAAACGACTGTTAGACAAATGCTGCGGTAACAGGAGCATGATCAGGGATCACGTTGCTTCTATTGGGGTAAACCCCAGGTAAATTAGAACACGGCTACCCAATGGGCTGGACTGACGGAGCATTCTTTGAGATGGCAAGATTCAGACACCTATCTCACACTTTGTTGACACACAATCAAACAATGGTATTAGGAGGGTTCATCACCTATTCCAACTATAGTCATATCATTTGGAATAACGGATAAAGCATAATAGATGAATTCCGAACGAGTCATAGCTTGAAATTTGGCAAAGATACTTAGTGCAAAAGAAATTGTGATACCGAACATTGCTAAGCTAAGATCAAATCCAAACGAACTATTCCCCGGCAAAGATAATTGGCCAATAGCTCGATATCCTAAAATTAATCCTGATAAGAAAAAGCATGGGCTGGTCGTTGAACACAAATGGGAAAGCATAGCAATCCTCTCCAGCAATTGCGAATTCGAAGCGGATAATCGCTGATTAATCTGTATTTGTGTATTTATATGGTACGGAGAAATATTTTCATTCCAAGGCCTTCCGTTTAACCTCTTGTAAACCCATTTCATAAATTTTCCTGGAGGTTTTGTCATTATAGGGCTAAGACCAATCATCGCTGTAGTATCTCGAATTACGTAGGATAAGACGTACGAAATTCCGGCTAAAACAAAGTAGCCAGCAGTAGGGAATTCGACCAGATTCATTCGGTTATGTAAATATAAAAAGCTCGCAATAATTAGTGAACCCGCAAAGACATAAGATAGATCTCTGCCAACAAACGCTTTAAGTGCTTTTAAAATATCACTCATTAATCCAGCATCACCCAGAGATTGCGATCAGGAGTCCGTGAAGTGTCAACTACTTGACGATATAGACAATTATCGAACTTTGTTCATACTTTCTAGCACTACCGAACTTTACTCGAAAAAGTGGACAGTTAATACCAGTGCCCTGAATTCAGATCAAGATACTTCAAAATATTTGACTATTTCAAAATCCTTATTTAATTAGCTTTGGTGAATCAGCTTTAGTTGAATACTGGTATATAGTCTCCCATGACCATTTACTGAAAGTTAGGACATGGTGCCGCAGTATGTACTTCTCCTTTTCGAACAAAACGCAATCCAGCCTGTGTACAGAAGGCTGGCACGCGCTCTGGCCGTTCGGACAACTGTTTTGCGTACTCTTCGTAATCGCCGTTTACAGTCGGTATTTGATTCTCAACAGGGACATCTGAATCGAAAACGAACACATTAAAATGGGCATGTCGACCGCAGAGGGGGTCCACCGCAAAGTCGCCATCAGAACAGCGCATATTGTTCTTGAACACAACACCAACTGCGCCCTCAATGCCAATGGGTTGGCCCGCAACTACCCACTCATTCAGGCTGAGCCCAGCACCAAGCGGCGGTGCACTCGTGATACTCCTATTGCGCATGTGCACAGTAAGCGTCCATTCATTGCATTTTCCAAGACCTTTTGGACAGGGTTTACAGGTTGTCGGCGTTGTTGACCCAATCGCCTCGCTCGAACTTGTCTGGCAATAGTCAAGCGGATGCTCGATCCAAATATAATTATTGTTCGCGGTGCCGCCAACCTCGTTTTCATCCTCGAAATAACGTACCCATCCAGGTGCTGTAGCTACAAGAATCTGCTCTGTTGCAACACCGGCAAAGTCAAACATGTTCATAGCTGGCGTGCGGTGAGTGAGATCATCTTGTGTAACCTCGACATCAACACCGTCGGCATAAGGTAGACGATAAAGCCCATCTGTCGGTCGACCCATGACACCACAACCACTCAGGGTGCAAACAACGATGATCAACACAACTGTGGTGACTATCCGCATCCTTCCTTTCCAATCAATGTTCAAGGGAATTACTCGCAAATCCATATCTCTTAAAACGACTTACAGGATACTCACACAAATGCTGCAGTAACAGGAGCATGATCAGGGATCACGTTGCTTGTATTGGGGCTACCCCCAGGTAAATTAGGAACCTCTTCGTTTAGGATGCTCATGGTCGGTACCTGCCGTAAACCATTGATGCGGGGCATCATGCCTACACTAGCCAAAATATGATCTAATAGTTCCGGTTGGCCTTGATGACGTCGTGTCCAACGGTTCTCTAGGGGAACCAAATTCGTCACGTTAAACAGCCGTTGTGGATCGCCATCATCACCTCGTTGAAAGGCTCCCCTCGCATTGGTCGCATCTTCAGGCCCCCGAGGTTGACTGCCGGATGGTCCATATAGGATCTCCGTTGTTGCTGCCTGCGCCCCATCATTGAAGTCACCCAGAACGACTGTTCTGCGTCCAGATGAAAGTAGTGCGGTAGCCCGTTCACGGAGCGTCGTCGATTCTCCTGCACGACGTTCTAGGGCAAAAAATGCGGTCTGAACTCTCAATCGTTCATCTGAGGTTGAAAAGTTACCCCCAAATGTGAGCAGCTTGGATTTCATGTGGATGTTAATAATGTCAATTTCTTCACCGTTATCTGAAAGGGTGATTTGAAAAGCGGGTCGGGGAAGGGAAGGTTCAGCGATGACCTCACCATCTGAGTTAAATCGATGAATCTCTTCGCCATTGGGGAGTTGCCACTGATCAATCAAGGTGGGGGCACTGACGGGATTGTTGCGTGTCAAGAATGCAACTCGATTGCCTCTACCATCAGGTGTTGCAGCAAAGGATTGAAAACCTAACCTGGTTGCGAGAGCATTGAGGGCATCTAAATCCAGGATCTCTTGAAGGGCAATCACATCAGAGTTGAGGGTTTGCAACGTATTGACTAGAAAATCCAGTTTCTCGTCAAATTCGTTGCTGTTTTGACTTAAGTTCTGAACGTTCCAAGTTGTTATTGTTATAGCCATTTTCAGTCCGGTGGTTACACAGTAACAGGCCCAAATCTTTCTAAATAGCGCAATCAGTTATCTCAACCTATTGGTAATTCAGTATTGACCCTGAAGTAACTATGAAAGATTTTTTCAGATAATGTTTCTTTAGGATTCTAAAGTTTTATAAGTAAAAAAATAACCCAATATTTTTGAAATGATAAGGTGAAAAGAAGTTAGGTTTGAAATTTGAATATAGATTAGAAGCAAATATAATTAACAGTAATCTCTTAACCTAACCTTCATTTTAATTTATATTAATTTTGCATATTTTTTCCCTATCGAGAAGATAGGTGGACAGAACTGATGGCCATTGAAAAGTTCGGTCCACCTTTCACTTCTCTTTAAGGAGTCGATACTCTAATGTCGATAGATAGTTATGGCGTGTGGGTAGCAAAACCCGTTCGAGTGAGTGCGGAACGGGCTGAACAAGATGATCGGTCTCCCCATATCCACCTCTTTTATGATGATGGGACGGGTGGCAGTTTTGACAATGCTCGTCGAGCTTCTATTAATGTCAAATCTCTATCAGAACTCTCGGAGCTCGTTTTCTGGCATGAGTTGAATTTCAGGCACTCCATTGTGGATCGACTTCCAGAATTCAATATGGGGTTTCATACCCTGGAGAGCGCCCCAGGGGGTATTGCCCTTGATTACATTAGGGGGAATTTAATCGATTTTGAGGAGGGGAGAGTGTTACCCCATGACCTTCCTGGAGAAAGGGATGACATTATTGACTTTGTCATGCCTGAACTTCAGGCCGCCATCAATCGGGAAGCCACGGTCTATCTGTTCGGTGAGCCGTTCAGTGATAATCAGGGGATTCATAATATCCATATGAATCAAGGTAGCCAAGGTCGGTTTGAACGATTTAATGGGGTTTGGCAAGACGGTGGCATTATTATCCATTTTCCAGATGAGGACCGCTTTGCTGCTATTTTCCTTGCCTTTGCTTCTCAAGCAATACACACGGATGATGAAAGCGGAAATGGCATTGCCGGAAGTCAGAATTTTGCCCAGCTTCTCGGCAGGATTCCTGGAAATGGGGGCATCACTATTCCAGATGATTTAAGGGTGGCGATTGTGGCCGCTTTGGTGAATCCTGTAGGCAGCGAGAATCAGCCTGGGTCTGCTTCCCAGGAATCGGTCTACCTCATCAACCGTTCGACTCAGGAAGAGATATCAATCGGGGGTTGGTCCATTCTCAACAGAAATGATCAGGCTCAAAGAATTCCGGATGGGGTAACGCTAGCGGCGGGTGAGGTTAAATCAATTGCTCTAGATGCTATTCCTTTGTCAAATCAAGGGGGGTTGATCTCGTTGTTGGACGACAATGGTATTAAAGTCGATGGCGTGTCTTACACGCGCGAGCAGGCTAGGCCAGAAGGCGAACTGATTCTATTTCGATGATCTAAGGGCGTGAATACTGGTATTCGCTAGGGCATTCCTTACGATAGTTACAAAGTTATAAACTCTGTTAGTTACAGGTTTTGTTAGCCGTTGATCTTCCCGCTCATTAACGTCTGGGGCTTTGGGGATGACAAGGTACTTCAAATCTAGAGTCAGCAGTAGATAGGGCAGTGTGATTTCAAAGAAAATAGGGTGGCCGAAACGACTACCCTA
>NZ_JANQOP010000167.1 GCF_028285745.1 Acaryochloris sp. IP29b_bin.137 | reverse complement strand
TAGGGTAGTCGTTTCGGCCACCCTATTTTCTTTGAAATCACACTGCCCTATCTACTGCTGACTCTAGATTTGAAGTACCTTGTCATCCCCAAAGGTCATCGTTTTATAGTTTATATATTCAAATAATCTTAAAGTCTATATTTTTGATCAATAAATCAACCCAAGAATTTATGTTGATCTAAGATCATTCCTCTAAAGTGCTCCAGCAAATAGATTGTCTATCACTATTTCTGTCAAGATTTGATCTTTGACCTCTGCAGGCGAAGGAATATTTCGATGCTAGTTGATTGCTAGAAGATTGGTATTGCTCGATATTGGTCGCTGGTTAATCATTGCTGGGCTACCCACAGTGCGGTCTGAATTTTCCAGGGTGATAATTGTTCCTGATTGGCCTTTGAAATGTGCTTCTCTAGTAAATTTGTTAATTCGTGAAGGCGAAGATCCAAATTATGGTTGATGGTTATATTTGCTGTTTTTCCATGACATTCATAGAAGCGCATAATCCATTGTTGGGGATTATCCTCGGATACCTTAAATGCCATCAGTATTAAGTTATCGGCCTCAAAACTTAAAAACTTATTTTGTGGTGGCAACACGTTCTTATCCTGATTGCCAGCAGACAACACAATTGCATGACAGGGCCGATTGAGTTCATACCCTTTGTGAGTGGTCCGAGCTGTCTGCCAAGAGCCTGAATGGGGATAGATGGCGTAGGTGAATTGGTGATGGCCGCGATCGCATCCTGGATCCGGCCAATTCGGACTGCGTAACAAAGTCAACCGCAGTTGGTTAGGCTTCGCATCATAGCCATACTTGCAATTATTCAATAGGCTCACACCATAAGTGGGCTCATGTCTATCCGTTAAATCAGCCCATTGCAAAGCTGGCACTTCCCACTTGGCTTTTTCTCTGGGTTCCAGTTGGGAATTGGGCAAGGTGGGACGTTCGATAGCACCGCACGGGATTTCATAGGTGGCGTAATCAGAAGAAATTGTTAGAGGAAAGGCAGTCTTAACGAGAACTTGGGTTTCCTGCCAGTCCACTGTTACTTCAACCTTAAGCAGGGGTGCATTGGTGTCCAGCACATAATCCTGGCAAAACTGAGATTGACCAAATTGATGTTTCACTCGCAGCCGCTGTTGCAGAGGCCCTTGACTCAGCCACTCAAGGGATTGCAAGGTTGCGCCCGGCAGTTCTTTATTTTCGTAGTCTGGGTCAATATTCCAGGCATCCCAATATTGGCCCTTATCGGTAAAAAACTGGAGATGATTGCCCGGTCCAGACAGCACCTGTCGCTGCGCCACTTTGTCATAAATTTGATCTAATTCTCCCGTTTGTTCATTAACTTGTACCTGTAAATAGTCATTTTCTAAAATCCAATTTTTAGGTATAATGTCTGGTGGATCAGATTGGACGTTCTCTACGGGCGTTAACCAGTAGAGCTGATAACCAATAGCAGGTACTTCAGCACGAAAACAGAGGAAGTCTGGCTGGTCGGGATGAGGCTGAATCGGCAAGTTTTGTCCCTTAGCCGTGGAAATCTGCCATTGTTTGTGAGGATCGGGCAGTTGAACCCACACTAATTCAGATCGCTGCCAGTTGAGAGAGTTAAACACCACCACAGGCAGGCTCGCAGAATTAGGGGGCGGTGGACAATCGATGGCGGTGGCAATCGCTTTTAACGCTGTTTGCAAATGCTGGGTGGCAGACTGTTTGGCGGCCTCCCAATCACGGTTGGCATCAACAAAAACTTGGGGAATCGATGATCCCGGTAGGATATCGTGAAATTGGTTAAATAAGACCTGCTTCCAAGCCTGTTCTAGGTCGTCGTGGGGATAAGGATGTTCGAGGGTAAGGGTTGCGATCGCACTCCACAATTCTGCTTCATACAGCAACCGTTCACACTCTCGGTTATAGCGTTTTTGGTCAGCATGACTGGTATAGCAACCCCGATGCAATTCTAGGTACAGCTCATCCGCCCAAACGGGCACCTGCTGAATCTGAGCTTCCACCTGCTGACAAAAGTTTTCAGCGGTAGTTGGCTGTAGTTTTGGGAATAAGGGCGATTGCTGCCATTGCCGAGCCACCTCTAACATGTCGCGGGTTGGACCACCACCATGATCGCCTACCCCCGGTAACCATAGACAGTCTTGTACCCCAGTTGAAGCTTCCCATTCTTGGGCATAGGTTCCCATCTTGACTGGGTGAATCTGTTCACCGATGGGGGGCAACATCAGGCTAAAAATTTCAGTCCCATCGGGCGCTTTCCACAGAAAAACTTCATAGGGGAACTCCGTGGTATCATTCCAGCGCAGTTTCTGAGTCAAAAAATAATCAATGCCGCCCTGCTTCAATATCTGGGGGAGCTGCCAACAAAATCCAAAACTATCGGGTAACCAAGCAGTCTTACTAATGCAGCCAAACTTTTCTTGGGTATAGCGCTGACCATAGAGCACTTGGCGAACTAAAGATTCGCCGCCAATCAAATTCAGTTCTGGCTCCACCCACAACCCGGCAGCTATCTCCCACGTCTCTTGATCAACTTGTGTTTGAATTTGAGTAAACAGGTCTGGACGGTTTTGTTCGAACCATGCATAAAGAGCTGGGGAAGAATGGCAAAATATCAGTTCAGGAAACTCTGTCTGTAAATTCAAAACAGATCTAAAGGTTCGCTCAGCCGCTTCCCAGGTTTCTGCAACGGGCCATAACCAGGCTAAATCCAAATGGGCATGACCAATCCAGTTAATTTGACGTTGTTGTAACCAGGTTTGCCAGAGCGACAGGTGTTGATGAAGTTGGTCCAGACTTTGGCTAAACGCCTTGGGGTCACTGACCTGAGACCACTCAATAGTGGCAACAGCTTTCGTTAGGCTATGGTCGTCTGGGGAAAATTTGGCCAGGTAGCCTTGTAAAACAGCCAGTTCATCAGCGACTTTACCGGGATCTAGAAGAGGCAAAACGGGTTCGTAGATCAGCTGCGATCGCACCAAGGCTCCCGGATCATGCCCCGGACTCACTAACCGAATCGCAATAGCGATGTCATCCCCTGGCTGAGCGGCAGAACTCAAGACGATCCGAGCCGTGCAATCATACAAATCCCCTGCCTGGACTAACTCGCCGTTTACAAAAATTTCGGCCTGCTCTGCCCACCAAGTCAACGCTATTCTGAGCTGGCAGTCTGTTAGCGGGTAGCTCTGTTGCGAAGTTGGGATCGTAATCACCTGTCCGCACCACAGCACCAAACGTCCCTGGGGCCAGTCAAGATGGCCTCTAGCATTTAACTTTCCCAATGACCATTGTTGCCAAGAACGTGGATTTGTCCCGTCGATGACTGGCAGGTCATCGGCCCACATCCGCCAATTGGCTTGAATATCTAACTGAGTAAGTTGGCGCAGCCTGGAAATCGCGGCGTCAACAAGATGACCGGATGCGAGGTTATGGTCTGAAGAGGCGTTTGACTTCATTAGCGATGCCGTAAAGGTGCTCAACCTGAAAGATCTCTAAAGATATCTCTTTAGTCATCCAGCAGTATAAAAAGACTCGCGATTACCCTAAGAGCAGTAAACAACAGCATCTCAAGATGATTACATAGTATAGTCCTTAAAAGAAGGTCTATGTCCCTGCAAAGGGGGCACCCTGGACCATCTGGGCGGTGTGTATCCTCCTGGCTTTTCTAGGCATTCAAACTGGGGTAACGCCCCAAGCGGATTAACCGTAGCAAGTCGCTCTCCTAAAAATTCTCTTTGCGATAAGAGAAACCACAGTCATTGCATTTGTGCCTTAACGTTCTGGACAATCCCCTAGGGCCACAGTAAAAAACATCCACTTTCTCGTCTGGATATTGCTTTTTTAATTGGGTGAAAATTTTATCCCATTCAGGACGGCCTGGCTGAATTTGTTTTTTTAGGCCTGTGATCAGGTCAACCTTGTGCTCTTTAAATACTAAATCTAATGCCGTATATAAAGTAACGAACCGAGGTGCAGCGCGATCTTTAGGAGCCCCAGTTCGAAATAAATTAATATCAAAGAAATCAAACTCATCTTTAGCTTCTAGCTGTTGCAGCATATCCAACAGCCACTCAAAAGAGTCTAGGTTCCGGTCAAACCAATAGAAATGCACTTTCTTTAGCTTTAATGATTCTGATTTAGCGTGGTGCCGATGCAAAATGCTTTGCAGTAAAGATGCAAAGGGGGTAACGCCAATTCCTCCAGCAATTAACACAGCATATTCTGATTGATAAATATGGTTGCTAGGGCTGTGATAAGGCCCATCTAAATAAACTGGAATATTAGGTACAGAAACATCTTTATTACGTTTCTGAATCAAACTCCGAAACTGACTAAAGAGCGTTCCAGTCCAGCTCCCCACTGCCCGTATATGCAACGTTAAAGCATCATCTCGCTCAGGAGCACTGCTTATTGTAAAGGGGTGCCATTCATGGGTTGATACATTAGGACATTTTAAGTAGAGATAATCTGAAGCTTGAAAAGAAAAATTACTAGGTCGGGCTATCTCTAAGGCAAGAACCTGATTGGGTAAAACTTCGGCATTGACGATATGGGTTGTTTGCTTGCTCCGTTGATAACGAATAATGCGTTCAACTACATCAATACCTTCGCCAACCAAGGATAAGCCCCCTAGGTATTAGTCAAGAGGGCTTTAGTAGGACACTTGGAATTACTCCTAATCCAGTATCGCTAAAG
>NZ_JANQOP010000166.1 GCF_028285745.1 Acaryochloris sp. IP29b_bin.137 | reverse complement strand
TAGGGTAGTCGTTTCGGCCACCCTATTTTCTTTGAAATCACACTGCCCTATCTACTGCTGACTCTAGATTTGAAGTACCTTGTCATCCCCAAAGGTCATTTCGTCTCCTTTGCATTGATCGAAGGAGACTTTTCTACCGCGGGATGGGTTAAACCTGACGAGTCCTGCGCTAAAAGCGCAGGCTTAGAAATGATAGTTAGTTGCCCCCCAACTGCTCCCCAAAAATACGCCAGAGTATCCTTGGGTGTCTGCTAAAAATACCCGCATGGAATATCGCTACGATTTATTTATGCCCAAGGGCATTTTTTGGCAATGTGTCGTCCTGCTCTATCGCTATATCAAAAACCATGATTGGGTATGGCGCAATGGCGTTATCCTGGAACGCCAAGGCACACAAGCAGAAATCATCGAAAATCTATCTGAGCGCCGCATTTATCTGAAGTTCGTAGGCCCCAGCATCCCAGAGTTCCGAGCGATTATTACAGATACCCTTGAAGACATTAGCCGTACCTTTCACAATTTAGACTTCAAGAAAATGGTGCCCTGCCAATGCAAACGCTGTATCGACCATGACCAACCTCATCTTTTCGAGTTCGCCATCCTTAAACAGCGCTACCAAAAACGGCAAAAACCAACTATAGAATGTCAATTGAGTGCAGAGGATGTGCCCCTCAGCCTGCTTCTCGAAGGCTACGAAATACCAGTCCCCAAAGATCATCATCCCGACCCCGCTTCTGAGAACGAATCACAGCCCCAACCCCCTTCCAACAAAACAAAAACGATCAAAATCTTCCTAGCCTCTTCCTCCAAATTAGAACAAGATCGCAAAGACTTTGAGATTTTTATCAACTGCAAAAACAAAGTCTATAAAAAACAAGGGGTATTTCTTGAACTAGTGGTATGGGAAGACTTTCTAGATGCAATGGCTCCAACCGGTTTACAAAATAAATATAATCAAGCAGTTGCCGAGAGCGATATCTTTATTAGTCTCTTCCACACCAAAGTTGGCAAGTACACAGAAGAAGAATTTTCTACAGCACTAGAAACCTTTAAGGCTCAAGGAAGACCACACATCTATACCTACTTCAAAAATCAGGCTGTGAATCTAGATGAAATAAACTCAGAAATCCTTAGTTTATTGGAGTTTAAGAAAAAACTTAAAGCTTTAGGACACTACCCTACGACCTACAAAGACATTGATGATCTCAAATATCAGTTTGGTGAACAGCTCAATAAACTTCTACCGCAGCTATAGCCACGAATCGTCGGTTCAAACCCAGTGTCCACAACAACAAATATGGATTCTTGAGTCAATAATTTGAGCAGTAGCCCTGGCATTTAGTTTGCCAAAGCTATAAACGCTCAGAATAGTAAAAATTAATTCTTAAGACTCAATTGACATGCTTTCTATCAGAATTCATAGAAGAGAAGCGATTGATACCAAACATATTAGTGTGCCCAAATAAAATTCAAATTCCAACAGAAAAACAAATTTATATAATTAGCAGTATCCAAAAATCTATACTCTTATATTCTCTATATAGATCTACAAGAACCTTTGATTGCAGCATAAAAGCCGGAGAAAAATTAATGTGAATGTTGTGATGTAAATCACGTTAACTGGTGCTGAATATCACTGTAATAGATCAGCGGCCTGAGCAGGAACAGAAAGCCTGAATTGGCGAACCATCCATCACACACAGTCATGATTAAGCAGACACATCATTTCAAACAGCACCATTACCTTGTTATTAACACAGAACCCAAACAAATTATTACGCTGATGAATTGGTCTTATACCATTGGTAGAGATTCATCGAGTGATATTGTGATAGCCAATGATATGATTTCCCGCATTCACGCCACATTGGAGAGGGTATCTGACCTGAGTAAAGGAACCTATCAATATAAGATTATTGATGGCAAGAGTGGTGGTAACGCTAGTTTTAATGGTGTATTCGTTAATGGCAATCGAGTCCAGGAGCATACTCTCGCCCATGAAGAACGAATTGTATTGGGAGGCGTAATTGAGGCAATCTTCTATTCTTCAAGTCAACTCATTAACAAGGAAAAATTTACTTCTACATTTAATCAACTCACTCAAAATAACTATGCCTCCTACTTAGATGAGAGTGAAGCCACCTCAATTATGCTTTAAACAGAAGAAACAACGTTCAATGAATATGCCCTCTCTCTGAATAGATGGCTAACACGAAGCCTATTTCCCCTAAACAACCTGAATGATCCAGTCTAATCCTGAGGAAGGTAATCTCATGATCAAATTACGTTCGGGTTAGCTATCTTTTTGGCACAATCAACGCCGTAGTGGTTGGGATAGGTATTCTCAACCACTCATGATAGCGATGTCCTTAAACAGTTGGATGGGGTTGATGGGACCAGACTTACACCCTCAAAAATATGGCTAAAGCGTCAAAGATTGAGGATTCGTTTCTATCAACTCAGCTAAATCTTTTAAGAAGGCAGCAGCATCTGCACCATAGATGATGCGGTGGTCACAGGTAATATTGACATTCATCAGCCGTTTTACCCCCATCATGCCATTGTCGTCAGCGACAACCTGAGGCTGAGAACCACCGATCGCAAGAATAGAACCTTGACCGGGCGGTAAAATCGCATCGAAGCTACTGACACCGAACATGCCTAGATTGGAGAGGGTAAAGGTTCCAGTGCTGTACTCATCAGGTTGCAGCTGTTTGCTGCGCGCCCGCGCTACCAGATCTTTCCAAGTACGCGAGAGAGAATAAAGGTCAAGCTGATCGGCCTGCTGTAAGACCGGTGTAATTAACCCTCCTCCCGGCATCGCAACCGCCACGGCAATATTAATGGAGCTGTTGTACTGAATTCCCTGGGGCGCGCAACTCGCATTCACCAGGGGATGCTGCCGTAGGGTAACCGCTACAGCTTTGGCTAATAACGCTGTCATCGTTACGCCCTTGCTCTTGACTTGCTTGTAAAGCTGATCCAGGGCATCCGTGACGATAGAATATCCCACATGGAAGGTGGGCACCGTTAGGCTCGCCACCATATTGTTAACCACCGCTTGCTGCAAGGTATTAAAAGGAACCACCTCGCCAGCCGCTGCCGCTGGGGGCAAGGGGGCAGGAGCGGGGAGCGCTGGTTGTGGAGCCGCGCTGGCTGGAGCAGCTATTTTCGTGGTTGTTTGTCCGGAGGCTGCCTCTACATCCGCAGCCACAATCCGCCCATGGGGACCACTACCTCGAAGGGTATTGAGATCTACTTTGAATTGCTTCGCTAGCTTACGCGCTCGAGGCGAAACCACCACCCTGCCGTTTGTGGGGGCTGGGGCACTGCCCCCATTGAGCGGTGCTGGAGCTGGAGGTGTACTGGCTATGGGGGTCGGCGCAGTGGCTACGGGAGCTGATACGGGAGCAGGAGCAGGAGCGGTCGGTGCTGGTGTCGGTGCAGAAGCAGCGGCTGGAGGAGCAGCCGCCGCAGGAGCAGCGGATTCAGCTACAGACGCTTTCTTTTGTGCTTCAGCAATTTCAGCTTCCGTTTCGGCAACATAGCCAATCGCAGCACCGACCTTAGCGACACCCCCGGCAGGAACAGCAATCGCTGCCAGATACCCGGCATGGAAGGATTCCACATCCATATCTGCCTTATCGGATTCAACCACAAGAACCGTTTCACCCTTTTCTACCTTGTCACCTGGCTCCTTGGACCAAGAGACAATTTTTCCCTCTTCCATCGTGGAGCTCAGGGCGGGCATAAACACTTCATGAATCATGGGTTAGTTTTCCGAAACGAATAGCAAGATAAACCAAAGCTTATCCCGTTTGAATTTTATCCTGTTCAGGGCTATCAACACTATCTCCCCTGATGAGAACGTAACGGTTGAGGATCAATCCGACGACTGTTTAAGGTGATTCAATAGGGGACATTGGCTATTTCTTATATCCTGCCAACCTAAGTGAGGCCCCTTGTGATGTCCAGGGAATATTTTGCAACTGTTGCCCGTGGTTTAGAGTCTCTGGCAGCTCAAGAATTGGAAGAACTGGGGGCTCAGTCCGTTCAACCAGGATTCTGTGGGGTGGCGTTTCAGGGGGATCGCAAGCTGCTCTACCAAGTGAATCTATGGGCCAGACTTCCGTTTCGGATTCTTTTAAGGCTAGAAGCGTTCCCCTGTCAAGACGCAGAAGATTTATATCGGGGCATTCAACGGCTGCCTTGGCCGGAGTATTTGACGCCAGAGTTTACGTTGGCCGTGGATGCCACCGGCAAAACGCAACAGCTTAACCATAGTCACTTCACCGCTCTACAAGTGAAAAATGCGATCGTCGATCAACAACGTCAGCAGTTCGGGGCGCGATCGCATGTCGATACTCAAGCACCAGACGTACGGATCAACGTGCATCTGCATCGCGATCGCTGTGTGGTTAGCCTCGACAGTTCAGGCAGCAGCCTCCATCGACGAGGCTATCGCCCGGCGGTCGGCACAGCTCCTTTAAAAGAATCCTTAGCCGCCGCCCTGATTCGCCTGTCAGGTTGGACATCGGATCTCGCTTTTATGGATCCACTCTGTGGGTCCGGCACACTGCCTTTAGAAGCAGGCTTACAAGGCTTAAACATTGCGCCTGGCTTATTTCGGCAGCAGTTTGGCTTTACCACCTGGCCTGATTTTGATGCCGTTCTATGGCAATCTTTGCGGGCTGAAGCACAAACCCAACAACGGACTCAATTATCGATGCCGATGTGGGGAAGCGATCGCAATCCTGATGTCATCGAACAAGCGCGCCAAAATGCTCACAATTGTGGAGTCGCCGATCATATCTGGTTTGAACCCATCGATGTACAGGATATCGAACCGCCCACTTCTAGCGGCATTCTGATCTGTAATCCCCCCTATGGTGAACGGCTAGGCAATGCTGAAGACTTAGGCCGTTTCTATCACCAGTTGGGCCAGGTCCTCAAGCAACGCTTCAAAGGGTGGACGGCCTTTATTTTAAGTGGGAACAAAGCCTTGGCTCAATCCATTGGTCTTAAATCGTCCCAGCGAACAGCCATCAATAACGGATCTATTCCCTGCCAGTTTTTGAAGTACGAACTGTACTGAAACCCCAAATCGGCAACCGATGGGGAAAAAATTTAAGCCTGATCGTCAACCGATACATCTTCACCAGAAGGGGATAAGGTTTGATCCGCCTGTACGCGATCGCGTCCCTCCGTCTTAGCCTGATATAAAGCTTTATCGGCAGCCAAAATCAAAAACGTTTCCGAACCCATGGTTTGTAAATCAGGGACGACACTGGCGACCCCCATACTGAGGGTGATATAAGGACCAGCAGTCGAATTTTTATGGGGAATGGCTAACTTCCTAACCGTTTGGCCAATGTCTTCCGCCACATGCATCGCGCCAGCCAAAGGAGTATTGGGTAGAATCACAGCAAATTCTTCCCCACCATACCGAGCAGGAATGTCCCCTGAACGTTTGAGACAACGGCCAACGACGCTGGCCACTTGAAATAAGCAGTTGTCCCCGCACAAATGACCATAGGTATCGTTATAGGCTTTAAAGCAATCGATATCAGCCAAAATTAAAGACAGACTATTTTGCTCACGGGCCATCCGTCGCCATTCACGGTGAAGCGTTTCCGAAAACACGCGACGATTCGGAAGTTGCGTCAGTTCATCGATAGAAGCCAAGTGCGTTAATTTTTTGTTGGCTTCTTCCAGTTGTTTATACAGTTGAGTTCGCTCCAATTGAATGCGAACCCGCTGCCTTAAAACGGGCCAATGAATGGGTTTCGTAATGTAGTCCGAGGCCCCAACCTCAAAAGCCCAGTCCACCGAAGTCTGATCTTCTAAACCGGTAATCATCAAAATGGGCGTGTAAGTGCTCTCAGGGCGCTTCTTAAGTTCGGCGCAACATTCAAATCCATTCATCCCCGGCATCATGGCGTCTAATAGTACCAGATTGGGCGGGGTCTTCTGGTATGCGGCTAAACAGGATTCACCATCTTCCGCCTCAATCACCCGGTAACCATCGTTGGTTAAGATGTGGCTAATCATCGCTCGCGTCATTCGATCATCTTCAGCAATCAGAATGACGGGACGTTCCTGATGAATGCCAATTGGAGCAGCGGCTCGAGACGCTTCAGTAAATGGAAAAGACGGGATATTGACTTCTTGCATGGCTGCTCAGTAAGTCTGATAACGAGAGATATACCCAGTGTGCCCAGCCAGTGAATCGGATTGAACGGTTCTGGATGTTATAGATCTACTCTGTTGGTGCCAATACCATGACGCGATCTCGCCCAGCCTGTTTGGCTTGGTAAAGGGCCTGATCGGCTTGATGAATTAAATGGGCTAGCGATTGAGGGGAGTCCGACACCAACGTGGCTACCCCAATGCTAACGGTAACAAATTCACAAACGGCCGATCCACGATGGGGCAATTGAGAACTGCGAATCAGGGTTCTTAGCCTATCTGCCACGACCTGCCCCCCCGCCAAGTCCGTATTAGGCAGAATAATGGCAAATTCTTCCCCGCCAAAGCGGGCCACCAAATCAAGGGGACGAACCACCGTTTGATAAATTTTTTGGGCAACCGTCCGCAAACAAATATCACCTTCTAGATGGCCATAGGTATCGTTATATTGCTTGAAAAAATCTATATCACAGATCAGTAGGGTGATCGGCTGGTGTTCTCGCTGGGCCTGTTTCCAAATTTGCTGCAAATACTCATCAAAGCGACGACGGTTCGCTAAGCCCGTTAAAGCATCATGATTGGCAATCAGAGACAACTGCTTATTCGCCTCATCCAACTTTTTATTAGTGGCTTCTAGCGCTTGTTGGGCATAGAGTTTGGCCTGAATTTCTTCTTCGAGTTGTTTGTTCTTAGCCGCCAGGGCTAAGGTTTGCTGCTGTAAAGCCTGAGTGCGTTCTTGCACTTTCCGCTCTAGGTTCTGTTTGGCATCCTCTAGTTGCTGATTCAGCGAAGCAATCTGCTGGCGACTCTCCTCTACAGTCAGCAGATCGCGATAGGAGCGAATCGCGGTGATCAGGCTAGAGAAGAGTTTCTGTTGTGTAAGTTCTGTTTTTGTTTTGTAGTCATTGATGTCGTACCCCTCAATCACCGATTTCTCTGGCGCAATTCCCGGTTGCCCGGTCCGTAAAATAATGCGCACAAACAGATTGTTTAGATGGTCGCGAATATGTTTGACGAGCTCTAACCCCGCCTCATCGGTTTCCATCACCACATCCAACAGCAGCACGGCTGTATCGGGGTGCTGATCTAAGAGTTGCTGGGCTTCTTCACTGGAATAGGCCGAAATAATTTCCAGCGGTTTATTGGCAAATCTAAAGTTTTTAAGGGCCAAACGGGTGACCGCATGGACCTGTTCTTCGTCATCAACCACAATCACTTTCCAACCGCCTGGGAGAGGGTATCCCTCGCGGTTAAGGGATGATTCCTCTAGGAATTGCAGCTCATCAACCACGTCTTGAGTGGGATCAGTGAACGTTTCCAAGGTAGAAAACGATAATGGTTTATCCTCTGGCATAAGCCCTCTCACCAACTAGCGTTAAAGGTAAGTCGAGAATAAAGCGGGTCCCTAAAGCAACCTCACTTTCACAACGTAATATACCCTCCAAGGTTTGGGTCACTAAATTGTGAACAATATGCAGTCCTAAACCACTGCCTCCCTGGTCTCGTCCCGTTGTAAAGAAGGGTTCAAAGATCTTTTGTTGATATTCTGTGGGAATTCCACAGCCGTCATCACTATATTCAATGATGATGCGATCGCGGTGTTGTGTCACCTCAAACCTTAAATATCCGGCTTGTCCAGGTTCATAGGCATGGAGGAGAGAATTCATCACTAAATTAGTTACAATTTGGGACAGGGCACCCGGATAACTAATCGTTTTGAGAGCAGCATCTCCAGTCACAGCCACGGTATGACAAGTTTGTTTAAGCTTGGGCTCCAGATTCGTTAAGACACTCTCAATGTAGGGGATAATCTCAAACTCTCGTTGTTCATGACTGGTTTGATCCACTGCAACTTGCTTAAAGTTTTGGATCAGCGCTGCTGCGCCTTGAAGATTTTGCAAGATTAAATCGCTACTGTCTTGGGCTGTTTGCAGATAACTGGTCAAGGTGGATCGCTTCAACGCACCCTGATCATAGACCTGCGTTAAGGAATCCGTCTCATTATTCAGCACAGAGGCGGCCAACAGGGCATTGCCCACGGGCGTGTTTATTTCATGGGCGACACCTGCCACCAGTTGGCCGAGCGCGGCCATCTTCTCAGCCTGAATCAGTTCTGCTTGCGTGGTTTTTAACGTATTCAGGGTTTGGGTTAATTCTTGAGTGCGCTCCTGCACTTTCCGTTCAAGATTTTGCTGATACTCAAGAATTTTCTGCTCTTGCTGATAGCTATTCAGTGCCTCTCGCACCGTTAGCTGCAAATCTTCAGGCTGCCAGGGTTTGGCAATATAGTGGTAGAGCTGGGCGGTATTAATGGCATTGGAAATGCCGTCAACATTAGCCTGTCCCGTCAACATGATTTTTAAGGTTTGGGGAGAAAGCTGATGGACCTGGTGCAACACCTCATCCCCTTTGATATCGGGCATTAAGTAATCGGCAATGATCACCGATAAATCACAGTGGTCTTCCACCAAGTCCTGAACTAAGGCAATGGCATCTTTCCCTCCCAAGGCCGTTTCAATTTCGCAATGATCTTCAAACGCTTCCGATAGCTCACGTCTTAAGCTATCTAACACGGCAATCTCATCATCAACGCAAACAATGACGGGTCTAGACATCATCCTCACACCGTTGATAATGCCGATTGAATACAGTTAATCAGATCCTGCTCATTCCAAGGCTTGCGTAGACAGCTGTGGAGATTGGCTTGGGATTGGGCGCGCTCAACGGCGCCTTCATCCGCTTGACCCGTGAGTAAAATTTTGACTACTCCAGGAAATTGTTGGTGGACCTGAATCAAGAATTCATCCCCTTTGGCACCCGGCATTAGCCAATCCGACACAATGACAAGCAGATCGGTATTTTCTTCCTGTAGCTCTTCAATCAGCTCTAAAGCTTCGCTTGCATTTTCAGCCGTTTCATAAACATAGTCATCGTCAAAGGCGGTTTGTAACTGTCGAAGCAGACTATTGAGAATAATGACTTCATCGTCAACGCAAAGAATGGCCAGTTTGGTCATAGGGCAGGAATCGGTTGAGGGGTAATCGACATCGGTAACGTCACACTAAAGGTTGTGCGACCGGGAACAGAGTCTAAGATTAGGGTACCCTGATGCTTGTCAATTATTTTTTTGACAATATCAAGACCTAAACCACTCCCTTCCCCAGGGGGTTTGGTTGTAAAAAAGGGCTCAAAGATTTTAGTTTGGAGCTCAGGGGGCACACCGGGGCCATTATCGGTAATTCTGACGCAAACCTGGTCAGATTGCTGACTGACTTCAATCTCTAGGGAGCCTTGATGGTCCATGGCTTGTAGCGCATTATGGATTAAGTTGGTCCAGACCTGATTCAGTTCATCGAAGTAGCAGAGAATCGGTGGGATATCGTTAAACGCGCGTTGGACCGTTACACCATGCTTGATTTGATTGTGATAGAGGGTTAAAACAGCATCAATCCCATCGGTAATATTGGCTTCGATCTGCTCGCCCCTGTGGTCATAGCGTGCGTAAGTTTTGAGGGCAAACACAATTTTGGCGGAGCGATCGCTGGCGGTGGCAATATCGCGAGTGCTCTCTCGTACACGTGTAAACTGACGCACCATCTTTAATAAGGCCTCACTTCCCGATTCGGCTAGGAGCGGGAATAGGTCATCGATGCGATCGCAAATGCCCAAATCCAGTAATAAGCTCGCCAGCGACTCTGCTGGTGCAATCCCTTGGGTCGCGATTTGCTGAGCCAGGGCCTTACGCGTATGGCGTCGTTCCCGTCCCGATAACGTGGGTGAGGGCGTTAAAGCTCGTAGTAACAAGGCTTGAAACTGTTGAACATAGGCTGGAGGCAGATCCCGAAAGAATTGCGGTAGATCCGTCAAATGTTGATCGAGGAAGTTGGCAATATATTCAATGGAGGATCGAATTGCCCCCAAGGGGGTATTGATCTCATGGGCCACCCCAGCAATCAATTGACCTAACGCTGCCATTTTTTCAGATTGGATCAGACCGTCTTGGGCCAATTTAAGATCTTCTAGGGCTTTCGAGAGATCTTGGGTCCGCTCAGCTACCTTCTCCTCCAGATTGGTATAGAGACGGGCATTATCAATGGCAATGGCAGCTTGTCCTGATAAGAGCTGTAAAATTTCCACCCGTTCAGATGTAAAGGCACCTGTGGTTAAGTTGTTTTCCAAGTACAGCACGCCACTTAACTGACCTTGATTCATCAGGGGTGCACAGAGAATGGATTGGGGCTGATGGGTGGCAATGTATTCATCTAGGGCAAAATTGCTATCCTGAGTTGCCTCTCGAATTACCACGCTTTCTTGGGTCCGCAACACATAGTTGAGCAGGCTGCTCGGCAGTTTTCCAGCAATGGGTTGGGACTGGAGGACCTGATTTTGATCGGCCTGGGCATCATAAGACGCCTCAATCAGCAATTGCCCTTCCACATTGAGGACTAAGTGACCCACTTGCGCCCCTGCATTGCGCACCAAAATTTTGATCAGCGTCATCAACAGCTTGTCCAACACAATCTCACTGGCAATCGCCTGAGAAGCCTGCAAGACACTGGCTAGATCTAGGGATTGGGTGGTTCGAATCGTGCTTGCCGCAGCAAGCTGGGTGCTGGATGCCATCCCTGGATGGGAGGGAAGCATTGAATTCGACTGCAGATAGGGATAGGCATGCTCGAGTTGACGTAATTTTGCGGTTGCGCCCCAACAGTAGTAGCCGTAATAGGCTTCATTCAGATACACCCGGGCAAAATTCTCTCGTTGCCGCTGAAAAAAGAACTGAGCGGCCAGCTCATTAGCCAAGGCGGCTTCATTGGGATAATGGTGTTCTTGGGCGAGGGCGATCGCTCGATCATAGGTTTCACTGGCCAGGTGATGTTCCCCTAACACGCGATATCGTTCGGCTTCCACTAAGGAATATTTGTGCTGGTGGTTGGCGGGCGCGTGAGCCGCCCATTTCTGTAATTGAGCTTGGTTGGTGGCAACAACCGCCAACATTCGCTCTTGCTCAACCGGGGGGAGCGTATCGTAAAGGGCCAAACGAGCCAGGGAATCATAAAAATTAAGACTCGCCACCGTCGCTGCCGCGGTCATCCCATCCACATAGTCAGCCGCTTTTTGGGTGCTGTCTAGGGCAGTCCCAGGCTGACCCAGAAGATAAGCCACTTGAGCCTTCAGGGTATAGAAGAACGCCAAGGCCAATTTATTATCCGCACTATCAACGAGCACCTGCCGTTCTTGCAGGTAAGTCCCAGATAAACGGCTGGCCTCTAATCCAGGATCCATCAGATGGGCCGTAGCCTGTTGAAAAATTTGTAAATAGAGGATGCAAGCAGCCTGTTGGAAACCAGAAATAGCTTGCTGAAACGTCAACATTCGAGTGGCGAGATCAGGTAATTTCTGTCCAGTCAAAAGAGAATGCATTGCCTCCCAACAGAGAGAATAGCTGGCATACTCCAAATCACCGGTTTCTAAGCCAATTTGATACCCTTCATGCAGATCAGGGAGGGTTAAACTCAAGGGCTCCGTCCAGTGACGCACAAAAGCGTTAAACACGAACACCACTCGACTTTTCCGCTTCTTGGCGTCGAACTTATCCACCACAGCCAAAGCCAAGCGACCAAATTGATACCCAGTTTCAATATCACCGACTACACCACAGAGGGTGATGCCATAGCAATCGTAGGCAAATGCAGAGGGCGCGGTGTTACCGTATCTGAGCGATAAATAAATCTGCTTGAGGTTGCTGAGAATAAAGCGTTCAAAAACAGCCTGATATCCCGATGAGAGAATGTCAGAGAGGATCTGCATAGCAGCCAATTTGTCATCCTCTACCATTGCGGGAAGATGGATTAAGTCTTCGATCGACCGATTCACACAGAGCTGTTTCGTTTGCTCTAACTCTTGCTGCAAATTTTCGGGGGTGGGATCGACAAAGGTTACCCCCAAGCGTTCCAAAATCTCAAAGCCAATATCGGTCGCTTCTAAATGACGGTTCTGAGCAGACCGGGCCAAGATCTTAACCCGATAGACCTGCACCATATCTAAAACACATTTGGCCTGTTCTACAACGATGGTCGTTAGGTATTCCTGTTGCTCATAATCTTGGTGCAAAAAGGCTGCTTCAACCGCTTCTTCATGGAGTTTGAGGGTTAAAGAATAAGTCTGCTGCCATCCTGTGTCACCGACTAAGGCAAGTCCAGTCTGCAAGTATCGGACAGCTGCACCATAGGCGGTTGCTGATTTGGCCTTCTGACCCGCTTGGAGGTTGAGTTGAGCCACTTGCGTCTGTTCATCCTGTTCGGTGATCAGAGGAAGGGCTTGATTGAGGTGATCGACAACCTCAAAAATCCGATCGGATAGCTGCTCGTCTGACATGTTATGCCACAACAAACGGCCAATCCGTAGATGCACAGAGGAACGAGCATCCGCGTCAATCAAAGCATAAGCGGCTTGCTGAATTCGATCGTGTCCAAATCGAAAGTCTGTAATCACCAACGATTCATTGAGTTCAGATCGAGCCACCACTAGCCCTAACTGAATGGCAACTTTGAGATGGCCAAAAACATTAGACTGGGATTGCTGACGAATCAGGCTGAGGGTCTGTAGATCAAACTCTGCGCCCACACAAGCGGCAAGCCGCAGGGCGTCTTGAGTCGCTGACGGTAATTTTTTCAGCTTGCTAATCAGCAACTCAATCACATTGTCCGTTAAGTCTTGAGACCGAATCAGGGCAATATCCCATTCCCACTGCTGGGAGCGGGAATTAAACTGCAATAACTGCTCGGTGTACAAGTTTTTGAGGAATTCATTGACGAAGAAGGGATTGCCTTGAGTTTTTTGTAAGACTAACTCAGCTAAAGATAAGGTCGTCTCTAAGTTGTGATCAACGGTGTCGGCAATCAGTTGACACAGATGTAGTTGCGATAGGGGCTGCAGGGTAATCGTATTAATGTTGACTTTGTCTTGCCACAGGCGTTTCACCAAGGTCATAAGGGGATGGGTCGCATCCACTTCGTTGTCGCGATAGGCTCCGATTAGGAGTAGCGATCGCATGTGCCGATCCGTCATCATCAGCTTGATCAGCTTCAAGCTCGCCGAGTCAGCCCATTGCAAATCGTCCAAAAACACCACCAGGGGATGGGTGGGCGTGCAAAATACCCGAATAAATTGCTGAAAAACTAAGTTAAATCGATTTAAGGCTTCAGCCGGTCCCAGCTCAGGCACGGGCGGTTGAGGCCCCGTAATCAATTCAACTTCGGGAATCACATCAATAACTACTTGACCATTCGGTCCCAAGGCAGTCAATAACTGTTGTCGCCATTGGCTAAGCTGCAGTTCAGTTTCAGTCAAGAGTTGTTTGACCAAATCTTGAAACGCACTGATCACTGCTGAATAGGGAACATCTCGCTGAAATTGATCGTATTTGCCGGAGATAAAATACCCCCGTTTTTCCGTAATCGGCTTATGAACTTCTGCCACCAAGGATGATTTACCAATCCCGGAATATCCAGCAACGAGCATCATCTCACTCCCTTTCTCAGGATCTTGGGGGTGATTGACCCGTTCAAAGGCGGTGAGCAAAGCAGAAATCTCTTGCTCGCGCCCGTAGAGTTTTTGGGGAATCTGAAATTTATCGGAATGATCTTGCGATCGCAACGGGAACGTTCGGATTTCTCCCGTCTGCTTCAGTTGCTGTAAGCAAGTGGATAAATCCGCTTGGATACCAAACGCACTTTGATACCGATCCTCTGCGGTCTTGGACATCAACGTCATAATTAAGTCCGAAACCACCTCAGGAATATCTGGGTTAACCTGGCGGGGCGGTGTAGGTTGTTGGGCCAAATGGCAATGGACGAGTTTCAGGGGATCTTTTGTTTGAAAGGGTAACTGCCCCGTCAGTAACTCATAGAACATCACCCCCAAGGCATAGAAATCAGTCCGATAATCTAACGAACGGTTCATACGCCCAGTTTGTTCAGGCGCAATATAGGGTAACGTTCCCTCTAAGACGCTGGGATTTTTTAGAACCTTAGTTTCTCGACTGAGCTGGGTAGAAATACCAAAATCAATAATGCGTAACTGATGGGTTTCAGCATTGAAAATAACATTGCTAGGATTAAGATCCTTATGGATGACATTCTGGCTATGGATTTGCCCTAATATCTCCACAATACTAATGGCAATGGTCAAAAATTCAGCTAAGGGAACAGCTTGCTCCTGGTAATACGCCTTGAGAGATTGTCCTTCAATATCCTCCAAAATAATAGCCAGAGTCCGTTGATAGGGTTCAAGCCCAAACACTTTGACGACCCCTTCTAGCTCTAAGCTGCGGGTAATCTCATATTCTTGGCGATATCGCGTTATTTCAGAAGCAGAAGGATAGTCCTCTTTAAGGACTTTCAGAATGACCTGGTGAGGTTCAGCCTGGCGTTGACCACGGTAAACAATCGAATTTGCACTTTCATAAAGATGTTCCACCAGACGACAGTCTGCGATTGTCCCCAACATTGATTGTTTCTCCAGGCAGAAAAAGGAGCAATAACTTTCTAAAAAATAAAAATAGTAGCAATTGCTTATCTCTAGATGTTCCCCAAAACTTCCCGAAACTTTCAACGTCTTGGCAACTTGAATGTCAAAGTATCAAGACTTTCTCAAGCTAGAACTATGGCGTTCGAAATATAACAAGATGCATTCACCTGTTTAAGATCTGATCTCTTCAACCCTCCTAAATGAAAGATCATTTCTCCGGGCGACAAATAGATAGAAAGAGATAAAAACTCTCAAAAAATAGATTAATGATGCATATTCCTCTATTTAAACCATACAAACTTCATTTAATGACTTAGAACCTAATTTTATCTCAATTTTACTGAATCCATAGAACTAATTGAGAAAATAATGTTCTAATTGACATTGCTTTTGCATCAGTCCAAATAGGGTTTCAGACCTCTACTTTTTAAGGATGTGATAACACAGACTTTATTCATAAATATTTAATTCCTGAGTCTGTTATTGCTAGATCTCATTAGTATCTACACGACTCAAACTTAGGTCTATTTAAGAAGTCAATTCTGGATCCTGGCTGGGAACACTAAACCTGAATTGGTAACTGCCACTGATTATCCCTACAGTCCCAGGAAAGACAGTCGCCCTTCATCTTAGAGACACACATGGATTGGATCGAAAATGACCCATCAGTACTCCCTCACCGGCTTAACCACACAACAACCCGTGCGTGGCATCCAGCTTCCTGAACGTCAACCAGACCCCTCACCGACTTCCCCAACACCTGCTGAGCCTGTTCCGGCTGAGCTGAAAGCAGCCCAACGAAAATATCAGTACAACTACAACTACATTGCCCCCGTGGCAATGGTGGATCGATTGCCTAAAGAAGAATTGCCATCCAGGGCTTGGTGGTCTAAGTTGATCCGAACAATGTTCAAAATTTTGGTCAACGCCATTGTTAGTGCCCACAAGCATCATCACGAGCATGAGGCAGAGCATCATATTTCACGCCTTATTGGACGCGCATTATTCGATGTTTTTAAGGAACGTCCTGAAGTGCGGTGGCGCTTGATCTGGCATTTGCTAAAAACTGCTCCAAAAACATTTTTTAACGGCTTAAGGTTATCCTTCTCTGATTCAGAAAGTTTTATTAAAAGTCTCACGTCAAATTTAGAGCATGATCTATTACGGATACTGCACCTGAACTTAAAATCACATCTTTCTAATGAGTGTGGCAGTGACCGCCCCACCTCAATAGAGGACTTTAATCAACAGTTCACTAAAATCCCTTTACCAGAGTGCGCCCAATACTTCCAGGAAGACGAGTTTTTTGCTTATTTGCGAGTAGCTGGTCCTAACCCTGTCATGTTGAAACAAGTGCGTCATTTATCTGGGGACTCCGTTCTTCCTCATTTCCCTGTCACAAATGACCACTACCAAGCTGTCATGGGAGACTGTGACTCTCTAGAAACAGCCGTAGCGGAAGGACGGGTATATATTGTAGATTATGCAATTTTGTCTGGGGCAATCAACGGCACCTATCCAGACGAGCAGAAATATATCTCAGCTCCCATTGCATTGTTTGCTGTCCCTGCTCCTAATGCCCCATCCCGAAATCTACAACCGGTTGCCATTCAATGTAGCCAATCACCTGGGCCTGAGTCACCCATTTTGACACCCCCCACAACCCAGGAGCAAACGGAGCAACAATATGCCTGGAATATGGCCAAAACCTGTGTGCAAGTTGCAGATAGTAACTACCACGAAGCAGTGACCCATTTGGCCAGAACTCACTTATTTATTAGCCCTTTTGTGATTGCCACTCACCGACAGCTCTTGCCCTCTCACCCCGTCAGTATCCTGCTGCGTCCTCACTTTGAAGGTACCTTAAGTATCAACAACGGGGCCCAAAGTATGTTGATGGCACCGGAAGGGGGAGTGGATAGTACTCTCGCTGCAACGATTGATTGTGCGAGAGTACTATCCGTCACTGGCTTACAAAGCTATTCTTTTAATCAGGCGATGTTGCCCACACAGCTGCAGCAACACGGTCTTGATAATCCAGACACCCTCCCTGTCAATCCTTATCGAGACGATGCCCTGCTGGTATGGCAAGCCATTGAAACCTGGGTTGCCGACTATTTGAGTCTGTACTATCCTACTGATGCTTCAGTCCAGAACGATATGGCTCTCCAAGCGTGGGCTCAAGAGCTGCAGGCCACGGATGGGGGTAGAGTGTATGATTTTGGTGAAGACGGACAGTTGCGAACCCAAGCCTATCTTATCCAAGCCATTACCCTAATCATTTTTACCGCCAGTGCCCAACATGCTGCCGTTAATTTCCCTCAGGGTGACATTATGGTTTACTCCCCTGGGATGCCCCTCGCAGCTTATCAGCCTGCACCTCAATCCGCTGCAATGTCCCAAGCAGATTATCTGGACCAACTGCCACCGTTGCATCAGGCCTTAAGCCAACTGGAGTTGACCTATTTGCTAGGTCAGGTTTACCACACACAATTGGGTCAGTATGAAGAGACGTGGTTTACGGATGAGCAGTTACAAGCGCCCCTGCATCGCTTTCAAGCCAACCTGTTAGACATTGAAGCCACGATTGAGGAACGGAATCAGCATCGACCTTACCCCTACCGTTATCTTCAGCCTTCCAAAATTCCCCAGAGCATCAATATCTAGTTTTTTTAACGCTTGAATCCTCCCTCTCGTCCCCATGCTCTGGCACTTGGAGGGGAATCGAGTACTTCAATTTACCGAAACAGCCGTTCAGCATTAGAGGAAATATTGCAATGACTGGAATATCAGCAGGATCGTTGACTGAAGGACTTCACACTATTCTCAAACGGATCGAGGCCAAGCCCCGAAAGATCGTGGAGACAGCCGTGCAATCTATGCTGCAAAAGCTGTTTCAACTCACCTTGAGCCAACCCGCATTCCAAAATATCCCAGGCCCTGCACCCATATTTCCTATTGGTAATGTCTTAGAACTCCAGAAAGGGAAACCGATTTGGCAGGTCCTAGGTGAGTATGGGCAACAGTATGGTGGCCTATCCTTATTTTGGATTTTTGGGCGGCCATCTTTGGTCCTCAATGATCCCGATTTTCTGCAACAAGTACTGCTCACAACCCAACAACAGACAGGTGCCAACACCAGTAAGCATCGGGCGTCCCAAGCCGATTTTTATAAGGATTTACCCCGCAAAGCGTTACGCCCCATTCTGACGGATAGTCATCCCTTTGTGGCGAAAGATGCCGGACCCAAATGGCAGCATCTGGTTAAAAATAACCCCTTTAATATGACCTACTTTCGAGAATGGCTCGAAACGCAAGTTCAGCCCCTGCAAGCATTTGTTGAAACGCGTGCAGAGGAGTTGGTCAAGCAGTCGGAGGGCGAAATGCTCCCAGCTTATGATGTGATTCAGAAGCTAGCATTCGATGGATTTTCATTGGCAACGGTGGGCCAAGTGTTCCCTGATCCAGTCTTTGAACAGTTCAATACCCTCTGTACAACAGGAACCGATCGCATGAATCGATCCTCCATTGCCAGCTGGATGATTCCTGAAAATCCCAAAGGCAAACCCTACAAAGAAGTCAGTCGCCAATGGTTTAGCTTATTTGGTGAAGTGGTTGAAAAGGCACAAGCCAAACCTTCAGGTGGATCATTGCTAGATTGGGTTTTAACGCGAGGCGGTTCTGCATTTACACCTGAGCAAATGCGTAATTTCTGCGCAGGGGTCTATCCTGGCGGAGCTGTTTCAGCCCCAAGCGGGATTACCTCGACACTGCATTTACTGTTTCAACACCCCCAGGAATTATCTGCTCTCCAGCAAGATTTGGAGGCACTATTTCGTGACCCCTTAACCCTGGAGCGTCTGGAAAATTGTGTGGCCGTTGAGCAGGTGTTGCGAGAGTCTCTGCGGCTATGGCCGCCCGTTCCTTTTTTCACCCGGAATACAGTGTGCGATCGCACCATCCATCTCGATGGTCAAGCGATCCCAGCCAACACCCAAATCTTCATTACCAACTGGTTTCTACAGCGGCTATCTCCCCACTGGCAGGAGTCAGAATCCTTTAAGCCAGAACGATGGGACGCCAACACCCTGGTAGAAAATGACTATGGCAGCGATTACTTTTTCCCATTTGGTCGGGGCGAGCGGGCTTGCATTGGCCAAGACTTTGCCAAATTCTTTATGCGTTTAACATTGGCGACCCTATTAGCCAAAGTCGAGGTTCAATTTGGCAATCACCCCCATGATCAGGAGTTTTACTTTGGCGTCTCTGTGCCTCGGCAACTGAAAGCTCGCTTTGTTTTGCGCGAAAGCTAAGTCAGTGTAGCCAGTATCAACTGAATTAGTCCTCTTACATTCGTCTTATGATGGGCTACTCACTCAATTTGCTTTAACTCAGTGGGGCATTGTCAACTTAACGACCGATCACAAAAACTAGGAAGATGGAGGTTTATGCTGCAGCAATAAGAGATGATCTCGGCAGGGAAGCGGTGTCTTATGTAGGAAATGCTCATCCCCTAAGCATGGCACTGACTTTTCCCGGTAAGTCTTCAAAAGCTTATTTGGTAGGGGCTGCAGGGTGCCAATCTAGACTAAAAATTCTCCTAAATCGAGTTCACAGTTAGCCAATACTTTTTGAAACCCCCATTATCCCGTAGAGCATATGCATTTGCTCTCTGCTATTGCGAACAAACACTCAAAATAAGTCTTGATTCATTCGCTGGAAGTATTGACAATGAAGGGTTATAGGAGATAACGGGAAAAGTCAGAAGCATGGCATAGTCTCGGGTATGGTGCCATATCAGTTAAGTTGACAATGCCCTCAAAGCTAATCTGGCTGAGTGATTGGCCTTAAGTCAGTGGCATTCCACTAAAGGCGTTTCGACGGTGGATTCAAGAATGGACAGACAAGAAGAACCAGACTTCAAGTTGAGAACATACAATCTCATCACGACATGCGAGAGCAGTTGCCGGCCTTTTCTATACTCAATATTCATCAAGACAACCACGCTCCTAAATCCCGAGCAGTGCTCACATCTCAGTCATTTAGGAATTACGGTCTGCTCGATCCATTACCAGTAGCCGAGTCGACAACAGAGATTTGAGTGGGAGGGTAAGCGGAAACTGGAGACTGACTTTTGAGTTTAAAAGATGGCGATGTCTATGTATTGAACTATAAAGACTATCACTGATGCGACAACATAATCCACCTCACTCTAGAAAGTTAATTCAAAGTAAATGCTTTTGGCTTGACTCTCACTCCCCATTTATTATTGAGTAATAGTAAGTTTCTTTCATAAGAATCTATAGCTTTCCACTCAAAAATACTTGAATTATTATGAGCAATATAGACATTTACTGGTTTTACTAACCTACTAATATTTACTAGCTCACTATGAAATTCCAAGGGGGAACGAATAATATCAAGAACTGAAGGATAACCTTCAGGATCTTCAGCTACGATTTTATCTATAACCCAATCTTTCCATATACCTAGCGATAGAGTTTCAGGACCTCCTAAAATCTGGAAGAACCAAAATAAAGTCCAATCATCATCATTTAAACCACGCAGATTCATTAGTTCTGAAGGGTCATATCTTAGTTGTCTCCATAAATTCACAAAATCTAAGGATAAATAAAAATTATTTATAGTATTCCTTAACTCAAAAAAATTTTGAAGCTCATAAGATTCCACAGTTGGGAAAAGAATGACATGATCTCCGATCTTTCTCAATGAATGATGAAAAATGTGTTTTGGAATACCATAATTTAGCTTTAACTCTATCTCTCCTCGTACACTTGTAACCAGATCATCGCTATATCCTTTAAATAAAATTTTACGACTGGGAGAGTATAATTCTATAGTTTCATTGTAATCTTGATTATCAATTTTCCATTTAAGGTTTGAATTCATGGCTCAATTTCACTGAATGTTGGTAACCCATGTTTACTGCCATACCGAGTCCAATCACTCTTAGGTATAAAACTTCGATGAATGATGGTATTAGATTCATCAACAGTAATATGGAAGACTCCATCATTTCCATTAATTTTGCCTGGAGATAAAAATTCTTGTCGTCCGTCAGGTCTAATTACAGACCTCGTTCTAACGGATTCTGGGGTCTATTAGAATTCAAGCCTATTGAGGGTTTTGAGAATCTACATCTCCTTTCACTGTAGAGTCATTGGGCACTCTAG
>NZ_JANQOP010000158.1 GCF_028285745.1 Acaryochloris sp. IP29b_bin.137 | reverse complement strand
TCACGAGGCTCCATGACATCGCAGATACTTGGAGACTGGCTCATGATTGACAGCACTTGACAGGCAGACTTTCAAGACTTGTGGGTAAGGCATAGATCTTTAAAGCTGTGCGTTTAGCGGGCTCTTGTCCTCTTTTGGTGATCAGAGTAAGAAATACAATTTAGAGCCTCATAACTTACCAATTTGACTGAGAATCATAACGGTAGATCAAGGGGTTCAGCCTTGTTTAGTGTTTATCTGTGAGCAGAATTACAACACATTTTTCTGGATCACCAAAAGAGGACAAGACTCAATTTACGCTTTAAAGTACAGCACAGTCGAGGATGTGAGATGTCGGGTCAAGATGACGTAAGCGGTTGCGCACCGACGGGCTTTCAAACAGAAGCTGATAGTCATGAAGCTGCCCCAAACGGACTAGGTTATCTTGCCATTGATCGGCTGATGAATCGTAGATCGAGCGCAGGGTGTCGATGCTAGGGGCTGTTCTCCAGCGGTCTATTGTGGGGATTGTTGTTGTTAAGGGTATGGCTAAATCGACCCTCCTGTTGCAGAGGGCAATACACTTTGTTGATTCAATTCAATAGATGGAAAGCCGTGGCGAGCTAAGATTACGGCTCTGAACGATCGCACTATGCCAGAGTAAGCGCTGAATTTAGGCGAGCGCTGCGCTACCAGTGCAAAATGAGTGGCATTGCAGGTCGAAAATCTTGGGTGTGCCCTAGGGCACGATGATCCAACATGATTTCCATCCGATGTTCACTCGCTGATTGGATGGATAGGCGATCGCACCCTGACGCCAACGCCAACGTCCCGTGAGTATCCGTTGATGGGGTAGAAATGGCCACCTCCGTAATCCTCTGGGAATTACGTTCAGGTTGCGGTCGGGGTACGCCCGGATCCTGGAATGGGACATAAAAGCAGAGCGGTTCCAGCAAGTTCTCGGAATTGGCACCTACATGAAACCCTTTCGGGGGTGGAAAGTAGTCAGGTTGATAATGCCAGCCAGGGAAGGGCATCTCGGGATTGGCATTGTCTTGGCGGGAGACAAAAATGATGCCAAATGGCGAGGCGGCGGGATCTTCAGCTCGCTCAGAGAAGTGCAGGCTTTGACCTGGTCCATTTCTGGCTTCATTGGCATCCTGCACCCAGAGAAACTCCAGCATGCCATTGGTAAAGTAAAACCGACGGTTGGCAGTCCCCTGCCCTGGATGAGTGTTTCTCGGTCCTTCTCGAAAGCCGTGTTCAAGCAGCAGATCAGCCACCTTAGCTTCCGGCTCCACCAATATAAAGACGTGATCCAGTGTCATCTTCATGGTCGTTTATGCAGGCTTTTGGGCGACAATGAACACTGCTTTACCCTTGCTCGGTTGCCACTGGTAGTCCAGCTCAAATCCGGCTTGGGTTAAGCTGTCGGCTAACTCTTGGGTGGTTAAGACCGCAACGAACGGGAAAAACCCGAGGAATCGGCCAATGGGCGCGATCAGCTTAAACCAGCCCATGGTGTCTCCGATGCAGACGGTGCTGGTTACGAAAATGCCTCCCGGT
>NZ_JANQOP010000140.1 GCF_028285745.1 Acaryochloris sp. IP29b_bin.137 | reverse complement strand
CTTTAGCGATACTGGATTAGGAGTAATTCCAAGTGTCCTACTAAAGCCCTCTTGACTAATACCTAGGGGGCTTATCCTTGGTTGGCGAAGGTATTGATGGTAATTGCACCCATTTTACGAGCCGAGATTGAAGAAGTGTCTGAATTAAGTGCCACCCAAAGAGGGGCAGGGGGATTTGGATCAACGGGATATTCCTAACGAAGCAGGGTAGATGGGAAACCTAAACGCTTGGCCAAGCTTTGGTGGGTTAGGGAATAGAGTGATCCAAACTCAAGGAGGTCATTAACGATGGGGTTTAACAATCGTTTTGTTGGGACCCTTCACGACGGTTACCTTAGGACCGTTAAAAACGGTGCGCTTGGGGCCATCATAAAACGTCCGCTTGGGACCACTATAAAATGTTCGCTTGGGACCGCTATAGTAAGTTCGCTTGGGGCTATGAATTAAGGTTCTTTTGGGGCCTTTACGAATAATGGGTTTGGCATTAGCTGGGATCGCTATTCCAGCCGAACCCAGTAATAGAACAGTAGCTAAAACCAGTGATTTTTTAGTCATAAGTCAATTGTGTAACGCTACTGCTTAGACTGGCGTTGTACTCAAAAGGTTTAAAAGGGTTGAAATTTAATTTTTTAACCAACAATTTTCCTATCAGGCTCTTCGCTAAAGCTTTACTGAATAAGCAACAGAAAGAATTTAGCGTCACGCAACCAAAACAGCCAGTGAACGAAGAGGCCAAAAGCTAGACTGGCTGATTTAAACATAAAAATTGCCCCGGAGACGACAATTACGGAGTCTAAAGTCGCTGATCCCCGGAGCACACACATGATAATTACTTATCATAACCATTAAACTGCATCGTTGCAAATCTATGTAAAAATTGCTCCCCCCATCAGTTTTTGGTAGCGAAGATTTAATTCAGTCTGCATCAGGGGCCAAGCCGCTAGGGTACTGTCTTTTGCCAAGACTTTTTCAGCCGCTTGCCGTGCTAATTCGAGGGATTCTTGATCGTCTACCAGACTGGCGAGGGCGAGGTCTGGCAGCCCAGATTGGCGGGTTCCTAAAACTTCCCCAGGCCCTCGAAAGCGCAGATCCATTTCAGCAATAAAAAAGCCATCTTGGGACTGTTCCAGGACCGCCAACCGCTGACGGGCTGTTTCCGTTTTTGAGCTATTCATAAGCAGGCAATAGGATTGATAGGCCCCCCGACCCACCCGACCTCGGAGTTGATGGAGTTGGGACAGTCCAAATCGATCGGCATGTTCAATCAGCATTACCGTGGCGTTGGGAATATCAACCCCCACTTCCACGACGGTGGTCGACACTAAAATATGCAACGTATGTTCGCGAAACTGGGAAATCACCTCGTCTTTTTCCGCAGAGGTCAGTCGTCCATGGAGCAACCCCACCTGGAAGTTTGGGAAAATGGTGTTTTGAAGCCGTTCGTGTTCTTGCACCGCCGATCGCAAATCCAGTTTCTCGGACTCCTCCACCAGGGGCAGGACGATATAAATCTGCCGTCCTTGGGCAATTTCCCGTCGCATCAGGTCATAGGCATGGGTGCGATCTCGGGTCGTCAACATCGTGGTTTGAATCGCCTGCCGCCCCGGTGGCAGCTCATCAATCTGGCTGACATCCAAGTCTCCATGTAGGGTCAAGGCCAGCGTCCGAGGGATCGGGGTAGCCGTCATGGTGAGTACATGGGGATGCTGACCTTTTTGCTGCAGCATGGCTCGCTGCTGAACCCCAAACCGATGTTGTTCGTCAATCACGGCCAAACCCAAACGGTCAAATTCCACATTGTCTTGAATTAAGGCATGGGTACCGACCAGCAGAGGCAGTTCACCCGTTTTGAGCTGTTCAGCAATTTGTCTGCGTTTGGCAGCTTTGGTGGACCCGGTCAATAACTCGACGGGCAAATGAAGCTGATTAAACCATTCCACGAGTTTGTGATAATGCTGCTCAGCCAGAACTTCCGTAGGAGCCATCAGAGCCGTTTGATACCCAGATTGAATCGCCGACAATAAGGCAATCACCGCCACAACGGTTTTACCGGACCCCACATCCCCCTGTACCAGACGGTTCATCGGTTGAGTGGATTGTAGGTCTGCCAGAATATCCTGAACGACTCGCTGTTGGGCTCCTGTCAGGGTAAAGGGCAGCACCTTATAAAAGCGCTCTAGCAATTCCCCGTGGACGCTTAGGGGAACACTTTCTTGAGTCTGGCGCTGCTGTTGGCGTCTGACCAGCATCCCGAGTTGGAGATAGAAAAATTCATCGAAGATCAGACGGCGACGGGCCCGATCCAAAGCATCACTATCGGGGGGGAAATGCACATCTGCGATCGCACTCGGCAAATCCGTCAAATTATGCTGCTGCCGCAAAGCTTCAGGTAATGGATCGCGAAGGCTTTTAGCGGCGGGTAAGGCTGCCACCACTGCCCGCCGCACCAGGTCCGGGGTTACGCCTTCTGTTAGAGCATAAATGGGGACCACGCGCCCAATCACCATCGACTCAATTTTGTCCCCAGAATGGTTGAGCACCTCTAGGTCAGGATTATCTAAGGTAATGCCATATTTGCTGCTCTTGACCAAACCAGAGGCTGCCACAACGGCTCCAGGGGGATAGAGACGTTTCTGTTGTTCTTGCCACCCGCGACTACGAAAACGATTGCCTGCATAGAAGCGGCTCAGCTTAACTTGGCCTGTAGCATCCTTCACCACCAGCTCAAAAATGGTTAGTTTGGGATTGCGGGGGCTGCTAAAGCAGTTCACTCGCCTTACCGTTGCCACCAGGGTGACCGTTGCCCCTTCTTCCAGATCTCGAATCGAGACTTGGCGGGCATAGTCAATATGGTCACGAGGATAGTAAAACAGCAAATCGCGCACGCTATAGAGCCCCAGTTTCTCAAGCTTCTGAGCGCTTTTAGGTCCAATCCCAGACAAGGACAAAATGGGCAGATCTAGCGATAGTTTTTGGGGTGTAGCTGTCAGCTTTTGAGTGGCAGGCTTGCGAGGTTTGGGAGGCGGATCGGTCGCCTGACGGTAATCCTTCTGGGTGGCATAGAGAAGGCGTCGAGTTTCCGCAACCAAATGTTGGCGCTGGTTGAGGGTCAGTTCCGCATAGCCGCCAAACTTCTGGGCCATGGTCTGCCAACGCTCTTGCACGGCAGATTCGGAATGCTGGGGAATGGTGCTGGCTAAACTCTGCTGGAGAAACTGGCTAAACCGAAACTGTTTTCCTTCTAAGTTACAAAAGCCGCGATCCGCTTCTACGGAGAGGGCTTGCTGCAACCGGACCCAATCGGGCAGGCGGTCTGAAGAAGTTGCTGGAACAGAATCACCCATAGACGATGCAGTGATATTGTCCCCATTGTAATGATCAATGGCGGTCTTCAGAGTGGTCGACCCTGGATGGGTACAGCTCGTATTGCCAGATGGGGACGCCATTGAGAGTGAGTGCAGCGGCCTTTTGACTCCCAAGGCGTTGGGCAACCCGCTGAGATCGCACATTCTCAGGATGAATCAAGCTAATCAATTTGGGACACTGTAATTGGTTGAAGGCCACCTCTACTGCTGCCTTGGCGCTTTCTAGGGCATAGCCGTATCCCCAGTGCGATCGCGCCAGCATCCAGCCCACTTCTAATCCCGGCCATCCTTCGGGATAGTAGAGACCGACCCGACCAATTAGGGTTTGTGTCTTTTTTTCCTCCACAGCCCATAATCCATACCCCCGCAAGGTCCAATGTCCCATTACCATGGCCATATTTTTCCAAGCTTGGGCCCGAGATAGTGTTTCACCAGAGCCAACATAAGCGACGACCTTAGGATCTGCCAGCATTGCCGCATAGGCATCTATATCTGCTACACAAAATTGTCTCAGCAGTAGTCGCTCTGTTTCTAGGATCTCCATTTTTGGGTTAAGGTGCGGCAAGTCGAGCTTTTACCCACTAGTGCTGTATTGGACGCCCATTAGTTCGCCAACACATAAGCTGGTTGAGGTAGTGTTTGTTTAATATTATGCAGCTCTTGATGTTGCAACCAATTGGACTGCAGTTTCGCGGTCGCTTCAATGCTTGGGAGTGGCGGACTGATTAAGAAACCTTGTACCGTTTCACACCGCAAAGCCTTCAATAACTCTAATTGTTCTGGCGTATCTACCCCTTCCGCAACCACCTTAAGATGCAACCCTCGCCCCAAGGACAGCACAGCATTGATCACCTCCAACTCCTTGGCCTTCGCAGTCAGGCGTTTGATAAAAGATTGATCAATCTTAAGCGTATCTAAGGGGAGTTGGGTCAAGTAGTTGAGAGAGGAGAATCCTGTCCCAAAGTCATCCATCGCAATTTGAATGCCCATACTCTGGAGCTGTTTGAGCACTTCTTGAGCCAGCGAAATATTCTTAATAGCAATCGTTTCAGTAATTTCCAGTTCTAAGGATTTGGGGTCTAGCTGGGTTTGCCAAAGAACTTGAGAAATCGTTTCTACCAACGTGGGGTCGTAAAATTGCCGTGCCGATAAATTCACGGAAATTGAAAGGGGATGACCGGTGATGCGCTGCCACTCAACTGCTTGTTGACAAGCCCTTTCTAGAACCCACTTACCAATTTTGATAATTAGGTCGGACTCTTCAGCTAAGGGAATAAAAGTGGCTGGTGAGACTAAGCCTTGTTCAGGATGCTGCCATCGAATCAAAGCCTCAAACCCAGTAATTTTGCCAGATTCCAGGTTGATTTGGGGTTGGTAGTGCAATAAAAATTCGTTGCGTTCCAATGCATGGCGGATATTGTTCTGAAGAGCAAATAATTCTGTCGCCTTGGAATTCATATTGGCATCGTAAACGCGATAAATACCTCGACCCTGCTCTTTACATTGGTACAGCGCCACATCCGCGTTCTGGAGCAGAACTTCTGCCTCCTCGCCATCATTTGGGAAACAAGCGATGCCAATACTAGCATTGACATAGATTTCATGGTGATCAATTTTGACCACCGCTTTGAAGGCATCCAAGATCCGCTGGGCCGTCCGTGTTGCGTCTTCAATACTTCGAATCGTCGACAGCAGCAGCGTAAATTCATCACCGCCCCATCGTGCTACCGTATCCCCACCCCGTAGGCAGTTCTGCAGCCGTTGGGCGACTTCTTTCAACAACTCGTCCCCGACAGAATGCCCAAGCGTATCATTAATGGTTTTGAACTTGTCTAAATCCATAAACATGACCGCCAAGTGATGCTGATTACGACGGGCATCGGTCAAGGCTTGATCCAACCGTTCCGCAAACAAAACACGGTTTGGCAACCCGGTTAAGGCATCGTGAAAAGCTTGCTGATGAATAATTTCATCTTTATCTTGACGTTCTAAAGCTGCACTTACACTGGCAGCCATGGTTCTGAGAATGGCTTCTTCTTGATCCGACCATTGATAATGATCGCGGCAGTCATGGAGTTCGATAAACCCCCAAAAGTTATCTTTAACGTTAATGGGTACGGCCAAAACAGACTGAACTTGCTCTTGGGACAGGACCGTTTGCTCTGCCATAGGAAAATCCTGCACAATACCCCTGATGGCTGCACCACCGGCAAGGGTGGTACACCAACGCTGAAGATGAGGGCTGCTATAGAGCTGGTTCTGGCGATGGGAGAACGTGCGAATGGATGTCACCCCTACCCCAGTCCATTCATAGCGAATGGTCGTGGCTAGTCGATGGGTATCCGCATGAATATGATTTTCACTAATACAGATGCGATCGACGCCAGCCGTAATCCCAAATCGGGCCAAAGCCGCTTCAATTGCTTCCTCATGACTCACATTAGCCAGCAGATGGGTGGTGGCTTCTGCCACACTCTGCAATAAGCGATCGCGCTTAAACAATTCAGCTTCGACTTTTTTCCGTTCCGTGATATCAGCTAAACAACAACGAATCAAGCCATTCTCGGAAATAAAGTGAATCGACTGCTCGTAAACTTGGGGACCAACCGTCACTTCTCGGCTCAGAATTTTTTGTCTCGAGGTTTGCGTGAGGGAAATCAGCCCCGCTACGGTTGGATGCTCCACTCCCACGATCTGTAGATCAGGGAACGCATTGTGAGCAGCCGGGTTGATATAAGTCAGATCACCTTTAAGGTTGACCTCAAACATGGGGCTGGGCAGAATCTCGGGAAATGAAGCCAATCGGACCAAAGACGCTGCTCCAAAGCTGGGGGCTTCATCGGATTCATGAACAAAGGTTTCTCGAGGATTAATATCTCGGGTGACGGCTTCCTCAAAATCAAAGTTTTTGCAAAAATCGGCAAATTCTAGATCGCTCAGAGCCCCAAGAACTAGATATTTTGCTGTGATTTGCCGACCAAAAACGATTCTATCTCCATGATTCAGTTTCGCTGAAGTGCATTTTTCGCCATTGATCGCGGTGCCATTGGTACTGGGTTCTCCCTGCAAGTTGCCGTCAATCAGCATAAAGCCATAACTATTGGGATCCGCATTCGTGACCCGTAAAAAAAGCGCATGCTGGCGAGAAATCCCCTTGGATCGAACCACAATCGCGTTCGTCACATCTCTCCCTAAGAAATAGGAAGACTCTTCCAATGGAACCAAGCGAAAGCCATCCGAATCCTCAAGGATTAGAAGATGCCTAATTTTTCTTTGCGGATCGTTGAGGTCTGTGGGCACGGATCATGGGGTCGCAACGTTTCAATGCTCTTCTAATTCCAGCCCAAATGACATCAGTAAAACTATCGAACTTCTTTTTTGAGAGAGATTATTTTTCCTCTTATCTAGATATTTTTACGGCCAATTCAGCAAAAATGGTTTGATGCGACAGTAAGCAGCCGATTTCTACTCACAATGATCGTTCCGAATCTTGCCACTGGGGAAAGTAGTTTGACAATAGCGACTGTTACTCACATCAGCGCCACTGATATCCGCGCCGCGCAAATTGGCCTCTTGTAAGTTAGCCTCGCTCAGATCAACCCCACTGAGGTCTGCATTTTGGAGATTGGCTCCCGTCAAATTGGCTTGACTCAGATCTACGCCACTCAGATCCGCCTCTTCGAGATTGGCTCCCGTCAGGTTAGCAACACTGAGGTCGACCCCGCTTAAATCTGCCTTATGCAAATCAATTTGGGTCAAGTTAGCCTCGCTGAGATCAGCCCCACTTAAATCGGCTTGACTGAGATCGGCATCACTGAGGTTGCAGCGACACAGCTCGGCTCCGCTTAAATCTATCTGGCTCAATTCAAGTTGATGAAGATCTAGGGCGGTTAAATCCACCCCAGCAAATCGACGCTCCCCAGCTGCATAGCGGCTGATGATTTCTTCGCGACTGAGTTTCATAAACCTACAAGCATTGCTGATATCTCAACCATAGCGTAATTGCATAGACTAGAAATGGCCGTCCCATTCACCCCTAAGCACTCCATCCCACAACGGTTGTGAACCTTAACTATCAAACCATCTTGATCGGCTTATTTAGTGGGCTCAGACTGCTTCTTACCCCGTTTTTGATCTACGTTGGCTTCGCGCTTTATATCTTTTTCAAAGCCGATAGCATGATTTTTCTGCCTCAACCTAGTAGTTACCCAGATACAGATGAGGTGATAAAGCTGCCTGTCACGGCGAAGGAACAGATCTCGGCGCTGTATTTGCCCAATCCCAACGCAATGTTTACATTGCTCTATATCCACGGCAATGCCGAAGATTTGGGGGACATTCGCCCCCGCTTAGAGCAACTCCAACAGTCCGGCTTCAGCGTGTTTGCCTATGATTATCGGGGCTATGGGACGAGCGATGGTCAACCCAGTGAACAGAATGCCTATGAGGATGTTAAGCAAGTATATCTGTACTTGACCCAAACCCTTGGTGTAAACCCCAACCGTCTTCTTGTCCAAGGGCGTTCTTTGGGGGGAGGATCGGCGGTTTATTTGGCAACCCAGTACCCAGTAGCGGGGGTCATTCTGGAAAGTACCTTTACCTCAACCTTTCGGGTGGTAGTGCCTATCCCAATTTTGCCCTTCGATAAATTCACGAACCTACAAAGACTTCCGCAGATCCACGTACCCATTTTGGTGATCCATGGTGAAGCCGATTCAGTGATTCCGATCGCACAGGGTCGCCAACTCTACGCCGCTGCCTCAGCTCCCAAGCAGATGCTATGGGTGCCCAGCGCAGGCCACAACAATGTTCCCCAAATCGCGGGAGAACGATACTATCAAGCATTAACTGCATTTCAAAACTTAGTTCTACAACAGAATCCTGAACCAGATTTGATCGAAGAGTAGGGGGGTTTTGGGAGGGATGTCGCAGGAAATCAGAGGCTTAAATCGCCGATATAGCTGGTGTTTCTGGGGAGACAACAGACTTTTTGGTCAATGGATACATTTAAGGCATCATGTAAAAGGCTTTATTTATGATATTAGGGATGGCATTGGGTCGCCTCACTGGTCTGGGCTTCATATGTACCGGAACAGGTAATCCAGGTAAACAAGATGGTCTAAAGCCCTCTTGCAGCTTCATGATTTAGCTACAATCGCCCCTATGTATGCAACTTGGCAATCTTATCTAGGAAACAACCATGATCGTAACGGCTATCGCTGCTATTGTTGGCGGTTTAGTGCTGTTAGTTTTTGGTGCAGAAGCGTTAGTGCGTGGGGCCTCTCGCTTGGCAACGATGGTTGGCCTCTCCCCATTGATTATTGGATTGACGATTGTGGCCTATGGTACCAGCGCCCCCGAAATGGCTGTCAGTGTCAAATCTAGCCTGATTGGTCAGGGTGATATTTCCTTGGGCAACGTGATTGGCAGTAATATTTTTAATATTTTATTGATTCTGGGGTTGTCTTCCTTGATTACGCCGCTGCTAGTTGCTCAACAACTAGTGCGCCTAGATGTGCCCATTATGATTGGGGTATCAGCCCTAATGTTGCTATTTAGTTGGGATGGAGTATTAGGTCGTTCAGATGGGGTGATCTTATTCCTGGGCGGCATTATTTATACGCTCTTCTTAATCTATCAAGGTCGACAGGAACATAACGAAGAGGTCCAAGCTGAATATGCCAGTGAGTATGGGAAACCCTTAAAGCTGTCTGGACCCAGCTTGGCTGCTAACTTAGGCTATATCGTTGTTGGCGCTATTTTATTGGTGTCAGGCTCCCATTGGTTAGTGAATGGGTCTGTGTCCATTGCCCAGAAGTTAGGGATTTCTGAACTCGTTATTGGTTTGACCATTATTTCTATTGGGACGTCCTTGCCTGAATTAGCCACATCTATTGTGGCTAGTTTCAGGGGGGAGCGTGATATTGCGGTGGGCAATGTGATCGGCAGCAATATCTTCAATATTTTGACGGCCCTGGGACTGGCCAGTATGCTGGCTCCCGAAGGCATTACGGTGACCAATGCGGCTCGTTCTTTTGATATCCCGATTATGATTGCGGCAGCAGTAGCTTGTCTTCCCATCTTTGCCACTGGCAATGTGATTACCCGGTGGGAAGGCATTCTCTTTTTGATCTATTACATGGCCTATAACAGTTACTTAGTGCTAAATACCATGCATCATGAAGGGATAACGGTGCTTACAACCATTGTGAGTACATTTATCGCCCCACTCACGATGATTACGTTTGCGATTATTACCATTCGAACCGTTCGCCATCAACGCAGCACCAAGATTTAAGGCTACTGAATGGGGGACGATGGAGCAATTTTCACAAATCCCGCTTTACTCAATAAGTCCTGGCCCTGGCTGCTGAGCAATAGTTGGGTATAGGCTTCTCCGGCTTGGGTATTGTCCCGGTTGCTGGCATAGATGACGTAGAGGGGGTGGGTTAAGGGATATTCTTGGTTCAGAATGGCCTGAGTGTTGATTTGATTGCGCGGGTTAGGACAGTCACTCGGTTCGATATAAGGAGATTGATAGGGGGCGATCCGCCGTGACGTTGGACCAACCGGAAGCGGTTTGACCGTACATTGGGGAACAATCTCTGCTGCGGACCCAAAGAAAATGCCACCCGGACTATCCGCTAATTTCCGGAGCGCGGTTGTCATATTGGGGAAATAATCTAGCTGTTGGCTAAAGGATTTTCCCTGCATCACCTGTTTGAGAAATAGGTCAAGCATGCCCTCAGATTCAAATGAGAGGGCGAAGGGCTTTATTTCAAGATTGGGTCCCCCGACTTGCGTCCAGTTTGTAATCGATCCAGTGTAAATGTCAGCTATTTGCTGTAGGGTTAATCCCTGAATCGGTAGGCTGGGATGAACCGCGATGGCAATACCATCCGTCGCCACAGATGTTTGTTTCAGCGTTAATCCTTGCTGTTGAGCTTGGGTGAGTTCTGAGGATTTAAGGGCCCGATCGGACTGAACAAAATCCAATTTTCCTTGGATCAAAAGTGCGATCGCAGTAGTGGTATTCGCCTGGGTTTCCTTGGGTTGGATATAACTGAGCTGATATTCCCGTCTTTCCGATTGAATGGTTGAGTCAACCACCAAGCGAATCGGCGACCAGTCGGGACTACCACCGTACTTGAAACGGCCTGAAGGAACATTGTCCACTTGACGAAAGGTGGAATATTCAGACGGCCTCTCCTCCGTTGAGACGGGTGAAGGTTGAGTTTGCTGTAACTGTTGCCAAAGGCCAAACCCGAGAAGGCTGAATGCCCAAAGTAAGCCGCAGGTAATGATGCCGGGTAAGACAAGATGCTGATAGTTTTGGGGACGGTTCGGAGTAGGCATGGGGGGTCTATATTGGAATCCCCTCAATCGAAGGATTGAGAGAAGAACATCATTGTTTTATGGATAGCATTATCCCATCCTGGCTTGAGGATTCTGTGGCGTCTCAGAAGTATTTTGAGGGGAAGGGGGTCAGGGTCAGTCATATTCTGGACGGCTGCTCGATTGTCGAGAGCAGACCTGGGAGATGTTGGCTCAAAAATAATCAAATGGTGACTTAACCCTCAAGAATTAAAATTTTTGCAAATAAATATATTTCCCCAGGTTATCCCCAAAGTTTCCACAAGTCTTTCTAGAGTTTTCCACAGGTTTCCGGGGGTTTTCCACAGGGAAAGGATGGATCTAGACGGCCTCACATCGATCTGGGGAATTTGGCTGCAAACAGAGATTTCCCCAGATTTATATGAATCTATGTAAAGATAAAGGGCTAAAACCCCTGATTTTTCGTGAACGAGTTCATTTTTTCTTAATAATTTAGTGACGGGCTAACCATTGACAACCCCACCCCCACATAGCGCAAAATAAGTCCGCTTAGGTTATTGGCGTGCTCGGACTGTTGGGCAGGCAGATCTTATGCATTCAAATAACGGGCCTCAACATACTGTCACAATTAATCACTATGAACGCGACAATAAGTATTCTTGCTGAGATTCCTGAAGAGCTGCATCAGACCCTCAAGGGCTATTTGGAGTCTCATCCTGACTGGGACCAGGATCGAGTCTTCTCTGCAGCCTTATCCTTGTTCTTGCTGCAAAATGGCGAAGGCGATCGCCGGGCTGCGCGAGTGTACCTCGATACGCTGTTTCAGCGTTCTGTTGGGTAGACGCTGATCCAAAGATGATATCGGCGAGTTGGCGTGAGGGATGGTGTCGGCCCAAAGGTTCAGGAACGGATAGCAATCGGGGAACCGGGAGATTTTAGATTGCTTAACTTGCTCCGGTGCAGTTTGCTGAAATAATAGGGGCGGATACGGTTGTTAAACGACCGAAGATTTTATCTCTCCCTTGCATAGGCGGTCGCAATAAGCCTGACTTTCGCAATTTATGGTCAAACTTCGTTCTGTTTTTCTCCAGTTACTAGCCAGTGTTCTTGCCCTACTGCTCTGTAGCGGAACAGTCTGGGCGCTCGATACGGACTCTTCCGCCGGGACGTCTCCACTGGAACCAGAATTAGGGCCTGCAGCTGCACGCTTCATTCCAGATGCGGCTCCCCTGATGGTTTCACTGGTGGGGCACTCCGGCCCACTGAAGTCTTTGGGGGATGAAGCTGCAGGTCACTCATTTCAGTACACCGATTTGCCTGCGGCTCTCCTCGCCACCGCAGGGATTGATTATCGTCAAGATATTCGGCCCTGGGCAGGGGATGAGTTGACCTTTGCCCTGACAGAGTTAGGCCCCGGCCAAGGGCCGGGCTACCTACTGGTTCTAAAAGCTCGCAATAGCCGAGATGCAAACACTTTCTTAGAGAAGTTTTGGCAGCTGCAAGCAGAGGCGGGGCAATCGATTAATTTTGAGCGTTACGATGGGATAGATATTATCTCTGCCCAGGTTTCCCCTCAGTTCGCCGGAGCCGACATACCGCCATTACCCCACCCATGGCAGCCCATTCAGGCCTTATCGACGGCCAAAGTAGACGATCGCTTCGTCTTGGTGACCAACCACCATCAGGTTTTGGAACAGGCCTTGAGCACGTTCAACAAACCTGGATCCCAACTGGCCAAGCATGCTGATTACAAAACCGCGATCGCAACCCTGAACCCAACCCAATCGACCAGCATTGCCTACCTCAACTTAGAGAAGCTGATTCCAGCTCTGTCAGGAAAACCTGCAGGAGCATCGGCAACCTATAAAGGATTAGGCGTCACCTTTGGGGAGTCTCGGCAAGGGGTGTGGGTCGAAACCGCCTTAATCGCAAACTCAGACCGTCAGGTCCCAACCGTCCACACCAAACCCCTAGAACCAACGACTGCCTTAAGTTATTTCCCAGGTAATAGTCCATTGGTGGTGTCTGGCATGGACCTTGGCGCCCTATGGTCACAAATTGACCAAGACTTGCAGGGGTATCCGGCCCTTAAAGCCTGGGTGAATACAACCCTTGGAGCGTGGGGGCAGACGCGAGGCTTGAGTTTAACGAGTCAGATTTTTCCATTGATTGATGGAAACTATGCTTGGGCGCTGTTGCCAGAGTCCCTTTCTCCAGTCTTATCAGCACAGCCCGATGCAAAAGCAGATTGGCTATTTGCCTATGAGCAAACCAATAGCGACCATTCTCAGCAATTGACTCGTTATTTGAATGATCTAGCAACCCAGCAGGATTTAGGGACTAGCCCCTTCGAACTGGCAGGCCGGAAAGTCTATGCTTGGACTCGATTAGTCTCTCAAGAAATAGACAATACGCGAGGCAGCAATCTCACCTTTAAGACAGAGGTGACAGGTGCCTATGCCAATATTGACGATCAAAAGGTCTTGGCCAGTTCTCCAGAAGCGTTAGGATTAGCCCTGGAAGCTGGCAATGGGGCTTTGAGCAATCAGCGATCGTTTCAGGATGCGATCGCACCCTTCGATCAACCCAATCAAGGCTTCGTCTACCTAGATTGGCCCATGATGCAACCCTTCCTCAAGCAGAATCTACCGATCATCTCCAAGCTTGAAGCGCATGCTCAGACCCTAACCCATAAACTGCGATCAATCTCAGTCAGTAGTTATGGCGAAACCCCAGAAGTTCAGCATAGCAAGTGGTACCTGCGGTTTGGTTAAGAGCGTGTTTAGGATCCATCAGTTGAAATTGGTTAGTGCCCACTAATCCAATGGATGAGGTGCTGAAGCCGATCAGCATTGATGGGGAATCTACCCTCCTGCTGACTGCCCAGAGGTTTGGGGTGGAGCATCCAGATCGTTATCCACAATTCAAAGATCTGATCTGTCAAATTAACTACACCATTAGGATTCGCTGACCCTCTAAGCTAATCCCTACTCTGGAGAGCCGAACTTATACTACGGTTCTCCGGTGGGGATTAGGAAAATAAACAGGTACAATACTCATACCCAATAGGCGAAAGGTTGGCATTGGTATTATGGATCCATGCATCGTAACCCCTGGACAACAGCAAACTTTAGATTTGGAGCATCTAAATCTAAAGTTTGACGCCGCCCATCCCAAAAGTATCTTGACTTGGTGTTTGGAGACTATTCCAACCGGCTTGATCCAGAGTACTGCGTTTGGGGCCAGTGGGATGGTGATCCTAGATCTGTTGTATCGAGACCTCAATCCTGATCCAGGGATCCCAGTTCTATTTCTGGATACGCTCCACCATTTTCCAGAAACCCTGCAACTGGCTGAGAATGCCAAAGCGCATTATGGTTTAGATCTACACGTCTTTCGTCCCCAAGGGGTGGAGTCCCGAGCTGCCTTTGCAGAAAAATATGGCGAACAGCTTTGGCAAAAAGACATAGAACAATTTCACCAACTCACCAAAGTTGAACCCCTGCAGCGAGGGCTACAAATGCTCAACGTATCTTCATGGATCACAGGACGGCGACGAGATCAGTCTTCAACCCGCGCTAAGATGCCTATCTTTGAAGGTGACCGTCAGGGACGCTTAAAAATCAATCCATTGGCAAACTGGACCTATAAAGAGGTTTGGAACTATCTGGTTGGGAATCAAGTGTTGTATAACCCACTCTATGACCAAGGGTATGCCAGCATTGGGGACGAACCCATTACCACCACGACGAATCATGGAGAAGAAGAACGAGCCGGGCGGTGGCGAGGAATGGCCCGCACAGAATGCGGTATGCATGCCTAGCTGAAAAATGCCTGGTTCTGCCATCACCATTACAGTCAAACTGTTTGCGGCCTATCAAGAAGTGATAGGTTCACCGGAGATTGAACTGAAGCTGCCTGCTGGGTCTACCGTACAGCAAGTGGGGGAATATTTCTGGGCCCAATACCCAGCGCTGGAACCCCTAAGAACAGTGACGAATTTTGGCGTCAATCTGAATTTTGTCCCAGGGGATACACCCTTACAGCAGGGGGATGAAGTGGTGTTAATTCCACCTGTGAGCGGGGGCTAGCAACAGTAACAATGGTTAGATACACGTTGACAGTCGTTTTCATATCTTGAGCGATATGACGGTAAGTCTTCCAGGAGGGTGACGACCCAGTGGGAAGCGGAACCCATGGGGTTGGGTAGGATGAATCGCCTTGATTCAGGGATTTCTCACCTTAGAGGCTTATCCTAGGGAAGTTAGCGGGTCAGGGTGTTGCCATGAAAAAGTTATCCTTGTTGGTTTTGTTGGCGGGCGCTGCTGCCGCCTTTGCTGGGACGAGCATTCAGACAAATTTCTCCCCCCAGACTCAGATCAATGCCATCCAAGCGCAACGAGTGTCTGACCCCGACTCACCAGAACGTCCCCAAGCAGCCTCTACAACGATGGACCAACTGGCTGCAATCTTGCGTGAAGAAGCCACTGATGTCCAAGTTGAAGCAGGGCAAATCTCCTTTAAGTATGAAGGACGGACCATGCTCATTCTGACGAGTGCTCAGCATGATCGGATGCGCATTATTGCCCCGATCCAAAAAGCAACGGACCTCACCTCTGAACAACGGGACAATATGTTGCTAGCGAACTTCCACACAGCGTTGGATGGTCGATATGCAGTCAGTAATGGAATTGTTTTTGCCACGTTCCTCCATCCCTTATCAACGCTCCATGAACAGGACTTCCGTTCGGCCTTAAGCCAAGTTCATCAGTTGGTTCAGAATTTCGGCACCACCTATTCTAGCGGGGCATTGGGGTTTGGCGCAGGACAAGAGAAACCCGAACCCTTGCCAGCAATTTGATCCATACGCTATGGGTTTTGGCTGTAAAACTTGCAGTACAAGGTTTGTACCAGGCGTACCCATTCCCACATTGCCTGGCCGACCAAGCTGTCAACCAAAAGCAGAAACAGTTACAATGACGGTTCGTCTTTTCGTTATCAAAACTTCAGAACGTATTGCGCTAAATAAAACCAATCAATACAAGAACCTATGTCAAAATGGGTCGGATGGATAAGACGTAGGGAAAGCCATGACAAAGTTCGTATTTGTGACCGGTGGCGTAGTTTCCAGTATTGGCAAAGGGATTGTGGCGGCCAGCTTGGGACGGCTGCTTAAATCTCGCAACTACTCCGTCTCCATTTTGAAGCTTGACCCCTATATCAACGTTGATCCAGGGACCATGAGCCCATTTCAGCATGGTGAAGTCTTCGTCACCGATGATGGTGCGGAAACTGATTTGGATTTAGGCCATTACGAACGCTTTACCGATACAGCCATGTCCCGGTTGAATAGCGTTACCACGGGTTCGATTTACCAATCCGTTCTAAATAAAGAGCGGCGGGGTGACTATGAAGGGGGTACAGTCCAAGTAATCCCGCATATTACTAACGAGATAAAAGACCGCATTATGCGGGTGGCGAAGCAGGCAACTCCCGATGTTCTGATTACTGAGATTGGCGGTACGGTGGGCGATATTGAGTCCTTACCGTTTCTAGAAGCCATCCGCCAGTTCCGCAAAGATGTGGGCCGGGACAATATCCTCTATACCCACGTCACCTTGATGCCGTGGATCCCTTCAGCAGGGGAAATGAAAACTAAACCCACCCAGCACTCCGTTAAGGAACTCCGATCCATTGGTATTCAGCCCGATATTCTCGTTTGTCGCTGCGATCGGCCTCTATCCGCAGGCATCAAAGAGAAAGTCTCCGAATTTTGTGATGTCCCCGTCGAGGCGGTGATCACCTCCCAAGATGCCAGCAGTATTTACGCTGTCCCCCTCATTCTGGAACAGGAAGGGTTAGCCCAGCAGGTTCTCAAGTTTATGCATTTAGAACAGCGACAGCCCGATCTGACGCAATGGCAAGCCCTGGTTAATCAGCTCGATCATCCTTCGCAGACCATCGAAATTGCGTTAGTCGGAAAGTATGTGCAGCTCAGTGATGCCTATTTATCCGTCGTAGAGTCTCTCCAACATGCTGCCGTTGCTCAAGGGATTGCCGTTCAGATTCGCTGGGTAAATTCAGAAAACATCGAAGCCCATGGCCCGGATCGATATTTAGCAGGCGCGGCTGGCATTATCGTTCCCGGCGGTTTTGGTATTCGGGGTGTTGATGGCAAAATTGCAGCCATTCAATATGCTCGCGACCATCAAGTTCCCTTTCTAGGACTCTGTTTGGGCATGCAGTGTGCGGTCATTGAATGGGCCCGTCATGTTTCTGGCTTAAGTGATGCGAACAGTGCTGAATTTAATCCAGACACGCGCAACCCTGTTATTAACCTCTTGCCTGAGCAACAAGATGTGGTGGACCTGGGAGGGACCATGCGGTTGGGCTTATATCCTTGCCGTCTCGTCCCCGATACCCTAGCAGCTCGGCTGTATCCCCAGGAGACGATCGTGTATGAGCGCCATCGGCATCGCTATGAATTTAACAACGCTTATCGGCCCTTATTTTTAGAGTCCGGCTATGTAGTTAGCGGGACCTCTCCTGACGGTCGCCTGGTCGAGATGATTGAACTCCCCTCCCATCCCTTCTTTATTGCCACTCAATTCCATCCCGAGTTTCGGTCTCGCCCCAATGACCCCCATCCTCTTTTTGCCGGATTAGTCGATGCCTGTCTAGCAGCTAACGGTAATCATGCGAATCATCATGAAAGTCCTTCTTCGGAACCCTTAGTATCCGAATCGCTGTCGAGCTAGTTGAGCGGCTCCAATCATCCCCGCCTGGTTACCTAAAGCAGCAGGCAGAATTACTAAATTTTCCCGAGACGTTGGCATCACCCGACGCTCAATTTCTGCTTGCACCCAGGGTAGAAATAGTTCAGTACTCGCTGCAATCCCACCCCCTAAAATCACTGCTTCAGGGGTGAGCACATAAATCAGGCTGGCCAATCCAGCACCCAAGTTCCGACCATAGTCTTGCCAAAATGCGATCGCAGCGTCGTCTCCTCGCGCTGCCAATTCATGGGGTTCACACTGATGGTCTCGGCGAATGGCGCGCACCGACGCAAATTGCTCCAATGAACCATTATTGCCGCTATTGCAGGGGGGACCATCCGGCCAAAGGGTAATCAGTCCTAATTCCCCGGCTGCCCCATCTCGCCCGGTATACAGCTCGCCATCCATAATGATGGCACCGCCTACCCCTGTACCTAAAGTGAGCATAATCAAATTCTGAAAGGGCTGTCCGGCTCCATAGAGGGCTTCACCGAGTCCTGCGCAATTAGCATCATTCGCAATGGTGGTGGGTCGTCCCGTTTTATCCTCTATCCACTCAGCTAAGGGCACATCTAACCAGTCATCCAAGTTAATAGAGACCCTAGCAATACGGCCTGTATTGTCAGCCGGTCCTGGCATGCCAATACCAATCACGGGTAGGGTTTTATCAGGATCTAAGGTGTGAACTGCTGTTGCGATCGCATCCACTACTGGCTCCGGTGTAGAGGGTTGTGGCGTCGGCACCGTAATCGAGCGCACACAAGTGCCTTGGGGGCTACAACAGCCCAGCTTAATTGCTGTCCCTCCTAAGTCAATCCCCAATACCAGATTGTCGGCCATCGCAGATCTTACCCAAACCCCATCTACGAAACAGAGGTCAATAGTGCGACTGCATAGGAGCAAATACCCTGCTCTTGTCCTACAGGTCCGAGCTTCTCATTGGTGGTGGCTTTTATACCTATTAATTCTGGGTTGAGATTTAAGACTTGGCTAATGCGATCGCGCATCGCTTCAATATGAGGTTTAAGCTTGGGCCGCTCTGCTACCACCACCGAGTCAATGTTACCGATTTGCCACCCTCGCTCCCGAATCAATTGATGAACCTGCTCCAACAGTTTAAGGCTGTCTGCCCCTTCCCACTGTGGATCGGTCGGTGGAAAATAATGACCAATATCCCCTAAACTCAGGGCTCCTAGCAGAGCATCCATAATCGCATGGGTCAACACATCCGCATCACTATGGCCTTTCAATCCCAGGGAATGCTCAATTTGGACCCCTCCTAAAATCAACGGGCGCCCTTCCACCAGTTGATGGATATCGTAACCATTACCAATGCGGATGGATGTCATAGTCTTGTTACGGGAATAAATTGAAAAATGACTCAGTACTCTCGTACCATACTATGGCGACAGCTTTTGTTTCCCAGAAATAGCCGTTTGGTTGCAAAAGCATCATTGTTTGAGGTCCCCCCCTACTTATCCACTTCCCATTATCGTTTCGCTCCAATCACCCCAAAAGATTGGAACAGGCTCACAGAGAAACCGTCTAAGCATTCACGATGCTATGCCCAACCAACCTATCAACCCAGTTCCCCTAAAGTTACTGTTATTGTTTTTCAAATTACCAATGATGCAAAAATTTCTGGTGTTTTCATCCATCCTTTTAACGCCTTTAGCGGTTGTTCCAGCGCTCAATGCCCAAGAAACGGTCTCTCGCGCCCACTTTTCCCAACCCCTGCTAATCGCTCAAGACGCCGTCAAGGCAGACCCGTTCTTTTTGACTCGCGCTAAGAATCTGGCTCGGCAAGCCGCAGAGCGAGAAAACGGTGGCCTCAGTCAGTATCGCGCCGAAGCTTCAATGTATGGTCCCGCCATTGATTCCCCACATGTGGAAAACGATGATGGCAGCGTGACCTTCTCATTCAAAGGGGGCGCTCCGGGATTTGTGACCCCTACGCTAGAAACAGTGGCTACCGTTTCTCCTGCAGGCATCGTTACCCTAGGCTACAACGGTCCAATCCGTCCCGCAGCCGCTCAGCCACCCGAGCCCGAGCCCGAGCCCGCTACAGCCCCAGATCCTATTCCTCAAGTTCCATCCCAAATTATCGACCAAATCCAAGATTTAGTTGAATAGCCTGCTTGGCCTGGCTCTTTAACCCTTGGGGCAAATCGATCAACATTCATCAATCGTCTTGAGGACCGATAGCCTTGAGGCATCGCCCGATCAGATGTATAAGGAACGTTGACGATAATCTATGTCTACTATCTGTCCATATGAGGACAGATCGTTTTGCTTATCTCTCTTAAAGATGATGTCTATGCAGCAGTTTGTGGGTCTCTCAAAGGTTTTGCTCATTCCTTTTTGCTTGGGAATCGGTCCTGTATCGGTCTATGCACAGCCATCCTCCATCAACCCTCCGTCTCAAGCAGCGGATCCCTTTTTCTTAACCCGAGCAAAGAACCTAGCGAGACAGGCAGCAGAACGACAAAATGGTGGCCTTAAATTTTATCGTGCGGAGGCTGCCATGTATGGACCTGCTGTCAATGCACCTCACCAGCAAAACTCAGATGGTAGCATCACGTTTACGTTCAAAGGCGGGGCACCTGGCTTTGTTACCCCTTCCGTTGAAACCATTGCTACCGTTACCCCTCAGGGGACTGTCCGCCTCCAATACAACGGCCCACTCCGCTCTGTTGCCTTGGCCACCGTTCAACCCACCCCCTCCCCAACTCAATGGCCCCCACAACCGTCCGCTCGGCTGACCCACCCGCTAGAAACACCTGTTTTAATCCCCAGCACCAAACGACCACTGCCCACTGCTCCTCAGCCAAGCCCCTCACAAGTTTTTCCGCCAACAGCACCCAGCGCTCCTGGGTTGCAGAGTCGGCAGCCAGCGTCCACGCCTAGTCAGGCCTTGCCACCGATTTCTGCACAACCTCAACCGCCTACGACTCCCCAGGCAGTTCCTCGCCAAAGCCCAAGGCGGACCTTACCCTTGGCAATTCAAAATAATGGTTTTGCCGCCGATTTATTTCTCTCCCGGGCCAAAAACTTAGCGAGACAAGCCGCTATCAACGCTAACGGAGGTTTAGCCCAGTATCGACCTGAGCCCTCGATGTTCGGCCCTGCAGCTAGTACTCCACATCAAAAAAATCAAGATGGAAGCATCACGTTCAGATTTCTGGGAGGAGCCCCCGGGTATCGTCACCCAACCATAGAATCCGTGGTCACCGTGATGCCGAATAGCAGTGTTACGGTCACTTACAATGGCCCTATTCGCCCCTAAATACGACGCAGACAACGAAGGGCTGCTCATTCCGCAGATATATCCACCGCCTCCAAGAACAGTTGCAATAGCGTAAGTTCTGGGTAAAAGTGGGTAAACTAGGACATATCAGACAAAAATTTATTGTTAAGGATAAGTAGCATGGGTTTGAGCTTCAAACATTGGAGTGGGGGAATCGCGCTAGCCACCTTGCTTCTGGCTGGACAGGGCCTTGCTGTCGCTCAGGAAGTTGATCCTTCAGAGCAACCATTGCACCAATCCACCATCTCGGAAACCCTCGATCGGCAATCTAATCTAGATAGTTACTGGGCAGACGAAGATTTGGGCGGAGATGCCAACTTTGCATTTAGCGTTGAAACCCCTGAGGGAGTGATTCGCGATTCAGCTGAGCGGATAGAAGTCATATATAAAGATTTACTTCAACAGCAAGATGACGACTTTCCAACCGTCAGAACACGTGACCTAGCGAACCCCTACGCAACCTCTTTATTGGAACTCCAGAGTCTATCGGGAATTGGCAACTCTGAACCTGCTCCTGCGTCACAATATATCCCTCAAGCAGCGCCTGCCGTACCTGCGCTGTGGTAATCTAACTGCTTATCAACATTTCACCAAGAATGACCCCCAGCTTTCGCAGTGGAAGCTGGGGGTTTAGCAATATTATTGCTAACCACTAATCCAGGGTGCAGGAGTTGAACCTGCCTAAGGCGAATTATGAGTTCGCTGCCTCAACCGCTCGGCCAACCCTGGTGGAAATCATGGCGGATACAACCTCTTACAAGCCTGTAAGTAAGCTAAATGAGTCAGGATGAACCCCCTACTGTTGAACCCAGGCAAAATACCAAGACGAATATAACACTCTCAACTGAGCAATGGCCTAAGCTATAGTAATACTAAATCTGATAGCGCTTCTTGCGTAAGGTTGCCATACGTACGAAATTGTTCGCTTGCGTTGCTTTCTTTACCATTGGAGTGCTTTCCTACTTTATGGTTGAGACAGTTAACCTTGGCAATCGCAAAACCATCTAAGCCTAATCCTACCCGTCGATTCAGAATTGACCCTTCAATTCAGCGCACTGTCTTGCTGCTCCTATTGATGCTAGTCGTTGGTTCTGTCTGTGGTGTCGTTGGCTACGCTTTTGCTCGTCAATCTTTGAAAGGTATCACGCAACCCGCGACCAACCCGTTTCTAAAAGAGTCTAGTGATTTAGATCGCCGGCCTCGACAAGGTGCCGATTTTCTCAATGAAAAAGATTTAATTGCAAAAGTAAGGTCTCAAACAAGCGGAGCTAATACAGCCAAAGAGAAGAAAAAGACAGCTCCGAAGTCTAACCTTGAAAAATCCAAATCTCAAAGCCAAGACAAAAAAGATAAATCTGAGCCTAAATCTTTGCCCATAAAAGTTCAGAGTCAAGGCATGAACCTTGAGGTTCAATCCGTATCTCGCGAAGACGATACGCTGATTCTGAATGTTGCATTTCAAAATACAAGCGATCGCACTGTTCAGTTTGTCTATACTTTCTTAGATATTACCGATGATCAAGGGCAAGCGCTATTTTCTGAAATTCGTGGCTTACCCACCGAATTCAAACCCAAGGGTGAAAACTTTTTTGGCACGATCAAGATTTTAGACGTGCCGCCAGAAACCGTTGAGAAAATATCGTTATCTTTAAATGATTATCCTGATCAAACCGTCAAATTAGACATTCAGAATATTCCAGTGTTAGATGAGTAGGCAGCAGCAGTGCAATCCCCGCTTCTGCACTGATTAGTCAGGACTCCCAACATTTCAGCTTTTCTATGACTCCACTGCCGTCGTTTCTTCTCTGGGCTCAGCTCAGTATTTCTGACGCTTCAGGTGACTTTCACTCCTTTGGGGTTGCAGAAATCAGTTCTCGACTGCTAGCCATTATTGCCTTAATTGTGATTAACGCATTTTTTGTAACTGCCGAGTTCTCTATTGTCGCCGTTCGCCGTTCCAGAATTAATCAGCTGGTTCAGGAGGGCGATACTCAAGCAAAATTGGTGCAGCGGCTACAAAAAGATATTGCTCGATTACTCTCCACCACTCAAATTGGGATTACATTATCTAGTCTTGCCCTAGGCTGGATTGGTGAGAATACCGTTGCTGTCTCAATGGTTGCATGGCTACATCAAAGTTCTCTCCCCCATCCGACCCAGGGATACCTCGCCCATTCACTGGCTGTCCCCATCGCCTTTCTGGCCATTGCTTATCTACAAATTATCTTGGGGGAGCTTTGCCCGAAGGCGCTAGCACTACTATATGCTGAGAAACTTGCTCGCCTACTCGGGCCCACAAGCTTAACCATTGCCCGATTATTCAATCCATTAATCTGGATTCTGAACCAATCGACTCGCTGTCTATTGAAGATGGTGGGTGTTGACTATGCTGACCAAGATTGGTATCACCAGGTCACCCCTGAAGAGCTACAGTTGATGATTGCAACATCCACTGAATCTTCTGGCTTAGAAGCTGACGAACGTGAACTGCTGACGAATGTATTTGAGTTTGCAGAGGTCTTGGTGGAAGAGGTCATGATTCCTCGCACCAGTATCGATGCCATTGCAGACTCAGCTAATTTTCAAGCGTTGCTGGAAGAAGTCGCACGTTCCGGCCATGACTATTACCCTGTGATTGGCGAATCGCTGGATGATATTCGCGGTATTGTCCGCTTTAAGGAGTTAGCTGTCGCTTTGGCAAAAGGAGAATTACAAAATGAGACGGCCATCAAAGCATGGGTACAAACAGCTTGGTTTGTGCCAGAAGGCACCCCCATCAACGAAGTGTTACAACTCATGCAGAAATATCATTTAGACATTGCCATGGTCCGAGAAGAAGAGGCCAATGGAACTGCTGGCCTGGTCACCTTAAATGACTTAGTCAATGAAATCATTGGTGGGGACGAGAATGTTGGCAGTGCGCCAGAACCGCCCATTCAAGAACTTGATAATCACACCTTTATTGTCCAGGCTCAGACAGACTTAGATGATGTGAATCAATTCCTAGGAATTAAATTACCCATTACTGAGGATTACCAAACCCTGGGAGGTTTCCTCCTCTTTCATTTGCAAAAGCTCCCTCTGCAAGACGAAGTGCATCAACTGGGCAATCTGAAGTTTACGATTCTGTCTACCGATGGTCCTCGCTTAGATCAGATTCAAGTTCAAAAGCTCGAACCAGGGAGTATGAACGTCACAACATCAAGTGCTCAGCCGAGTCGTGGGTCGGAACCGGACCCAAACTAAATCGTTGCTAGAGAGATAGGTAACGCCATGATCTCTTTTTCCATCGACTTCATAGTCAACTTTGAAAATGCCAAAAGGTGCCGGCTGTCACTCTTTGCAGACATACAGCCAACCTAGAGACAACTGACAGCCCTTAATCTAAGCCAGGCTTGGGATGCGGATACTGTAACTGTAACGCAAGGTTGATGGACTAGGCTGTGCCAGTAAACACCACCTCGGGGAAGCGGGCTTTGGCTTCGGTGAGGGGACGACGACGACCTTCCTCTTGCCAGTAATTGATGACTTCAGTCGCTTTATTGAGGATTGAGATCCGTTCAACTTCGTCAATCCAAGTTTTACTTTCGAGTTCGGTTTTGAGATTTTCCCAGGCATCATTGCGAGGCCAAAAGAAGTAAGATGTGAGCGGACTGCTCCCATTCCCCACCACTTGATCCACTGCTAAGGCAACATTCTCATCCAGCCAGAGAACTTTAAGAATAAACTTTGACAATCTGCCTCCTAAAGCTACGCAAAATTGATAACTACAGCCCCCCATTATAGGTGATAAATCTTCATTTTTATGAAAAATTTTAAAGGTGCTGGATTATATGGGAACTGACATTACGGTCATTCGCAAGTTCGCCGACCTGGGTCAGCTACCATGGCTCCGCGGATCAACTTGAGCCCCTTTGACGGACGATTGGAAAGTTGACATTTCTCCCATAGCTTGGGGCACAGACAGCGCATTATTGGCTATGAGCGCTGATAAATTATCGGCGAGCACGCGCTGGGGTTGCTGACCAATGCTACTGGCTAAAGCCTCACCTTCTGCGTTCAAAAACACGAAGTGGGGAATGCCATCAACATCGAACTTGAGAATTTCAGGTAACCATTTGCTGTTGTCAACATTCAGCATTACGAAATTGACTTGGTCAGCAAACTGCCCTTTCAAATTTTGCATATCATCTGCCATGGCCTGACAACTGGTGCACCAGTTGGCATAAAACTCCATTAAGGTTGGCTTGTGATTAGATAACGCTTCTTCAAGCGGGGTAGAATTTGCCGCTAGGGTTGACAGAGACGGCTGCTCAGTGTGCTGACGAGTCCCCATGTATAGGAGGATACTGAGTGCGATCGCAACCATTACCACGAGGAAATTCCTCAGTCTTTGGTCCACAGGAGTTGGATCAGGCTGTTGACTAGAAGGGGGATTAGGGGATTCAAACGTCATGTGTTGCTAAGTAATGTGAAATTGGGGCATCTCATCCTCAGTTTAGTCATCTCTGGTAGAGAAAAACACATAAACATCAAGAAAAAATTTGGCTTTAACCCTCTGAATCTTGATATTACAAAGTTATGGGGGAGGAATTCACACAAAATACACCTTTTGGTAACCTAGCAAGTGATTCAACTCACATCTCACCCCACCCTTTTCTTGTAGTGTTCAAATTATCCTGCATTCTAACAATTGACCTCAATGAGCGCTGATGTGGACGAAGACAATCCTTTCTTATCTTCTGCCAGGGGCGTTAAGTCATAACAACATCGGATACCATTCCGACTTCGCCTGATACCAGATTTATAATGACCAACTCCAGGATAGACCTCTGAAAAGGGATAGGTGGGTGGCCTATGCAACTCAAGAATCAGCAAATGTTACCTCTTGAAGATCAGCTACGTGAACTGGTATTAGAAGCGCGTCAATATCCTGCTGGCCATCTAAAGCGGAGGCAATGTCTAACTCAGATGGTGCGGCTGATTGAAAACTCTCATAAACTCTGGCATGAACATACCCCTTACTACGAAGATGCGTTGCAGCAAACGTGGGTTTACTTCTGTCAAAACATCTGTGAGCCTGGAACCGGTGAGCAATATAACCCGGATCGCAGTAGTGTGATTACTTGGCTTAATCGATATTTGAAATGGCGGCTACAGGACTTTCGGATCGGCCAGCAAAAACAGTTAGCTCGCTGCACCTCAGTCGCTCCCGGAGCGGTTAACAAAAACCAAGACATCACAAATGCGATCGCAGCCCCCCCAGACACCCCACCCATTCTGGAAAACACCCGTCAATGGGTAGAAACGGATCCTGAAGGTGACCTTGCAAACGCCCACATTCAAAATCGGCCGGATGTCACTTGTCAAGTCCTCCTGTTAAGACGATTACCTCCAGAACAAAGCTGGGAGAAGATTTCCGGTGAATTGGGCTTGCCCATTTCGACCCTCAGCAGTTTTTATCAACGACAATGCATCCCCCGTTTGCGTAATTTTGGTCAAGCACAAGGATATCTATAATAGAAGTTCCTGATTTTGACGACATGCTTCCCTTGATGATCGATTCCTTAGCCTTACCCATTACCCAAGTTGCAAGGCTAACAGCCCAGAAATTTGGGCAGCAACAGACTACCCCCGACAAAGCACGGCAGGTGTATTTCAACACCCTAGCCGTTTGGGTCGTCAAGGATTACCTGAGTTTGATGGAAATTCCCTTTTGCTTAGAAGCCAGTGATTGTTGGAACCCGATTATTCGACTCTGCTCAGATGTCGCCGACTTAATGATTCCAGACATTGGTCGATTAGAGTGTCGTCCCGTTTTATCAGCAACCTCTCCTTGTGTGCTGCCGCCCGACGTATGGTCTGATCGCATCGGATATATCGTCATTTTGATTGAGGACAATCATCGCAAGGCCCAAATTTTGGGATTCACGCCTACCGCAACCCGGGGGCATCTTCCAATTGACCAATTACAACCGCTGGAATCTTTACTCGCACATATCAGCGAATTTATGCCCTCTGCCGACACCGAAGGCCCCCTGAGCAGCCTCTGTACAGACCTAGGCCAATGGTTAAACGGTGTATTTGATAAAAGCTGGCAAGTGGTGGACCATCTCTTACCGCCCGCCATGCCTGAACCTAGCTTCCAATTTAGAAGTGCTGCGACAACGTCGACCCTCGACCTCTATGACAACGCCATATGCGTTAAGCGTGCCAAATTAGTTCAGTTCAAAGCCGATAAGACTGAGATTCCCCTGGTATTGATCATGAATCTTTTGCAAACCGAAGCGGATGAGCAACGGATGCTATGTGTTCAACTCCGACCCGCGGGTGATCACCCATCCTTACCCGAAAATTTGATTCTCAGAGTTCTCGATCATCAACGCAACACCTTCCTAGAAGCTCAATCTCGATCAGCTGATAATTATCTGCAACTCGAATTTAGCGGCCGAACCGGTGAGCAGTTCCACGTTGATTTAGAGCAATGCAATCAGAGTATTTCAGAAATGTTCGTGATCTAAAGCCCCACAAGCTAGCTAACCACAAAGGAGATCGCTGCCAAGAAGAGAAGGAGCCGTGGATAAGTTAGTTGTCTTACGAGTCGGAGAAGGTCACTTTACACAGGGTTTTTCTGTGATCTTTCAGGTTGGCTTGGAAGGAGACAGACCTTCAGCAGAAACGAACGGATCGTTGCCTGCAGCCCCAGATATCCCTGAACACTATCAAGCATGGCTGACAGCTTATCTGAATTTAGGCTTAACGACGCGTTTAGAGGCTCCGAAACAACAAATCACCAATGTGGCATGGAAGGAACTGCGATCGCAGTGTGAACAAGCTGCCGAAACACTCCAAATACGCTTGAATCAATGGTTGCTAGCAGAATCCTTTCGTCCGGTTCGTGATAAATGGCTGGAGCAACTATCACCAGACGACCAAATTCGCATTATTCTCCAGACAGATAATCGGCAATTACAGCGTTTACCTTGGCACCAATGGGAGCTGCTCAATCGATATGCAAAGTGCGAGATCGTCTTGGGCGCACCGATTTACGAAGGGATTCAGCATCCCTCGACTGCCAAATCTGAAATCAATATTCTGGCCATTCTGGGGAATAGTCACGGGATCAATACCCAAGCGGATCAAGACGTTCTGGATAAACTGCCTGATGCCAATGTGCAGTTTTTAGTAGAACCTCAACGGTTGGAATTGACAGACCATTTGTGGGAACAGCCATGGGATATCTTGTTTTTTGCAGGTCATAGCCATAGTTCTCAGCCCTGTGACACGGGGCATATTTATCTGAACGCCAATGAAGCTCTGGACATTCACCAACTCAAATATTCTCTGCAACGAGCCATTAACAAAGGACTGAAGCTCGCTATTTTCAACTCTTGTGATGGTCTAGGGCTCGCCCACCAGTTGGCCGATCTACAGCTACCTGCCATGGTGATTATGCGCGAACCCGTTCCGGATCAAGTTGCCCAATATTTTCTCAAGTATTTTCTAGCATCTTTTTCACAGGAGCAGCCGTTCCATTTAGCCGTGCGCGAAGCCCGTGAACGATTACACGATCTTGAACCTCATTTTCCTTGTGCCACTTGGCTACCGATTATCTATCAGAATCCTGCAGAAGTGTCCTTGACGTGGGAAAGGCTGAAGCTTGGCGATCGGGGAAGGTACGCGTCTTGGCGCCACAGCAATGGCTTAGCCTCTCAAATTGTCACCATCGTCTTTACGGACTTGGCCAATTCAACTGCCATTAAGCAAGCCATGCCGGGACGCGACGTTACCACTCGTAATCAACAATACTTTGATAAGATTTTGCAACCTCACCGCCAAAGGGTGATCAGCAGCTTAGCGGCCTTTGGCGGTCGAATGGTCAAATCAGAAGGGGATGGCTTTCTGATGAGCTTCCCTGAAGCCATGCAAGCGGTGCAGTGGTCCATGGCTTTACAAAAGCTCCACGATAGCGATCCCATTGAGACTCCGTTTGGCCCATTACAGATCAGAATTGGGATGCACACTGGGAGTCCATTGATCAGTGGGGATGACCATGATTTCATTGGCCAAGAAGTTGATTATGCCTATCGCATTTCTGATCTTGCCAATGGTGGACAAATCTTATTGTCCGAAGTATCCGCAGTACTGCTGCGCAATGCAGGCTTAACCGATGTTGCGATTCATACTCACCCTGCACACCCATTAAAGGGAATTGGCACCGTCCCTATTTTTGAAATTCTTTGGGATAATCACCCTCCCCATTCACTCCGCTCAGACGGGCCGACCCATGCATCTCGTCCTGCGGACAATGGGATTCCAGTTCCGCCCCCTCCGGCCCCAGAACCAGACACTGAAACTGCAACATCACTGTCATTCCCAGCGAAGATGGTTCGATTGTGCCGCCAACCTATCAAAGCTATCTTGCCAATAAGCCTGTTGTTAACTGCTGCACTCATGGGTCTGCGAGGGGTAGGCGCACTCCAGCCATTGGAGTTGTGGGCGTTCGATCGGCTGCTGCGACTCCGACCAATCGAAGGACCTGATCCACGTTTGTTAGTGGTTTTAGTGAAAGATGAGGACATTCAAGCACAAGGAGAACAATCGCGCCGGAGTTCATTAGCAGATTCAACCCTCACCCAATTACTCACTAAGCTTAAGGAGGCCAAACCCAAAGCGATTGGCCTAGACATTTATCGGGATTTCGCGGTTGACCCTGAGTATCCTCAGCTTGCTCAGCAATTGCGCCAGGAACAACGACTAGTGGTGCCCTGTAAAGGGAGTGATACAATTAGCGATCCAGTCGGCATTGCCCCTCCTCCTGAAGTCGCTGCAGCCAATCGGATTGGCTTTACTGATTTTGTTGAAGATGGAGATGGTATTTTGCGGCGCCACCTCCTCCATATGAGGCATGAACCCACCTCTCCCTGCATGGCAACTTTTTCGTTTGCCTCCCTGTTGTCCTTCCATTACTTAGAGAACAAGCCTAAAGAGAATAAGTCTAATCATGCGTTATCCTTAGATCTGACTGAGCCGGATGGTCAACCCTTGCAGTTGAGTGTTCAACAAGCAGTCGCAGGACGGTCTCATCGGACTCTGTTCAAAAAGATACAGTCTTTGGGCGCTTACCACGGGATGCCTTCCCATCGGATGGCTGGCTTGCAAATCATGCTCAATTACCGCGCTCTCAATCATCCCAAGGATATCGCCGAAACCGTGACAGTGGGTCAAGTGCTCAAGGGCCAGGTTCACCCTCAAGCGATTCAGGATAAAGTCGTGTTGGTGGGGGTTGAGTCCAGCGCATCGGGTGATTTTTGGTCAACGCCCTATGGCGCTGGTCCAACTTACAAGATAGCGGGAGTATTTGTGCAAGCTCACATGGTGAGCCAAATCATCAGCACTGTTGATGATCAGCGTCCCAGCTTAGTGATGTGGCCCCAATGGGCTGCCCCTCTGTGGATATGGTGTTGGGCCATCGCGGGAGGGGGAGTGGCGATTGTATTTGGGTTAACGCCTCGGAGTGGTGTGGCCACTGTCATCGCCATCAGCTCTTTGACAGGCATCAGCTTATGGGGATTAATACAAGGCACCTTAATCCCCTTTGTGCCAGCCCTGATCGCCTATGGATTGGCTACGGTCGTTGTATTGCTGGTTCGAACACGAGATCTGGATCAACATCCTCCCACCCCTTAACGTTTTATTTATCCTGCTTTTCTGTGAAGGAGATTTCGTTCATGTCAACTGCTCAATCTTATCTACGCTCGCTCACATTGGCACTTGCCGTGCTCAGTCTAGCAGGATCCGGCTTCTCGCCTAGGGCTCGAGAGGCTTGGGCAAGGCATCAGCCCCATCATGTCTCGTCTTTCTCTCTACCGGAGGCGCCCCAGGATCCTGGTGCTCCAACCGGGCGCCGCGAGGGAGGCAGTAGTCGGGGCGATAAGATGTTCACACTATGTAAAACCCTGGCAGAGGTCTCCAAAAATAAATGTGCCACTTCACGCCTCACGGCTTTAGTGCCTGAGACATCTACCCGAAAACTAATCTGGGGATTCACCGCCGCGGATTATCCAGAATTCGTGTTTTATTTGTCAAAATTCCGCCAGCCGAATCAGCCTAAAACCACTCAGTTGCCTATCGAATTTGTGCTGCAAGATGAGAATGACCATTATGTTTACAAAACTAAGTTTGTATTGCCCCTGACTGAAGGAGGATTTATCCGTATCCCCGTTCCCAACTCGAGTGAACCCCTGCAAGAGGGGAAACGCTATACTTGGACCCTCTTGACCCGCTTCAGTCCGAATGAAACCAATTATGTTCACGGTAGAATCTACCGGACGGCTTTAAGCTCTAAGCTGCGCCAACAGTTGCAAACCGCTACTGCTTCACAACGCTTAGACCTGTATTTGAAGGAGGGGCTGTGGTTTGACGCCTTGTCTATGCTGGTTGGATTGAAACAAAAAGCCCCCCAAGATCTTCAACTGGCGTCACAATGGTCTGCTTTGTTGCAGGACATCCGTTTAGCAGAATTAGCAAAGGAACCGATACTTCCCTGTTGTTCTGGCGAACAACAGGTGTCATTGGCTGGGAATTGAGACGAGAATGAGGCTTGCCCTATTGTTCTGGCCAGACACCTGATTGCCCCTGATCCAATGCGACAGGCAAAGCATCTCTCTGCTGAGTAAGCACCATGGTTGTACTGGAATTACACACAAACCCAATCTGTTCGTAAAAACGTTGTTGATGGGTAGTCGCTAGGTAAATTCGCTCGACTCGATTCATATGAGGATGGGCCAGCAAGGTTTGGACAAGCTGTCGTCCTAGACCTTGACCGCGATAGTCGGGGTGAATGACCACATCCCATATCATGGCGCGATAAATGCCATCTGATGTGGCCCGCGCAAAGCCAATGAGCTCTGGGTGGTCCCAGACGCTAATAATGGGGAAACTATGTGCGATCGCAATTGCCCAATCTTCCAACTGACGCTCACCCGCCCAAAACGCCCCTACTTGAAACAACCGTTGTAGCTTGATCAACTCGGCATTGGTAACCGGATGCCCAGCTTGGGTAAGGCCGTCTCGGAACTGAATGTGTCGATTATCCATAGCGATGATTATGTCTTAGATATCCACGAAGCACAATGGCAACTTACTATCTGATGCCCAAGGAGCAAATGAGCCAACCCATTTGATAAGGGAACCTGCTGGAATGCATAAGTCGTTTTTAACAAAAATACACCTATTTTTGTACTTCTTGATACAATAACCTTATGTCGTAACGCTTCATTGCGAGATTCAAGGGAAGTAAAGGCAGAATGGTAGGTTCGTTTTATGTCCTTTGAGTGATTGTTTGTTCGGTATGGAGACCCCTGTGCAACTTAACTCACAGCCCCTTTCAAAAAACTCTAATCCCAGAGAAGATTTAAGTGAATATGTCGCTCATCTACAGCTACATATGACGTTGCAAGCTCGGAACCTTGTTCCTACCTTGACGCGTCCTGAGGATAGCCGAGAAGAAATGCTCCAGCAAACTCAGGCTAATTTTGAGAAACATGTTTCTCGCCAAAGCGCTTAGTCTCAGAATGAACTCCTTAAGCTTTTAGATAACAAAATTTTAGAAAACTTCAATTTAACCTTAGGGGCGTTACACTGACGCTCCTTTTTTTTGCGAAATCTGTAAAAAGGAAAACGCCCTCTGCGGAGGGCGTTTATAGTAAGTGAGGGAATCACGGATCAATGCAAGCGCTAGAAAGAGAAAGTTGCTCTCACCAACCCTTGAATGATGTCATTGGGATTGCCGTTGCTGATGTTAAAGGGATTGGTAATCAGCATCACAGTAGGTGTAATAGTGATGTTGTCGTTCACTGGAAACCGATAAAACGCCTCAAAATTGGTTTGAGTGGAATAGCTGGGATCCGCAGAATTGACAATAAAAGGCTGACCCGCAGCGACAGCTAAGAGGGATCCTGGCACCAGTAGGTCATTGACCCCCACTCCAGCCATCCAGGTTTGAATGCTGCTATTAGTGTTACCTGCCGGAAGGGCGACGCCTGCAAATAAACCATTGGTAACACCAGCATTGGTGAGTTGAGGATCAATGGAAATACCATAACGGCCAAAAATACCGAACTGCCCAAAGGTGAGTTCAACATTGGCACCTAGAATGTTTTGATTGACATTGTAGGTTTCCGCATGGGTAAATTGAGCCCGAATTGCAAAGTTATTTTGGTCATCCTCGCCAAAATCGCTGGAATATTCTATTTCACCTGAAGCCTGGAACGGATCTCCAAATAAGCCTCCGTCATCGCCAGTGGCAGAAGCAGCATTTGCAGCAATGAAAAGACCGCGTACACTGAATGGCCCCCCATTCACA
>NZ_JANQOP010000136.1 GCF_028285745.1 Acaryochloris sp. IP29b_bin.137 | reverse complement strand
TGGAGTCGGAGGTGATTGAGGGCGAGGGGCTTCGACAGATGCTAGCGAAGGTGCATCCTGAATCACATGTCCAGCCTGCGGAAGAACCAGTAGCAGTCTGAGTTTGGACCTGATGAATCCATGATGTTGGCCCCCTGCATTCAGGGGGCTTTTTTCAGCAGTGGCTGCGTGCGGATTGATGTAACAACGTAAATTTGTTGTATAAATTGGTTCATCTATACTAAATGACACGATATCGCTGCTACAGTCGTGTTAGGCCGTATAGTTAAAAGCGCATACCCCCTTTGGAGATCGAAGATGAAGGTCAAAGCAGCGGTGGCCCAAGCAGCCGGACAGCCCCTCACCATTGAGACAGTCGATTTAGAAGGTCCCCAAGCGGGGGAAGTCTTGGTGGAGATAAAGGCTACAGGGGTTTGCCATACGGATGCGTACACCTTATCGGGCGCTGATCCAGAAGGATTATTCCCCGCCATCTTGGGGCATGAAGGCGCAGGTGTCGTCGTTGAAGTCGGATCTGAAGTTAAATCTCTTAAGCCGGGTGATCATGTGATTCCGCTGTACGTACCGGAATGCCGAGTCTGCGAATATTGCTTAAGCGGTAAAACCAACCTTTGTCAGGCCATTCGCTCGACCCAGGGCAAAGGATTAATGCCCAATGGCTCTAGCCGCTTTTCTCTGGGTAATGATTCGTTATTTCACTATATGGGTACCTCCACCTTTGCCAACTACACAGTGGTGCCTGAAATTTCCCTAGCCAAAATTCGCAAAGATGCTCCTTTTGATAAGGTCTGTTTGATTGGCTGTGGGGTGACTACAGGCATCGGAGCAGTCATCAATACAGCCAAAGTGGAGCCGGGGGCCAATGTGGTCGTTTTTGGTTTAGGCGGGATTGGCCTAAACGTGATTCAAGCTGCCCGCCTAGTGGGAGCTAATATGATTGTCGGGGTCGATCTCAATCCCGCAAAGCGGCCTCTAGCAGAGAAATTGGGCATGACCCATTTTGTTAATCCTAAGGAGGTAGAAGGGGATTTAGTCCCTTACCTGGTGGATCTAACGAAAGGTGGTGCCGACTATAGCTTTGAGTGCATCGGCAATGTTGAGGTGATGCGCCAAGCCCTGGAATGCTGCCACAAAGGCTGGGGAGAAAGCATCATTATTGGAGTGGCAGGTGCAGGCCAAGAAATTAGTACCCGTCCTTTTCAGTTAGTCACCGGACGAATTTGGAAAGGCACAGCTTTTGGAGGCGCAAAAGGACGCACGGATGTACCTAAGATTGTCGATTGGTATATGGATGGCAAGATCGATATCGATTCTCTAGTTACCCATACCATGCCCTTAGACCAAATCAATGATGCCTTTGACCTAATGCATAAGGGCGAATCGATTCGGAGTGTGATCAACTTTTAGGGTGCTATTCGCCCGTAATGGATAACTCATCGACCCAGATTCTGGGGCAGATTCCACCAGGTGTAAGTTCTGCCTCAGATTCGACATAGATAATTGATTTGAGCAGATCTCGGAAGTCACCGGCAACGGTGGCAGATTCGATACTGATTTTCTCCCCTTTATTGACGAGCCAACCATCGAAAGGTAGCGAGAAAGAGCCTTGGAGTGCTTTGACACCAGCATGCAGGGCTTGAACATCATCAATAAAGACCACATTTTCGGCAGTCTCTAAGCTGTAAGTTTGCTCAGGAGTACTGGCGGCAAACACATGGTAGAAATGTGGCCCCACGGTGACCTTGGCTCCCAAATTGGCATGGCCAGTGGGTTGAGCATCAAGACGTTTAGCCGTTCCTGAACTATGAAGGAAATTCATGAGTACTCCTTTATCAATAATTGGAATACGTCGTGTAGGAGTTCCTTCGTCATCAAAGGTGGTTTTACCCACATTGTCAGCATGGAGAGCATCATCGGCAACGGAGAGCAGGGGGGATGCTATTTCTGTGCCTAGGGACTCAACCGTAGATAAGCTGCGGTTATCGAGTACGCTTTGGGCATTAAACAGATTGGAAAACGCACCTAACAAGCTGAGGAATGCCTCAGCAGACAAGACAACGCGATACTTTCCAGAGGTAATCGGCTGGTAGTTAAGGTGACTGATAGTCTTTTCTGCAGTCTCTTGCAAGCACCCCTCAATGTCGAGCTGATCTAGACCTTGGCTGACTCGATATGCGCCAGCACTACGGGGACGTTTACCTTCCTGCTCCGTCACACTGTAGAGATACACCGAACTAGAGGACCGAGCTTCTTGGCGCATGGCCCCTTCACTGTTGAGATAGAACCGCTGGGCATCCCGCTGAGCGAGGCCGTTATAAGGAACGCCTGAAATGGCATCATGGGCGTCCATTAATTTCGCTTCGGTCTGTACCAAGTTATCGATTAGGGTGGCAATTTCTGCCTGGGGCACTAGCTCAGATTGGGCGGCGTCCAGAGTGGCGGTAGCTTCTGGACTGAAGTCCGGCACATGCTCTTTTGCCCCGAAAGCACTGGCTTCTTGGGCCGTTTTAAGGGCGAGTTCGAGTCCCAGCTCATCCACTTCGCTGGTGGTGGTGACGCCGACGGTATTGGCTTCATTCCAAACGCGAACCATCACGCTAGAGCGTTTAGAAGCTTTGACCTGTTTAGGTTCACCTTGATCAACTTGGACGCTGGCTTCATCGACGGTAGACCCACAGACATCAAACTTTTGAATGCCTAAGGCTTGGGCTTTTTCTTTTGCGATCGCAGCGATGGTAGCAACATCAGACACGCTAACGGGTTCTCCTATTTTTTAGGTGTATTCTCTGGAATTGATAGGTGTAATATCTTGAGGCAATGACGATTTAACGACCACCTACAGTAATCTCGTCCACCTTGATATGGGGTTGTCCCACCGTGACGTAGATACTGCCACTAATGGAGCCGCAGAAGCCCGCCGCTAGGCCCAAATCTTGGGAGGACATGGAAATTCGCTTCATAATCTCCTTGGCTTCCCCAATCAAGGTCGCGCCTTTTAGGGGCTTGGTGATCTTGCCATTCTCAATCAGATAGGCTTCATCTACCCCAAAGTTAAACTCGCCCGTGGGGCCGACACTGCCGCCCCCCATCTTTTTGCAATAGATGCCCTTCTCCACCGAGTTAAACAGCTCATCATTGGTGAAGTTACCGGGGGCAATATAGGTATTGCGCATCCGACTCGCGGCTGCATGGGTATAGCTTTGCCGGCGGCCACTGCCCGTGCGAGGATGTCCGGTGCGGATACAGCCAGCTCGGTCAGACAAGAAATTCTTGAGAATGCCGTTTTCAATCAATAGGGTGCGCTGCACAGGCATGCCTTCGTCGTCCATATCAATGGAGCCAAAGGCATTGGGAGACAAGCCTTCATCCCAGGCGGTTAGATTCTCATGGGCAATTTTTTGACCTTTCATTTCCGAGAACGGACTGGTCTGCCGTTCAATCTGAGTGGTTTCTAGTAGATGACCACAGGCTTCATGGAAGATCACTCCGCCAAACTCATTGGCCATAATAATCGGATAATTACCAGACTCCACATAGTCCGCATGGAGCATCTGTCCGGCAGATTCTGAGACTTCTGCTGAATCTTCGGCATACTGCCAGGAGCGGAGGAAATTAGGGTTGTTGGTGGCACCAACCCGCTTGTTGATCGAGGCGCGATCGCTACCTTCTGCACAGAGCAAGCTATAGCCAACGGATTGAGTCAGGCGGATATCGCGAGCAAATACCCCATCGCTAGCTGCCACTAAAACTTCCTGCCAATCTCGGAAGTAGGTGGCGCGGCGGGACTGCACATGATCGGCGTCTTTGTTGAGTTGGGCATTTGCCGTTAGCAAAATATCGCCCATTTCTTGCATGGAGCTACAGTTGGACAGCCACGCCTCTTTGCCATTAACGGCGACATAGTCGCGCAGCAGCTCCAGGTTAATTTCAGGGACAAACGCCTGCGGACCTGGCAGATTTAATCCCAAGATCGAGAGCGCTTTTTCTAAGGCCGATTTCAGACCCTTGAAACTCATATCATTGGTACTGACGTAGCAATCCCCTTTGCCCAGGAATACGCGAACGCCCGCACCCGCCACCAGCCGGGGGGAGATGCTGGTAATCGTATCTTCTTCGGCGAGGCAACTAATATAGTTGACCCGCTCTAGGAAAAACTCCACAAAATCGGCTCCAGCCGCTCGGCCTAAACCCAATAGGGTTGATAAGGGCGATCTCCAGGTATCGTCAAAGCGATCGCGGGTTGCAGAATAATCCAATGTAGGCAGTTCTTGGGAAAGGAGTGCAGTTGGAGACATAAATCAGGATGATTCCAATGGGGTGCAGATGGGCGAAACCTATCAGCAAATCGGGGGCGAAGCACTGATGTAGTCAGTGTAACAAAATCAGCTAAAGCCTTCAGGCCCCGCCCAATATTTACCGGAGTATACTTCTTCAACCAGAAAAATATTGGTCCAATAACGCCCAATTGAGATCAGAGAAAACAGATCATTAACGGCATCAATCGCTAAAATTTTGTAAACGATGCCTATCTGCTCAAGCCATTGCTGGGAAAGGAATTGATTGTCATGAAAACAAAAATCATAGGATTGTTAGTGCCAGTATGTTTGTGGTATTGATAGAAGACGAGTGATAAATCTGCTTTAGTCTTGAATTTTCCCCATAACTTCAAATATTTGTCAGTAAAAACCTTTTTCTTTTGCACCTCTAAATTAAATACCTATTTTTATCGTCATGGAGAATAACTCGGATAAGCGGGATTTGCTCGTTAGAAATAATTTTTCTCCTTCAAATGAAAAAATTCTCAGGAGTGGATATGTAGACCAGACCCGCTTGCGCGAAGCGATATATGAGAGTCGGCGCAAAGGCCGCTCTTTATTAGCTATTCTCCAGAAAATGACGGGGAAGCCACTCCCTCCCCGCTTGCTTCGGCAAATCAAACGTCAACAGTTGTTTGAGCTGAAGATTCTTTATGGTCTAGACTGTCTCGATCCAGAGCTGACTCAGATTGACTTCGAGGAGGTTGATCGTCTGATCCGCACCGTTATTCCGTTGGATTACTGTCGTCGCTATCAATTATTACCGCTTTCACTCAACGAAGAAACTGATCCGCCTGTCGTCCGGGTTGGGATGGTCAATCCCGATCACCTCAGTGCCATTGATGATATCGATTACCTGCTGCGATCCAATGGGATGACCTTTCAGCGGATGGTCTTAGATTTGGATACGTTCCAAATGCTAATCGCCAAGTTCCTAGATGCGCAAGCCAAACGCCAGGCCACCATCCAAGAAAATTTACCCGTTGAATATGGGTTGGAAGACGATTTGGATCGACTGGGAGGGATTGAAGATCTTTCCACTAATGATACGGAGGTCAACTTAGACGAGGCATTGCTCGACGAAAATGCCGCCCCCATCATTTCCCTAGTCAACAAGATTCTAGCCAAGGCGTTGCAGAATCAGATTTCTGATATTCATATCGAACCGCAAGAGGAGAATTTACGCGTTCGGTTTCGAAAAGATGGCCTGCTTCACAATGCTTTCCAGCCTTTACCCCGGCGGATTACCCCGGCCCTGGTTTCCCGATTTAAAATTATCGCCAACTTAGACATTGCTGAGCGACGTCTCCCTCAGGATGGGCGGATTTTGAGGCTGTTTCAGGGGCGTAAAGTTGACTTTCGGGTTAGCACCTTGCCAAGTCGGTATGGCGAGAAAGTGGTGTTGCGGATCCTAGACAACTCTTCTATGCAGTTGGGACTCAACAATTTGATTGACGATCCAACCAGCCTAGAACTGGTGAGATCAATGGTCGATCGTCCCTTTGGCTTAATTTTGGTCACGGGTCCAACCGGTTCTGGTAAAACGACCACGCTGTATTCAGCCCTGACGGAACGCAATACGCCAGAAGTGAACATCAGTACCGTTGAAGATCCGATTGAATATACCTTACCAGGCATTACCCAGGTGCAGGTGTTGCGGGAAAAAGGCATGGACTTTGCATCCATCCTACGGGCTTTTCTTCGGCAAGATCCCGATGTCCTCCTCGTGGGTGAGACACGCGACAAAGAAACGGCCAAAACTGCAATTGAAGCAGCCCTCACAGGTCACTTGGTGTTAACCACCTTGCACACCAATGATGCTGCCAGTGCCATTGTCCGTTTAGCTGAGATGGATGTAGAGCCCTTTATGGTTTCCGCCTCCTTGTTGGGCGTCGTGGCTCAGCGCCTGGTACGACGGCTCTGCCCAGACTGTCGCATTCCCTATCAGCCATCACCGGAAAAGCTAGCGCAGTTTGGGCTAGTCACCTCCGGGAAAACAGAAATCACCTTTTACAAAGCTAATACATCCACCTCTGACGATATTTTGGCGACGGCCAATACCGAAGATGCCTGTCCAACTTGTTCTGGCATTGGTTATTCCGGGCGGTGCGGGGTCTATGAAGTGATGCAGGTAAGCGAAAAGCTGAAGGCACTGATTACAGAAGGGGCACCCACTGAGCATATCAAAGAAGTTGCCGTCGAAGAAGGGATGCAAACCCTGTTAGCCTATAGCTTGAAGTTAGTTGAAAAAGGGGAGACGTCTCTCGAGGAAGTAGAGCGGGTGACCTTCTCGGATAGCGGATTAAAAGCTGAACTGAAAGCGAAACGGAAAACCGCTCTCAACTGCCATGTCTGTAACGCCGGTCTATTGTCAGAATGGTTGGACTGTCCCTACTGCCTTACCCCCAGATTCTCCGAGCATCATCCTGCCAATCAGCCCTAAGACTTCACTGCGAATCATGCTTGGTCTTACCCCTTAGCAGCATGTGCGCCATTTGAGAAATAGCAATCATGGGTAATTGAAATACTTTGTATTTCGTGTAAGAGACGCAATTTGATGTCCAACCGCAACGGGGCAGCTCCAGCTTGATCACAGGCTGACTTGATATCGTATGGGAGGATGTCTCCAAAATGATCTTTCCCCTTTCGTGTCCTTTCTAACCCAGATTTTCAACGGCAAGACGGCTAAGAATACCCTTCTGATTGGTGTAGGCTATATGCTTTCTCCTTTGTCTTGGTGGAACGATCTATTCTTTAACCTGCCGATTGCTTATGCTTTTGGCTATGCCATGGGTTGGGTATTCCCTGAAGCTTTTTTACCCGCCACCATTGCCGGATATTGGCTCTCAAACGTTTTAGGGATAGTGATGATGCAATCCGGTGCTTTGGATATGGCGATGGCCGATCAACCCCGATCCTGGCGACGAGAACTTTGGATAGGATTAGGCAGTTCCACTCTGTATACCCTTGTGGTTGTGGGCCTGGTCTATTGGCATATCCTGGAGATTCCGGATGCTCTAGTACCTTAATAGGGGTCCACAATTATAGATCTTCAATTTCTCTATGCCTGTTTTCTCTACCGGTTTATTGATCAACCCAATTAAACAATTGGGCTAGTTTTATGCCTAATCCTATCTGAAGTCAATCAAATGCAATTTCCCAGTTGGTTATCTCGTTGTCTTTGGGTGATCCCTATTCTGGTGGTGACAACTTACGGATGGGTTCTCTACCCTCTGTTGAGAGATGGCTACTTTGCAGGGCCATATTTAATAGCTGTGTTCTACAGCCAGTTTATGGGCTCAATAGAGCTTTTTCTGCTACTGCTGAACTGGTATACGTTTATCCCCATGGCCGCGATCTCACTGTTTTGCTTAACAATACCGAAACGATATCGACGTTCCTGGCAAAGACGATTGAGATACTGGCCAATCCTGCCCCTCACAGCATTTATGCTTGCTCCTTCCTTAATTACGTTGCAACCAGGGTCCGCCCTTGAAATTCAGCCTTGGCATCAAACCTATTACACGGCCTTTTCAACGTTACGAACGGATGATAACTACGGTGATGAGCTTCTTATTCAATGCCGTTTGTCGGGACTACTATGTCGGTCGGTCTATAACTATCACACGTCTAATCCGTTTTACAGGGAAAATACGTCTAGTACTAACAGTGATTTTTTTGCTATTCATCTCGCCTATGGCCATGAGATAGATCAGCTTCAAGTCAAACTTTATGGGGAGGAAATTGTTTATGCTCGCTCACGGGATCAAGAGATTTGTAATATGGGTTCAACTCCCCGCCAGGATTGTGAGCGTAATCTGATCCCTTAAAACGCGGCAGGATGGTAATCGATTTGAAAGCGAAGACCAAGTTCCTTTTTTGTCATGTTTCTTTCAAGGATTGCTAAGTTGTTGGAGGTTTTGCTGGCTGCGATCACGGAATTATTCGGGGAAATGAAGTTTATGAACTTTGAGGCAGTGACTTACCCTGAATGGGGGCTACATGTCCGCATTTTGGGCGGATTTATTAGCGTGCTCTGGGTTCTAGAGATCGCAGACACCCTATTATTGAGGGGCTGGCTGAATCGATTTGGTATTTTACCTCGGCGGTGGATTGGTTTGCGGGGAATTCTGTTGGCCCCACTTCTCCATGGCAACCTCCGGCATCTGTCGATGAATACGGTACCGCTGGTGGTGCTGGGCTGGCTCATTCTAGTGCGCTCGACCGAAGTATTTGTGGTCGTTACTGCCGTTGTCTGGTTGCTTGGGGGAGCAGGGGTCTGGCTCTTTGCGGGTTCTAAATCCAATCATATTGGGGCGAGTGGCTTGGTATTTGGCTATCTGGGGTTTTTGCTGACGAATGGTTACGTTGAGCAAAGCCCAGTTGCGATCGCAACCGCGACTCTCGTTGGCCTCCTCTACGGCAGCACGTTGTGGGGCGTTCTACCCCTAAGGCGGGGGGTATCTTGGCAAGGCCATTTATTGGGAGTGCTGACTGGCGGACTGTGTGCCTACTATCTGCCTCAGATCCAGGAATGGATCAATGAACTTACAAGGGTCTGAAGGCCCAATTGATATGATCGTGTGATGGCGATGGCAACTCTTGTGAACACACCAATTGACTTGTGTTATCCAACCCTGACGAATCCCTGGCCGTTGTGAAGGGATGCCAATGAATCAGCAGGGCATCAGTTCCCTTGCTCCTGCCAGCCCCAAGTTTATGCTTGCGTGATTCCGTACTCAGGCTACAGTGACCCCAGACTCTCCAATTCTTCAACGGCCAGTAATCCTTTTGGATCAGACAGCTTTAACAACGCGTTCTTGGCATCTTCTTGGACCCCCAGATCTTCATCACTGAGGGCTTTGATCATAGCGTCTAAAGCTCGTTTATAAACCTCCCCTGTCTGCAGAGCTTGGCTGAGCTGACCAAGGGCCCATACGGCATTACTTCGCACAGGAGCCATAGATTCACTCTGAAGGGTGTGGATAAGAGGAGGAATCGCAGCGGTGGTGACGTCCGGCGAGATGTCAGCCAATTGGCCGAGGGAACTGGCTGCCCATAAACGCACTGCCGAAATATCGTTTTGCAGGGCATCGATCAGCGGTTCCAGGACGCGCGAATCTCGACAATTCCCCAACGCCCACACGACGCCTTTGCGGACATAGCCATTCCAATCTTGGTTAAATTGCTGAATTAATGGCAACACTGCGTCGTCGCTGGGATTTCGCCCCAACGCATAAGCAGCACTTACCCGGAGTAAGGGGCAGGCATCAGATAGGAGCTGAATCAGAGGAGGAATGGCTCGGGAGTCCTGCAGTTCACAAAATGCTCGTGCTGCAATCATCCGTTGAGTCGTGTCGGTTGATGAGAGTAATTGCAGCATCTCTTCGACATCGGGCTTAGCAGCTTCTACCGCAGGGTCGTCAACTGCGGCCATATGGTCCAGAGGACTTTCTAAGCTATCCTCATCATCTAGCAGGCTAAGGTCTTCTTCGTTATACATAACTGTAACTGTACAACACTCACACCCATAGGATTTGGCGAAAATGCAGATTGATTTCAAAACTGGGTTGCAAGTACAGGTCGATCGTCTAGACTGATAAAGCAAAATAGGAGTTTAAGAGGATACCATGCGGCTATCTCAAATGCTGTTTGTGACGCTGAGAGAAGACCCAGCGGAAGCAGAGATCCCCAGTCATAAACTACTCCTTCGGGCTGGGTATATTCGTCGAGTCGGCAGTGGGATTTATGCCTATTTGCCGTTGATGTGGCGAGTGCTGCAAAAGGTGTCCCAGATTGTGCGGGAAGAAATGGATGCGGCTGGGGCTCAAGAATGTTTATTGCCTCAGATCCAGCCTGCTGAACTCTGGCAAGAATCGGGGCGATGGGACACGTATACGCAAGCTGAAGGCATTATGTTTGCCCTCCAGGATCGCCAGGATCGAGAATTGGGGTTAGGCCCCACCCATGAAGAGGTGATCACTGCGATCGCAAGGGATATGATTCGTTCGTATCGCCAGTTACCAATCAATCTCTATCAAATTCAAACCAAGTTCCGCGATGAGATTCGTCCTCGGTTTGGCCTGATGCGCGGACGGGAATTCATTATGAAAGATGCCTATTCCTTCTCCGCCGATGAAGCCGATCTCAAGGCTATTTACAGCAAAATGCATAATGCTTACTGCAATATCCTGGGGCGCTGTGGTCTGGCCTATCGGGCTGTGGATGCAGATTCAGGCGCGATTGGGGGATCTGGATCCCAAGAGTTTATGGTGTTGGCTGAAGCGGGGGAAGATGAGGTTCTCTATACCGAAGATGGCAACTATGCCGCCAATGTGGAAAAAGCGGTGTCCCTGCCTGCGGACGCTCAACCTTCCGCCTTCAAGGCCCTAGAAAAGAAAGAAACACCGGGGACAGATACCATCGCCAAACTCTGTGATTGTTTGCAATGCTCTCCTACTCAGGTCGTCAAAACGGTGCTCTACGAAGCCGTTTATGACAATGGCCAGACGATCTTGGCGTTAGTCAGCCTGCGGGGCGATCAAGCCGTCAATGAAGTGAAGTTGCAGAATGAGTTAGTCAAGTTGGGCGAAGGGGTGAAAGGCAAAGCCCTGATTGCCCTGAATGTGGCGGAAGCAGAGACCAAATGGGCAAGTCAGCCTTTACCGCTGGGATATATTGCCCCTGACTTAGCAGACAGCTATATTCAAAAATCCAAACAGGTGTATGGTCAGTTTGTCCGGCTAGTCGATCAAACGGCTGTAGACCTCAAGAATTTTGTGACGGGGGCCAATGAAGTGGGCTTTCACCAAGTTGGCGTTAACTGGAAAACGGATATTCCCTTACCGAAACAGGTGGTGGATATTCGCACGGCTCTGGTCGGCGATCGAGCGGTACACGATCCCAAACAAACCTTACAAACCGCTCGGGGGATTGAAATTGGTCATATTTTCCAGTTAGGGACGAAGTACTCCCAGGCGTTAGGGGCGACCTATACAAATGAAGCAGGTAAAGAGCAACCCCTCGTGATGGGCTGCTACGGGGTTGGCGTCTCTCGCCTAGCCCAAGCAGCAGTAGAACAATCTTATGACGATAATGGGATGGTTTGGCCAGTTGCGATCGCACCCTACCAAGCCATCGTCATTATCCCCAATGGGAAAGATAGCGCCCAGGTTGAAGCCGCCGAACAACTTTACAGCGAACTGAACGCGGCAGGGATAGAAACCTTGCTGGACGATCGAACGGAGCGGGCGGGCGTTAAGTTCAAAGATGCGGATTTGATCGGGATTCCTTATCGAATTGTGACGGGGCGATCCTTAAAGGAAGGAAAAGTTGAATTAGTAGAACGGGCCACTCATGCTGCTCATCAAATTGCGTTGGACCAGGTTTTACCCACTCTTAAAGAATATATAGCTCAAGCCATTTCTGCTTAGGGGGTCTGGTCGGATAAAGACCTTTTAATGGTCCATGACTTTGGAACTAACGCGTTTACAAATCCGTCCTTATACAGGCTAATTCTAGACGTTTTAAAGGGTTTGGTTTTGACCGCCGCTCAATCTCATTTCGAGGGAGGAAAGCTTGGTCCGTCGAACACCTGATAAGCATGGCATTCTAAAGGGTGTCATTCTGTCAGGGTGTCCACCCATAAACCCAGATTAAATTCCTTGAGTTAGGCTAGACCTAATGGCCCCATTTTCACCCGACCTAGACGTATCTATAGAGGATAAAGTCCAAACATGGCACAACTACAGTACCCACGTAGAAGGTTCTGGGGAGGGCTGGTTGGCATCGCCTTGGTGATGGGAGGATTTGGCTGCCAACCCCAGCAGACAACAGAAACGAGTCCCTCGCCTTCTGTTTCACCAACCCCAGAACAAGCCGATCCGCCCATTGCCAAGCCTGAACTTGCCGTTTATTGGATCGCCTATAAAGATCAGGAACAGTTGGTGCTAGAACCCACCAAAATTCCTGTAGATTCTCTTGAGAATGCCACGTCTGAGGAAAAACTAGTGGTGGCGTTCAATCGATTACTGGAAGGACCCGCTAACGCTGATAAAACCAATGCCATCCCTGAGAAAACTCAACTCAATAGTCTGAAATTACAAGATGACGGCGTTCGCATTGATTTGTCTAGGGACTTTACCACGGGTGGAGGGACGAAATCCATGCAGGCTCGCCTCGGGCAGATTGTTTATACAGCCAGCAGTCTCGATCCGAAAGAAGCAGTTTGGATCTCCATTGATGGTGAACCTTTAGAGGTTTTATCAGGCGAAGGATTAATCATTTCACAACCAATGACGCGCAAGGAATTTGAGGAGAATTTCTCTCTTTAGACGATTGCCTTGTCGGCATCCGTGAGTTTTTTCAGTCCATGGGAATCCTAAGTCTAGGCTCTTGATATTGGGTCTAGATTAACTGACCTTGGATGAGCGTTGACCTTCTCTACCTTGGGGTCAGTTTACGGATCACTCCCGTGCCGACCATAATAGCGATATCCCCATTCTCCATTCCAGAACCAAGTTTATGACGGTTTCCAAAAGCCCCGAAGAAGAAAAACGGGAGCAGCAGCGGATGCAGGATGTACTCGTCCTGCTACAACATCTCACTGAAAATGAAGAAACCACCATTAAGTTAATGATTGAGTGCCTTTACGATGTAGGCGCGGTTAACTTTATCAATAACAAGGTTCAAAACGACTCCTTAAACCAACTCACCAAAGCCCTGGCGGGGATGTCGAAGCCCATCGCCAAACGCTATGGCTACTACTGGTTTAAGAAAAACTGTCCTGAGTTAATCGTGAATTGGCTAAAGCGAAAAGTGGCTTTTCCTGACCCCAAAGCCAAAGCGGTTCAGCAGCAGAAGGCTGCGCCAAAAGTTGAACCTGCATCGAACACGACAGAAAAACAGGCTCCTCCATTGCCTCAACAGCAGACCGTTACTGAGAAAGATACATTGGAGGAATCAGCCACACCTAACCCTGTAGACACTGCTTCGGACATTCCTGATGTTATGAGTGCTGACATGGACGGTACGGCAGCAGTCACTCTAGGCAGTCCCCAAAACCATCAGCCTAACGGTATGGTCTTATCTGCCGATGATTTACTAGCCGGGCCACAACGCTCAGTGGGTGAAGATTCTGTTGATCAACATCCTGCAACCTCACCGACCAACAGCATCCCATCCGTTTCGTCTGCAGAAATTAAAGCCGCTGATCCTGGAATAGCCGATAGTATCTCCAAAACGTCTCTGGGGACGGTTGCATCTGCCCCCTGCACTTCTGATTTACCCATCGAGAATCCGCCATCTGCAAGTTTACCGATCTCCCCTGATGCTCAAGCTATGCCTCCGTCAACGGAGAACACCCCCCTTCAGTCGCGTTACTTAAAAACTCAAACCAAGACCTTAATGGATTCGTTTAAAGTCACGGCTTTGCCGACGCCGATGGAGCAGAAAATAAATCAAATTCGTCGCTTGAAAACTCAAAATAAGATCCTAATGGGGTCCTTAGCGGGGACTATTCTGGTCGGCGGATTAGCGATTTGGCAGCTTACCACTCAGCCCAGTGCCTTGCAGCTTCGCCAAACCACGCCGTCATCGATTGTACCGGCTAGCCAATCTGTGGAGTAATCCTTACTGGTAGCATGCCAACCAAGGTTGGACATCGATCGCTAGCTTACGACCCAACTGGAGCAGTTGACGCATTTGAGCCATTGATATGGGGTGATCCTGGGATGAATTCTGCTCTGATGCAATGTCGTTTGCAATGTCGTTGTTTTGTTCCAGCAATTGAGCCTGAGTAATGGCTTGACTGTGGTTCAGGAGGGTCAGTTGCGCTTGCAAACAATGTAGATAGAGTTCTTGTGCTCGGTCAAGATGAATATTGATCTGGAGCTGATGAACCAGGTTCAGCAAGGTTTGTAGCCGCTGGATCCGATGGGGGAATAACGCCACATCCACCTGATGGAAGAGTTGCCATAGGAGGCGGAGAATCAGGTCTTCGAGTAAAGGGTAGGCTGCATCCAGTTTAAGACAGCAGCCAGCTTGATCCGCTTCTGTTGCGATCGCAGCCAGTTCTGCCAAATCACTTGCACCCACCTGAGAGGTTTCCAACTCTGGATCACTCATCTCCTTTTCCAGCCCTTTAAGGGCATTTAAGGCGCGATGGTTCAAGGCCACTTGCGCTGCGGTTAGCAATTCTGGCGGCACTTCCAAATCATCGTACTGGAAGGCCATCAAGACCCCATAGTTATCTCGATAGACTTGGGTGTAGAGCTGGTTCAGACGACTTAAGGTTTCTTGAGAGAGCAAGGAAATAATCCGATGCCGCTCTTCGGGGATGAGATCGTGCAGACCATAGTGCTGATGACCAAAGGCGTCTGAAATCGCCAACACAATATTGGTAGCACTGGCCTGTTGCAGCGTATTAAACAACTTGGCCTTCATTTCACCATATGGCTTACGGCCACTAAACAACTGGACTCCACAGTGAAAGTCCCAACCGCCCAAGTGGAGGACACAAAACACCCAATGCTCTGATTCTAAAGTGACATTAGAGGTGAGCTGTAGCTGGCCAATGGCTAGGGAAAGTGATCCTAGTCTTTGAATCTGATAGTCGATTTGCTCGGCTTGGTAGCAAAAATAAGGATGTTGAGCCGGATAGGGATTGAAGAGCGAGGTAATGGCATAGTGAGCCGCAACGGCTTGCACATCGATTTGAGAGGGGATCACCAACTGCTGATAAACCCCTGCCCCAGTTTCAAATAAATCAACATTACTGGGGGCTAGAGCTAATCGCTGAATAAACTCAGATTCTAGGCTGATTCCAGCCACATCCGCTGCCAGATCAATGGCCCGAGCTGCATACCGCAGAATCTGCACCCCCTCCGGTCGGGAGAGTTCAGCAAAGAACCAACCACAGCTGGTATACATCAGTAGGCTATGGCGTTGCATTTCCAACAACCGCAGGGCATCGACCTGCTCTTCGTCCGCCAGATCGTGATTCTGCTGGGTCTTGAGAAAGGCTTGAATGGGATCTGTCCCGCCGCCAGAGGGAACGGACTGACCCTGCCCCGGAAACTGGCCCATAATCTCGATATAGCGATTCCGGGTCTCCCAGGGATCTTGAAACAGCAGCCCACCAATTTCTTGATAGATATCGCTGAGCTGATCCCGCAGCCAATCTAGGGCATCCCGCAGAGGCCGACGCCATTTTTGATGCCACAAACTACCTTCACCGCCGCACCCACAGTCCGCTTGCCAGCGATCGACCCCATGACCACAACTCCAAGCGGTTACGGGCTTAAGCTGAACTTCCCAGGTGGAGGGATGAAGGCTCAAATAATGGGCATAGTTAGTGACAGTCCAACCTAATTGGGGGAAGGTGTGGTGAAACGCATAGGCGATCGCTTTTTCCGTATCGCGTTTGTGGTGGCCAAAGGTTTCACCATCGGTCGCAATCGAAATGAGTTGAGACGGCTTGCGATCGCAGCGCACTGCCTGGCCTAAGCGATTTGCTAAATTCTGAGAACTGCTGAGTACTGCGTTAAAGCCAATATCCCGCGAGATGGGGCCATCGTAAAAGAAAATATCGATATAGCGTTCGCGGTCTGGCAGATAACAGCGATAGGGCCGAGTGGGGTCAATTTGAGCACCCCCCACTTCTTCCCAGGTATTGTCGGTATCGTTAGCGATAGGCATCAAACGGCAGCGCTGAGCTTGAGATGGGGCGAGAATAATAAATCGAATTCCTTCCTCAATCAGCACCTCAATCGTGGCCATATCCACGGCAGCTTCAGCCAACCACATGCCTTCGGGATCGCGGCCAAATCGAGATTGGAAGTCGGCTTTCCCCCAACGCACCTGAGTGACTTTGTCCTGGTGATTCGCCAAGGGCATGATGATGTGGTTGTAGACCTGTGCGATCGCATTGCCATGACCTTGGAGTCGTTCACAACTTTTGCGATCGGCTTCGATAATGCGCTGAAACACCTCTGTATCGTAGGTCTCCAACCAGCTCATCAAGGTCGGGCCGATATTGAAGCTGAGATACTCAAAATTATTGACGATATTGATGACTTCGCCCTGGTCGTTAAAGATACGGGCAAAAGCATTGGGGCGATAACACTCATGGTATATGCGCTCATTCCAATCATGAAAAGGGGCCGCACTGGACTGCCGTTCGATCGTGCCCAAATAAGGATTTTCCCGAGGCGGCTGATAAAAATGACCATGCAAGGTCACATATACCCCTTCGGCCTGCTCTAAAGGGCGAGCCTGGCGTTGGGTCGGGACATCTAAGATCATCCCTTCCTGTTCAGTATTCTCAGGAACATAAGACGTTGTATTCATACTCAAAAAATCACTGTGGATGAGCGTAATAGCGCTTGCTTAAGGCTTAAGCCCGAACATCCGAATCGGTTTAAAGACTTGAGATGCAGCGAAGCTAGACGAAAAATAATGGGTGAGTCCTTAACGTAGTGAAACCGGACGTATTCCGAATCAGATTCTCTGGAGGTAAAGAAACTGCTAACCTATCTGTGGCTTTAACCTAGGCGATCCCTTTTGGGAATAGGGGAAATCGCAAGATATCTTAAGAGTCTACTGGGGCACTATGGGTAAAGTCTTTATATTTGCTACGGGATCAGCTTTATTCCCTCCCTAAATAGGCTCGATATTTCCCAACCAATCCCCAAAACGCGAGTTTTCTTAGATCAATCTTGCTATATCTGTACACCCAACTCATCTGCAATTGTGACGCTTAAAAATCGTATTTTTATTGTCTTGCTGCTGTTTATCCCCATCTCTATTGCAGCAGACCTTCTAGAGTGGGGACCGCTCCCGCTATTCACAGCCTCAGCACTAGCCATTGTGCCGTTAGCCGCCTGGATGGGTACTGCAACCGAAGAGATTGCGGTGGTTATTGGTCCCTCCGCAGGCGGGCTGCTCAATGCCACCTTTGGCAATGCAACAGAATTGATTATTGCCTTTATCGCCCTTCAGGCGGGTTTGGTGGATGTGGTTAAAGCCAGTATTACGGGCTCCATCCTGGGCAACTTGCTATTGGTGATGGGCTTGTCCATGTTGCTCGGCGGCCTGCGGTTTAAAGAGCAAACCTTTCAACCGGTGGTAGCCCGCGTCAATGCCTCTTCAATGAACCTAGCGGTAATTGCCATTTTGCTGCCAACCGCCATCAAGTTCTCGGCAGAAGGCATCGAGAGTCAGGTTCTTCAGAATCTTTCGATTGCCGTTGCCATTGTGCTGATTGGGGTTTATGGATTAACGCTTCTGTTCTCCATGAAAACCCACACTTATTTGTTTGACGTGGGGGTTGCAGGAATAGAGTCCGATGGAGAAGCGGAGCATGAGGAAGGCTCAGGCAACTTACGGTTATGGATTGGTGTTTTACTCGCTGCAACCCTAGCGGTTGCCGTTGAATCTGAATTTTTAGTCGGCAGCTTAGAAGCGGCCACGGAACAAATTGGCTTGACGCCTCTATTTACAGGGGTAATTTTACTGCCCATTATTGGTAATGCGGCTGAACATGCCACCGCTGTCACCGTAGCGATGAAAGACAAAATGGATTTGTCGGTCTCCGTTGCGGTCGGTTCTAGTATGCAAATTGCCCTGTTTGTGGCCCCGGCCTTAGTCCTAGCGGGTTGGGTCATTGGTCAGCCCATGGACTTGGATTTCAATCCATTCGAATTAGTTGCCGTTGCTGTATCAGTCCTGATTGCCAATTCCATTAGCTCCGATGGTCAGTCCAACTGGTTGGAAGGGACCCTCCTTCTAGCGACCTATGCCGTGCTGGGCTTAGCGTTCTACTTTCATCCCCTGACTTGATTGCCTTGGCTTGACCCTGCAGAATCTGGCGACGCATGCAGACTCAATGGGGTTTGGCCGCCCGGATTGCCTCAGCGCTTTGTAAGATAAAAAGCAGATGCTTATCATCTGCTGAAATTCCCTCACTTCGAGATCGAGGCAGAATTTTGCCATTATTGAGCAAGCTGCTCTCCCTGTGAGATCCCGCCCTAAAGATGACTTAGATATTGCCCAGTTCTTTTGGCTCTGGCGTTCAATCGGTGTATGACCACCCCTCAACTCCATCCCTCCAAACAACTCAAAAAGCTGCAAGCTCGGCTAAGAGGGTTAGTAGGCAAGGCTATTCGAGATTACAACATGATCGAAGCCAACGATCGGATTATGGTGTGCTTATCAGGGGGCAAAGACTCCTATACAATGCTGGACATTTTGCTGAGTCTACAGCGGTCTGCCCCCATTGATTTTGAGGTTTTGGCCGTTAATCTAGATCAAAAACAGCCGAATTTCCCAGAAGCGGTTTTACCGAATTATTTAGAAAAACGACAAGTTCCCTATCGAATCGTCGAAGAAGATACTTACAGTACCGTAAAACGCGTTATCCCAGCGGGCAAAACCATGTGTGGTCTCTGCTCCCGTTTGCGGCGGGGGATTCTGTATCGAGTTGCCCAAGAAGAACAGGCCACCAAAATTGCCCTGGGCCACCATCGAGAAGACATTATCGAAACCCTCTTTCTCAATCTGTTTTATGCGGGCAAGCTGGAGGCAATGCCGCCTAAACTATTGAGCGACAATCGCCAACACATGGTAATTCGTCCCCTCGCTTACTGCCCCGAAGCCGATATTCAGCGATATGCCGATTTACGCCAGTTTCCAATTATTCCCTGTACCCTTTGTGGATCCCAGGAGACCCTACAACGGGTCCAAGTTAAGCAAATGCTACAAACTTGGGAGCAGGCGACCCCTGGACGATTAGAAACAATCTTTCGCAGTTTGCAAAATATCGAACTGTCGCAGCTTGCGGATCCACAGCATTTTGACTTTGTTAATTTGGCTGTTGGCAAAACGCCAAGCGTTGAACCATCGGATCCGCGATGAACTTAACGGATATCAAGAATACCGTCAATGCCCTCTAGGCTCAGCATATTCAGGCGTTCATCTGCTTCAATGCGTTTCTCATAGGCTCCCACCTGTAAGACGGATCGGCCCTTATATCTTGATCGAAACGCATCGGGGACTAAGGTTTTAATCCTTTTGTAATCGGCTGAGTTCGCCGCTTTGACAACCACTCGGTAACGGAGCCTGGATCGCTCATCCAGGGGAGGCGGAGGAGGGTTGCCTGTGCCTGCAATTGCAGCTAACTGACGGGCCCGACTGGCATCTCGGCTAGCAGAGTAAATATCCGATGCCGGACGATAGCGCCCCAAGGGAGCATTGCTTTGGGGGACGGGCAGAATATTACCGGGGGGGAAGCTCGGTCTTGGGCCAGGCAAACTGGGTAAAGCCCTGGGGATGGAGGCAACAGCTGCACGGCGAGGTGGAGGCACAGGAATCGGAATGGGCTGGGAAAAGGCCCCCGATGGCAACGGCGGTTTAGCTGCCAACCGTAGGAGTTTTCGCCGTTTGCTGGAACGTTTGGAGGACGGTCGGTATCGGCTGGATTGCGGAGAGGTTACCGGGGGTGGGCTCTCTCCAGTTAACTCCGGTAATTCTGAGTTAGTTTCGGGGCGAGGCAGTGCGATCACGCCAGGCGTTTTGCGGGCATGGGATGGCGGCACCGGAGGCGCTGAACGGAGGGGCTGAACGGGGTTAGGCACGGGAATTTCAATAGGAGACGTAATCAGGTTCGTTAATTCGTCTCGTTCCTGGGACTGATCTACTTTTCCCTTGGATTTAGGAACAGCATGAGCGGGATCGGTGGATGCAGGTGCCTGACTGGGCAGTGGTTCTAAAGGGGGAAGACGATCCAATTCCTTTGCTGGTGGGACATCCTCAGCTTCAAAAGCTGGCACTGCATCAGACGGGGCTTCGGCGATGGTCTCTGCCCTCGTATTCGGGACTTGATCCCGGGTGAAATAAATATGGCCGAGGGTTTTGCCGTTATAACTCCGCTTGGCAAACCGCCAACCCGGTTCTAGCTCAATTTTCAAAAACCCGTCGGTAACCCCTTGGGTTTGACCTATTTTTAGCTTGGGGGCACGGGGGTTGCGAGAGGGATACCCCATCAGCACCAGGTTACCGCTTTGTTTAACCACGGACAGCCGATAGTCCAACGCATAGTCCTGCCCCGCTTGGCGGATGGAATACCCATTACTATCCGTACTCCGTCCGCAAATGCCCGAAAAGTCGAACTGCAGGAGGAGCGGGTCGATCACGCCCCCCGCCTGTTCCTCCCAACAGGCCCGAGCCGAGGAAATTTGCTCCAGAATAATCAGGTTATAGTGCTTCCCGGCGGCAAACGGGACTGCGATCGCAATAAATTTATGTTGATCGACCTCCACTTGATCAAAGGTATAGGCCTGGGCTGAAGGTGAAAGTATCAGGCTCAGAAACAGGCTTGCGATCGCAACAGTACCCCGACTCAAATGATATTTCATAACTCCTACCTGCTTCCCCAATTGTGAGTGATTGGCTCAATAAAATCGGCTGAAATTCCTAGAAAATTCCACACCAAACCGCCAAGCTAAAAGCAGGTTTACCCGACCGCAAACTCGCATTTAGCTCAAAATTAAAATGCCCGGTGGTGCAAAATTTTATCCTATTTTTTGCTCGAAGTTAAAAGTGAAATATAATTTAACAAAGCTAGAGATACTTTAAAGATTAGGAACCAAAGTGTACTGAGTATAAATCACTATTTAAATCCTAAAACCGAGCATCAAGTTCGAGAAAAAGGAGGATAACTTCCTTTTTCCAAAACTTTTTTAAACCAGCAAAATCAATATTTCCTAGCTGAGATGCTCGGTGCCCTGCCAGGGGAAATATGCAGATAGATTCTAGTTTATTTTTTTAGAAATAATATAGCTATCCCTCCATTTTTTGGGATGCCCCTCCGCATCTGCCAAATTATCTCAACGCTCGTTCAATCTTTGCTCAAAAATGTCCATCCTGACCCTATGACAAGAAAACATACCACTCCCCCCATTTATGCTGGGGCTTATCTTTTCGGTCTCCTAATGACCTACATGGCGGTGGGTTGGGTTCTAGCCGCCTATGCCGCCCCTCTGCTGATGTGGGTTTGGGCCTTTCTGTTAATAGCCTATGTTGCCTGGGCAGGCACGGGTGCGATCGCCGTCGCAATGCTATGGGTTGTTTCCGTTGTCTGGATTGCAGCATATACTTCAGCAACCCCTCTGCTGATGAACTGGAAAGGGCCAACTTGGGCAATCTCATTAGTAGGAGTATGGATTTTTGCAATTGGGGCTGTCCTGATGCTGGCATTCGCCCAGATGGCGATTCGGACTTTAGGTTGGCCTCGCCCAGGGATCTTTTACCGCCTGCTGATGATTACAGGCGCAGGAATGCTTATGGGTCGTTTACTCTACTGGGGGTCAATGCCCACTCCCCAGTCAATGCCCATACTGGACCTTACTTAGTGCAGGAGACATCACGGTTGCCCCCATCATTCTCAGAAGATCGAAATGATTCAATCCAGTCCAGCCAGGACTGCTCAAGGACGCCTCGTATCGATCCCTTACCAGGGTCGAATACTTTGCCTGACTATATCCATCAAATCGATCCAAATCTTCTATCCCATTTAGACACATCCCAAATCCAGGAAATCAAGACATTTATTAGTCAAGTAATTGCCGATGAAGTAAATCAAAAAATCACCCGCATAAATGCCAGCTCAAATCAGTTTGAGGGGCAGATGCTTGCACCCAGAAATCGCAAATCGAAACTGATCGATATTCGATTTATTATTGACTTATTATTCTCCCGCTTTTATGTTGTCTTAATGGTGGGCAAAGATGTCCGAAAAGGCCAACGCCGCTATCCCCTTACGAGAGCCACTAAAGCAGGCAATATGGTTGCCGCATTTATTCTAATTGTGGCCATGAATTTATTGATTTCTGCCGTTGTTTTATTAAGTTTTTATCTGTTTAAGTCAGCCTTAGGTATTAACTTGATGCCTGGACATTTTTCAGAACAGCTAGAAATCTTAAAAAAATAGGAATATTAGCCCTTCTTCGCTCCATCATAAGACATGGTTTCGGTCGCGACCCTTGATAGGATAGAAAAGGCTTATTCCCCCATATTCTTGACTAACAATGAACGAAATCTCGACCCTTTATCGCATCCTGGATGCCAATCTTGATCGCGCTCGGGAAGGGTTGCGAGTGATTGAAGAGTGGTGTCGATTTGGCCTCGAGAATGCTCAACTCAGTACCCAGTGCAAACAACTCCGCCAAGAACTGGCTCACTGGCATCATCCACCGCTACGGGTGGCTCGCGACACTCCCAATGACCCAGGAACCCAGATCACCCATCCCCAAGAAGCCGTCCGGTCTGACTTGCCGACAGTGGTGCAAGCCAATCTTTGTCGCGTTCAAGAAGCGCTGCGAGTTTTAGAAGAATACAGCAAAGTCTACGATGTCAATATGGCAGCGGCCTGTAAGCAGATGCGCTACCAGGTTTATACCCTGGACACCCAACTACAACCTCGCGTGCGGCTGCAGCAATTACTGGCAGCCCCCCTCTATCTGGTTACGTCCCCCAGCGACCAACTGGTGGCAGTGGTCGAAGCTGCCCTGCAAGGAGGGCTAAAGCTGGTCCAATATCGAGCGAAACAAACCGCGGATGACCAGCGTTTGGCTGTGGCTGGGACCTTATGCCAACTCTGCCATCAATACAACGCTTTGTTTATTGTCAACGATCGCATCGATATTGCCGTTGCCGTGGATGCTGATGGAGTCCATTTAGGACAGCAAGATCTGACCATGGCCGTCGCCCGTCGACTGCTCGGACCAGATAAACTCGTCGGTCGCTCAACCACCAATCCGCAGGAAATGGCGCGAGCTATCCAAGAACAGGCCGACTATATTGGCGTCGGGCCGATTTATGAAACCCCCACTAAAGCCGGAAAAGCAGCGGTGGGGCATGAGTACATTCGCTATGCTAATCAACATGCCCCCATGCCTTACTATGCGATTGGCGGTATTGATGAGCATAATCTTGGAGAGGTCTTGGCGGCGGGTGCACAACGGGTCGCCGTTGTCAGAGCCATTATGAATGCCCCGTCTCCAACCCAGATGGTCCGACAGATGTTGCAGCAGTTTCCCACCCCCACCCCTCAAGTCACTCAAATCCAAGCAACTTAGATCATTGTTCGAATCAGACTCAATCTGACTCAACTGCCCCCATCCAAAATTTAGCGTTGAGCTTTGAAGTTAAACCTAATATAGGAACAGGCTGAACCGGCCCATATTAATGATTCCGCTGAGTAAACATGATTGACATCCAGGTCAACGGAGAACGACAAACCTGCCCACCCAGCATGTTATTGCCAGATTTTCTGGTACAGTTAAACCTCAATCCTCGCCTCGTGGCGGTAGAATACAATGGCGAAATTCTGCATCGACAGTTTTGGGAAAC
>NZ_JANQOP010000118.1 GCF_028285745.1 Acaryochloris sp. IP29b_bin.137 | reverse complement strand
GATTACGCCTCGCACCTTTATCTTTGGTGGGAAAGCAGCGCCAGGCTATTTTATGGCCAAGCTGATTATCAAGCTGATCAACTCCGTGGGAAATGTGGTTAACCGTGACCCCGATGTCCGAGGACGGCTTAAGGTAGTCTTTTTGAAGGACTATAACGTCAAGTTGGCCCAGCGTATTTACCCCGCTGCTGATTTGTCAGAGCAGATTTCCACTGCGGGTAAAGAGGCTTCAGGTACAGGCAATATGAAATTTGCCCTGAATGGTGCTCTTACCATTGGCACCTTAGATGGGGCCAACGTGGAAATTCGGGAAGAAGTGGGCGAGGAGAATTTCTTCTTATTCGGCCTAACGACAGAAGAGGTCTATCACAAGCGAGCCCATGGGTATCGCTCGCGGGATTACTACCATACCAACGCTGAACTGAAGTTGGCGATTGATCGGATTGCCTCTGGCTTCTTCTCCCAAGGGGATGCAGAGCTGTTCCGGCCTTTAATCGATTCCTTACTTAATCAGGACCAGTATTTCCTCTTCGCTGACTATGCCTCCTATATTGCTTGTCAAGATCAGGTCGCTGCAGTCTATAAGGATCAAGAAAAATGGACCCGTATGTCTATTTTGAATGCGGCTCGGATGGGTAAGTTCTCTTCAGATCGCTCGATTGAAGACTATTGTCGAGATATCTGGAAGGTTGAACCCGTTAACGTTGAACTGCGCCAGTGCTAGGCATCCATGCCTAAATCATGGACAGTTTAGAACAGCTGGTTCAAGGTCAGGCGCTAACCCAGCATCAAATCGCTGAATTAGGCCAAGGGATGTTGTCTGAACCCTATCGGGCAGCAGCCTTTGGCCTAACTCCAGTATCCTTAGAAACAACCGTTCACCAATTCGCCCAGCTCCTCCCGCAGATCTATCCCCAGGTGGAGGCGTTTTGGTGCGGAGATTGCCAAATTTCCACTTCACCGCTAGAGACACTCTGGCGGGTATGGATGCCGTTAGCCTATCAACTTGCAGAGGCTAGACAGGATCTCAGTCGCCCCTTAATTCAAGGGATATTGGGGATGCAAGGGGCTGGGAAAACGACGCTGACGACGGTGTTGCAGATCATCCTTAAGCAGCTGGGGTATTCCTGTTGTTGCCTGTCCATTGATGATCTGTATAAGACTTATGCTGAGCGTCAACATCTGCAGGCCCAAGATTCTCGACTGAAATGGCGAGGGCCACCGGGAACCCATGATGTCGATTTAGGTATCCAAATTTTGGATCAGGTGCGAGCTAATCAAGCCAATACTTCGATCCAAGTGCCTCGGTTTGATAAGTCGGCTTTTGGGGGCCAAGGCGATCGCAATGGGTTTGAGATTGTGCCGACCGCCGATATTATCCTGTTTGAGGGGTGGTTTGTCGGGGCACAACCCATTTCACCAGACGTCTTTGAACAAGCGCCTTCACCGATTAATACGCCTGTCGATCGCAAGTTTGCAATGGATATGAACCAGCGCTTGCAGGATTACTTACCCCTCTGGGACCGTCTTGATCGTTTGATGGTGCTGAATCTCGCAGATTATCAGCTGAGCAAGCAGTGGCGGAAGGAAGCAGAACATAAAGCGATCGCAGCCGGTAACGCTGGCATGAGTGATCAAGAAATCGATGAATTTGTGGACTACTTTTGGAAAGCACTCCATCCAGAGCTATTTGTGAAACCCTTGACTATCGCCAAACATGGGGCAGATCTAGTGATAACGGTCAATGCCGATCACACCTTAGGTGATATTTATCAGCCTGTTCACAGGTCTGAGATGGCCTAGCACTCCTGCCGCCAAATCAAGATAATATCAATCCAGATTTAACAGAAGCATCAACTGTGGCTAAGAAAGGCAAGTCTGGGCTGCGGTCACTGCTACCAGGTTGGTGGCAGCTGACCCATTATCAGTGGCAGTGGTTTCGGCAGGATAGCATCGCGGGGGTAACGGTCGCGGCCTATTTGATTCCCCAATGCATGGCCTATGGGGAGCTAGCAGGAGTGGAGCCTGTGGCTGGATTGTGGGCCATTTTGCCTGCCATGATTATCTACGCGATTTTCGGGTCTTCGTTGCAACTCTCCTTAGGACCTGAATCGACAACCGCTGTGATGACGGCTGTTGCCATTGGGCCGTTAGTCACTAGCGGAACGTATGAGGCTGCGAGTTGGGCTTCGGTCTTAGCTTTGTTTGTCGGACTGGTTTACCTGATTGCTTATATCGCTCGACTTGGCTTTCTGGCTGACTTACTCTCAAAGCCAATTTTGGTGGGTTATATGGCTGGGGTAGCGCTGATCATGATCATCGGCCAGCTGGGCAAGGTCAGCGGTATTCCCATTCAAGCTGAGAGTTTGGTGGGGGAAGTGGGGGATTTCATCACTCACTTCAATCAACTACATCCACCGACATTTATGTTGGCTACCTCCGTCTTGTTGTTCCTGTTTGTCATGCAATCTCGCTTTCCCAGATGGCCGGGACCGCTGATTGCAGTTTTATTGGCGACGGCAGCGGTTACCATACTCCAATTAGACCAGCAAGGGGTGAAGGTGGTGGGTACTATTCCAGCTGGTTTGCCCACGCCGCTTCTTCCCCGTTTTTTACCTGAAAAAATTTCTACTTTGTTCGCGGCAGCGGTGGGCATTGCGGTAGTGGGCTATTCAGACAATGTGTTGACCGCCCGGTCCTTTGCCAACCGTAATGGGTATCAAATCGACGGTAATCAAGAACTGTTAGCTTTGGGTATCGCAAATTTGGGCACGGGGCTGCTGCAAGGTTTTCCGATTAGCAGCAGTGGGAGCCGCACGGTGATTGGCGATGCCTTGGGGAGTAAAACCCAAGTCTTTTCCTTGGTTGCCTTTGGGGTAGTGGTGATGGTGCTGCTGTTTTTGCGGCCGGTGCTGGCGCTCTTTCCCACAGCGGCGCTAGGGGCGATCGTGATCTTTGCGGCGACCCGATTGATTGAATGGGCCGAATTTAAGCGACTCTGGCGGTTTCGAAAAACGGAGTGGGGGTTAGCCATCATCACCACGCTGGGAGTGCTGGGAACCGATATTTTATTGGGGGTAGCGGTGGCGGTGGGCTTGTCGGTGATTGATCTATTTGCCCGGATTGCCCGCCCCCATGATGCGGTGCTGGGGAAAGTTCCAGGTATGGCTGGCCTCCATGATATTGCGGATTGGGAGGGGACAGCGACCTGGCCAGGGCTGGTGATTTATCGCTATGATGCGCCCCTCTGTTTTGCCAATGCCGAGAATTTCAGACTGCGGGTCTTGGATGCAATCGCAAAGGAAATCACCCCCGTCCATTGGTTTGTCCTCAACACCGAAGCCATCATTAATATCGATATTACGGCGGTCGATATGTTGGAAGAGCTGCGCCAAGAACTCGCCAAGCAAGACATTATGTTTGGTATTGCGCGGATGAAACAGGACCTATATGGTCAATTACAGTACACGGATTTTCTGGCTAATATTCCACCCGAATATATTTTTGCAACGCTACCGACAGCAGTCTCGGCCTACATAGACCAATATCCAGAGTCTGTTAATGTGCTGGATGAACCTTCCGCATGAATTGGCTTGCCCATCTCTACCTGGCTCAGCCGACTGTAGAACATCGGTTAGGAAACTTGTTGGCCGATTTTATCAAAGGCTCAGCTCGCCAGCAGTTTCCTCTAGCGATGCAGGCTGGAATGAGACACCATCAGCAAATTGATAGCTTTACGGATCGACATCCCATCTTTTGCCACAGTAAACGTTTGATGGGGCCAGCTCATCGTCGCATGGCCGGAATTTTAGTGGATATTTTTTATGACCACCATCTAGCTCAACAGTGGTCAGCGTACAGCGATGTGCCGTTAGCCATCTTCACCCGTGATATTTACCGCTCATTTCAAAGCTATTCCGGTTGGCTACCTGCTGATATTCACTTTTTGCTGGATCGGATCACCACAGAAGATTGGCTCACCCAATATCAAACAATAGAAGGTATTGAGGCAACCTTGGCTCGCTTGTCTCAAAGAATCAGTCGCCGTTGGCAGCGTTCTGTAAACCTATGTCCTGCGATCGAGGATTGGGTAACCTATTATCAAATATTTGCCCAGGATTTTTCGCAATTTTTTCCCGAACTGATTCAATATTGCCAAACCCTAGATTAGGTCGGTAGTAAAGACCGCTGACATTGGGGACAGATGGCATGAATTGAGAGCTGGCAGTCCAATAAATGGAACCCCGACTTTTTAGCAGTCTTAGAGCCAATCTTCAGAACAGAATCACTTTTGAATTCAATAGTTTTGTTGCACTTGACGCAAATTAAGTGGTGATGGTGATAAGGATAGGGCTGATTTAGCTCATAGTGTTTATGACCTTCAGCAAATTCTAATTCCCGTAAAATTCCCATACGGGCCATTAATTTTACTGTTCGATAGATGGTCGATAGACTAATGGGCTCACCCTTTTCTTCCAGGAGATTGTATAAATCTTCAGCGCTCAAATGCTTCCCTTTTTGCAGGTCTTGAAACACATTGAGAATCGTTTCCCTTTGAGGAGTGAGACGCCATCCCCGATCGTTCAGTTCTGCTTTGAGTGAGTTAGCAGTGTACATAGTCTTTTCTCAAGAAAACGAGCTTATTGAAAGTCTAACCAATGATGTATCCTTTTGCAACAAGAAGATTCTATTGAGAAAAGTAAAGGGGATTTCGCCATCGCCAACCGAGGTGACTTCCTGAACTAGCGATGGGCACAACATAAAAATTTTCCACCTATAGAAAAGGGGATCATCAAGTGATCCCCTCTAAAATATTGGCAATTCCGAATAAACGATTGATTATGCAAACGCTTCTAAAAAGTCACGAATTCGGTTACGACGTTTAGGTTGGCGTAATTTCTGTAACGCCTTGGATTCAATTTGTCTGACTCGCTCTCGGGACAAATTGAGAGATTTGCCAATTTGAGCAAGGGAATGGGTTTTCCCATCATTCAGACCAAACCGCATGGTGATTACATCTCGTTCCCGGTCCGTTAAATCTGCCAGCAACTGTTTTAACTCTTGCTGTAAGGACTCTCGCATGATCAGCTCTTCCGGGGAAATATCATCTGTTTCCAGCAGCTCACCCAATTCGGTATCTTTGTCCTTGCCGACTTTAATCTCCAGAGAGACTGAGCGAGGAACCCGGACTAGAAGTTCCCGAATTTGCTCCGGGGTCATGTCCATTTCCTGAGCAATATCTTCAATGCTGGCAGTGCGTCCTTTGCTTTGGGACAGCTTTCGTTGAGCCTTCTTGATCTTGTTTAGTTTTTCGGTGATGTGGACCGGGAGTCGAATGGTGCGACTTTGGGTTGCGATCGCACGGGTAATTCCCTGCCGAATCCACCAGTAGGCGTAGGTACTGAATCGATACCCTTTGGTCGGATCAAACTTCTCTACTGCCCGTTCCAGCCCCAAAGTTCCCTCTTGGATAAGGTCCAGCAGTTCTAGGCCTCGATTTTGATATTTCTTGGCCACAGACACAACCAGGCGCAAGTTGGCCTGAATCATATGATCCTTAGCTCTAATCCCTTGCTTGATAATTTGGTCTAGCTCGGTATTCGATAACTCCGCTTTTTCAGCCCAAGCGGTTTTTCCCTCGGCGAGACGGGGCTTTAGATCGGCGGCAGGGATGTCTGCTTCTTTCGCCCAGCGGTTGAAGGAAGGGCGGTGTCCCAACAAAGCAGTGAGCTGATCACGAATATCAGTCAGACGAGCATACTCCGCAATAACAGGATTACTGTCGATAAATTCTTCTCGTGTCTCCAGAAGGTGCATATAGCGTTGGACCTTCTGGGCCTCGGCAACTTCTTCATCTCGCTCCAGGAGATGAACACGTCCAATTTCTTGTAGATATAACCGCACTAAATCGGTGGTTCCCCGCCGATGGTTGGCAGCGATGGGGGTCATCTTAAGTGAGGCAAGATCTGCGTTGGCTTCTTCTAAATCAGAGGTGGGATCAAAATCCATTTCCTCAGGTTCATTAGTCTCTTGATCAAGGGGACGACTCTTCCCTTGACCGTCATAAACGGCGTGAATAACTTCTGCTTTTTGCGGAATTGCCGACATCTAAGATCACCTCTAGCAGGTTAAAGCGAAACAAGCTCCCTTCCTCTAT
>NZ_JANQOP010000105.1 GCF_028285745.1 Acaryochloris sp. IP29b_bin.137 | reverse complement strand
AGGAAGGGGTCTTGCTGAAACCTGTAGCCATGGGAAACCCTTTTAACAGAATGGAGTTCCATAGCATATTAACGCCTCATTTTTCTTGCGCTTACCCTGGAAGGTCTGCCCCTTGAAGGTTTGCCTGTTGAAGGTCTGCCGCTCGAAGTTTTGCCTGTTGAAGTTTTGCCTGTTGAAGTTTTGCCCCTTCAAGTTTTGCCCCTCGAAGGTCTGCCCCTTGAAGGTTTGCCTGTTGAAGGTTTGCCCCTAGAAGGTTTGCCCCTAGAAGTTTTGCCAGTTGAAGGTCTGCCCCTTGAAGGTATGCCTGTTGAAGGTCTGCCCCTTGAAGTTTTGCCCCTCGAAGTTTTGCCAGTTGAAGGTCTGCCAGTTGAAGGTCTGCTCCTTGAAGGTATGCCCGTTGAAGGTCTGCCCCTTGTATAAGGCATTTACCTAAATCCAGATAATTAAGGCAAGAAGTAACCAGAGCAGTCTTAATGTTGAGATCTTGTAATCTTCCAAGCCAAAACTTAAAAGATTGGTCATTTGGCCACGAAATCTTATAAGGCTTTTTGAGATGCCGAGCGCAGGCGCTGACGGTTGCGAGTAATGCTTCTTCGGCATTGCGGGCCTGCTGACATTCTTCCTGGTAATTGGGTCTTGGATGGATTAGCTCCATAGGCATCCCATGGCCCAACATATACTCAATCAATTGGCAAAAAGTTATTTGCCAAGCTTTTACAACTTCCTTATCCTTCAGAGCGATTTCATTGCGAAAAAACTGAAATACGTATTGATCCAGCTCAGAAGTGCTGCATAAATCGATCCAATGGCTTAAAGCCCTTTTTTGGTCCCAGCGTTCATCTAGCTCATCTTTGTGCAGCATCCGATGGATGCGTTCAATTTCCCGAACAACGCGCTTGCTGGTTAGATATTCACCAAAACTTTTGTGAGTAAATTCAAAAGTATCCTCACGATTTCGCCGACCACTTTGTCGAAAATAGAAGGCTGTCAGTAGACGAGTGACCCCTTCTTCTGCGCCATCCGCAAAATTATCGAACTGTTCCCTGAGTTGTGGACTGTTACAGCGTTTCTCAATCTCTTTAACGGTAGTTGTTCTGCCATTGCCATGCCAAGCAGATACTGCAATTTCTTCTAATATGCGAGTAAAGTTATCTTTGCTGACCTTCTGAATAGTTGGGTGTTGCTTTTGGTTTTCCCAGTCTCTTTTGTGGACTGAAGCCAGAAGATCAGCATAAATCTCGTTTAAGTTACTGGTGTCCGAAAAATTTATCTCTCCTTTTCGGTAACTGAGTGCAACTAAATAATTCAGCAAAGGTTGACTGGTAATCTCAGTCAGATTTTCTGTCTTGAGTTCCTTTGGGAGTTGGGTATAACCTAAGTCGCTGTTGTCACCGTATTTTTCCCACCAGATATCGCGTCGATCCGTTTCGAGTAGAGCTTGGGGATCGTCATACTTTTCGCGCTCGTCTGGTGGGGTGAAATAAGGCAGAATATGAAGAATTTGACCCTCCCGCTTAAATTCAGAGCATGTTTGGACAACTAACTCTCGACCACTGATTAAGACCTGCACATGTGTCTTTTGTGAATTGAATCGCTCTACATTCCTGGAGACATCCTGCACGAAATCTTCAGCGATTTTTGCTTCCCATTCTCCTTGCATTGCCAACTCATCTAGCCCATCAAAGATGATGAGCAATCGTGATTCTTCTGCCTCCGGCTCTAAAGGGTTAAAACTAAGTAGCCTTGTATGCTTGAGATATTTACCCACGGACTCCACTAAATCACCAGATGGGTCAAATTGATACTTATGCAGCGGAATGAACAACACTGGCAGGCTAAGATTCTCCGCTAACTTTGCTGCAAAAAACTTGGTAAAAGAGGACTTGCCACAACCAGGGCCACCACTGATTAATCGAATTGGATCATTGCGTTCAGCTTTGTCTAACCAGTCTTTCAAGGTGGTGGCAAGATCAACAACACAGCGTTTTTTGTCTCGTGCATGACCCCACAGATGACCTCCATCTTCTGAATCATCTTCTTTAGGAGATGCTTTGAGAAAATAAGCGCATAACTCCACATACACTTGCTTGAGGCCAAAAGCCTCATCAAACATACGTTCTTCAATTTGATTTTGTAGGAATGCAGAATACCCTAACCAGTGATGCTCCCGTTCGGCGGCATTAGTGAATGGTGTATCAACCTGATCTAAAATGCGGCTATATTTTTCTTTGTTATTGCACCATTCGTCATGTAAGGCCAAAACAAAAAGACTGGGTAGTCGATTGGAAATTGCCTGTGCCTGCGATTGCGTTTCAACAAAATTCTGCAACCATTGGGCTAGATGGGGCTTGATTTCTTCTAGGACGGGAATTTGCTTTGGGTTTGCGAAAAAATTAGTATCAATCGTTAATTCAAATTCATCCAAGTGGACTTTTAAGCTATGGCAACTTTTTTCTAAATCAGCATCACTAGGCTTAAGCTTCTCCATTAAATTTTTATTGTCTAAGAGGAGTGTCTTTAGAGCTTCAACTAGCGATTTATAAATTAGTAACCAGGCAAGTTCTTCAGGTTGAGGGGCTAACCCTAACGCAGAAATTGCGTCTGTCAGATCGAGTCCCAGATTATTCCAGTTCTGGAATGCACCGTCCACAACTGCTTTCCCTAATGCCTTAAACAGTTCCTTGAAATCGGCCTTAATAGACTTTTGCCAAGCTGAAATAGGTTTTGTTCCGATATTTTTATCCATAACAGTGCATTCAGAGTATGAATTGCAATTATTGATGATATTTGCAGAATAGCAAGGACTTAAAACTTACGTTATATCTCGGTGGCTGACTCAGTAGTCTTGCGGTTGCTTTGTCTTGCTGAATAATTCTATTGTCTGTAGACAACTGTTAGCCTTCTTCACATATTTACCGACTACTAATCAAAGATCCTTGGTCGATTGGCGTTTCAATAAAAGGCTGCTGGAGTAGAGAAGTAGGGCAAGACTGAGAAACCCAAAGCGTAGGTTAATAGGATCAGGGATTGGGTCTAGGGCCGTAGGAAATAGGGTTTTGCCTAGATAGGCGGCGTAGAACATATAGCCTAAAGCCACATGACCGCAGCACCCTTGTAGAAGGGCAAAGATGGTTGCAAAAGTAGGGCCATAGAGGACTGCCGCAACGGGGAACAGAAATCCAAAACTGGGCAAAAACGTCAGGGCAATGGCACCTAAACCCACCAAAAACAACATCTGCAACCGTCGCACTGGGCGAGGGCCGACCCAAACGCCCAACGTTAGGCGACCTAGGGTCAAACCACCCCAGTAAGCCGAAAGTAAAGCATTTTGCCATCCCTTACTCCAGCCCAGACTGCTGAGGTAAGACCCACTCCAAGTGCCAATCGAGCTTTCCAAGCCGACGTAAATCAATATCACCAATAAAAAGGGCCAAGCGATGCTCCACTGAACGCGATCATGGCGAGGCTGAAAATTTTGAACTGGGGGTGCTTGCCATGCCAGGGCAATGGCTAAAATGGCTCCCATTGCCACTAAGCCAAAGGCCCAGCGCCACGGTAATGCCGCATTGATCAGAGGAGCGCTCAGAGCCCCAACCCCAAAGGTGGCATTGGCCCAATTTAAGACGGTGATCTTACGGCGAGGATGTAGCTCTCCCACCAAGTTATTGCAGTGGAAGTTGAGAATGCCGTCTCCCCAACCCAGCAGGAGGGCCGCACCCCCAATCCAGGCAAACTGAGGAGCGCAAGCGGCGGCGATAAAGGCAATGCCAATGGCAGCAAAGGCTAAAGCAAAGACGGGATGGCGATATTTTTGGCGAGAAACCCAGATCAATCCCCCCAAGCTGCTGACTAGAAAGAGGATATAAAACAGGCCAATATTGACGCCTGCGCCAAAGGTATCCGTCCACTGCTGCAGGAAGGCACCGGGCATAGCGACTACAATGCCGTGGAGGTAGAGACCGATAAAGCCTGCCACTGTTAAACGGCCCTGGCTATTTGGGGTGGATGGATTCAAGCGTTAAGGGAGATAGATAGATCAGGCGTTAGGTGTTGCATTACCAAGTCAGGGCCGAAGTGGTGGGCCAAATCTTGGATTAGAGCATAGGGTACAGGAATTCCTTGTTGCGTACGCGTCTGCTCGGTTACAACTTCCAACTCGCCGGGGAAATAGATGGGCTGTTGAGGGTCGAGGCGTGGGGTTTGTTTTAGAGTTGCGATCGCATCCCCCACTCGCTCTGCAAATTCTTCTGGATCAGACCAGACCGCCAGATCCATCACCCAGAAAAAATGCCCCGTACCGTTCATGCGATCGTGCCTAGATTTGGTTTTAAATAGAGCTGCCGCCGTTTCCAAAAGCGGACCACAGAGCAAATCCGCAACCAGGGCCATCCCCGCTCCTTTGGGCGAAGCAGCTTGATTGACTGCCACCGCTTGCGCTTTAGAGGTGGTCTCTCCTGCCGCCGTTAAGCCCCACTCTGGTGGAATGGGCAATCCCTGATAGCCGAAATGCTTAATTTTGCCGCCACTCACGGTTCCCGCCGCCATATCCAAGACGATAGGCATGTCCCCGTTGGGAATGCCCCAGGAAAAAGGATTATTGCCGAGTCGGGCTTCTTTGCCACCATAGGGGGCTAAGTCCACAACATTGGTGTCGCTGGTAGCAAAGCCGATCATCCCAGCAGCGGCAGCCATCCGCGTATAGTAGCCCGCCATACCAAAGTGGTTGCTGTTGGTGACCCCCACCACGGCCATGCCCATCTCCTGAGCCTTTGTAATCGCCTGTTGCATGGCTATCTGACTGGCATATTGCCCAGGCGCACGATCAGCTTCAATCCGAATTATCGTGGGGCGATCCGTTTGGATGTGTAGCTTGGGCTGAGGATTGATTCGACCGCTCCGGAGACTTTTGTCATACCCCATAATTTGCTGCAATCCGTGGGAATCCATGCCCCATAAATTGGCTTGGACTAAGTGATCGGTGATCGCAGTGGCGGCCTCGGATTGCAGGGGATAGTTTGCTAAAACAGCGGTGATAAAGGCACGAAGCTGCGAGGCAGAAACCTGAATCGGTGGGTTCATAGGGGGTAGGGCTTGTAGGTATCTTCTGTTTGGTAGGTGAGGATTTTGGGCGATTCAGGGGGTTGGACCCATCGTTGGGTGCGCACCCGCCAGCCTGGAATGCCATCTGGGAGAGCAGGTAACGATTGGATCACCTCAGAGTTTAGCGAGATAGTGTCGGAAATGGGGGTTGGTCCCCAAAGACTGGCAGTGGCGGTCAATTGGGCTTCATCAATTTGCAGGCGTAGCTGGAGGGGAACGGTATGCAGATTGCGAACGACCAGATCCTTATAGCCATAGACAACGGCTGCATCTTGGCCCAGGGTAAAAAAGCGATCGTCGCCGTAGGTATCGACGCTGTGATTGGACCGTTCTAAAATCTCCAAATTGCCCGCCAGAAAAGCACCAAACAAGGTGGTAGAAATTTGGCACAGCCCCCCGCCAGCATCCGTCGTTAGTTGTCCTCGGATCAGCATCGGGCCAGCCTGAAAGCCATTTTGAATCGTGGGTTGAGGGATACGTCGCCAAAAGCCAAAGAGTTGCTGGGGCTGAAGAATTAGGCCATCTACGAATTGAGCCGCTAAGCTCATATTGATCAGTCGATTTTGATGGAGGTTATTCGCAGAAGACCTTTGCTTGATGGGGGTTTGACATTGGCTCCAGAGATGGTTAAATCTGGAGGAGTTTCTCGGCGCTTGCTGCTGTGCATACGGCTGGCCATAACCTCGCTGCATCTCTTTGAGGGATTGACGCAGTCGGCACTTCAGCAGTCGTAGTGGGGTTCGCCAAGAGGAGGCCGTCAATCGTTCAGCTCCGTTGTTGTTAGGGCATTATTGTAAACCGAGGATCTGATGTGTGGCTGATCCTCAAAGATTTATCTAGGGAGTGTGAGGGGATGACATTATCGACGCCTAAGCGCCTGGCCTGGCGGGATGAACTCAAAGCGAGTCTTCATTTTTCGCAAACGGTGGCTACTACCTTACCTCTGGGAGAGGAAGACTGCGATCGCATCACCGCTGCCCAAACCCATTTTCCCTTTATGGTGCCGGAGAGCTATGCCCAACTGATTGATTGGCAAGACCCCACCGATCCGCTGCGGCAGCTACTCCTACCCTCGGTGTATGAACAGGATGACCAGGGCTCTCTAGATACCAGTGGTGAAGCTTTATCGACGGTGGTACCTGGATTACAGCATAAGTACGAACAGACCGCCGTTTTGATTGTCACCCAGGCCTGTGCGGGCCATTGCCGCTATTGCTTTCGTCGCCGCTTGATGAGCAAAGATGTGATGACCAAGGAAACCATCGAGGATTTGCAGGTTGCGATCGCATATATTCAAACCCATCCTGAAATCGACAATGTGCTGATGTCTGGGGGTGACCCAATGGTATCCAGTACCCGCCGTCTCGCTAATTTGCTCGCAGCCCTGGCCGAGATTCCTCACCTTTGGCAAATTCGCATTAGCACCAAGCTGCCCGCCTTTCTTCCCAGCCGTTTTACTTCTGATCCTGAGTTGTTGCAAGTGTTGGCTCAGTATCAAGAGCGATTCCAAATCGTCTTTCAATGCCACTTCGATCATCCTCGTGAAATCACCCCAGCAGCAGAACAGGCCTTGGCTGTTCTGCGAGACGCAGGCTGTCTGCTTACGGCCCAAATTCCCCTGATGCAAGGGGTCAACAGTTCCGTTGATGTGATGGAAACCTTGTTTAAGCGACTGCATCGCCTTAGCGTCCTGCCTCAATATCTATTCCATCCGCGCCCGGTTAAACATGCCCTCCATTTTCAACTGCCGATTCTGGAGGGACTGAAGTTGGTTGAAGGACTGCGGCAACGCTGTAATGGCTCCGTCAAGCGATTTCGCTATATCCTCACCCATGAAGACGGCAAGCTAGAACTCGTCGGACTCACCCCTGGCCCTGAACCACAGCTGATTGGACGCTGGCACCAGCGGCGGCGGGGCAATGATTATCCTGACATTCTGTTTTTGCCGATTGATCCACAAACGATGTGGCTACCGGATGCCCTGCCATCATGAAGATTGGCCTTCTGTTTGACTCCCAATCGGAGCTGATGGCTGCACCAGAGGCCCAAGTTAACACTCACTACCACTGGCGTGAACCGGAAGAAGTGGCTGCGGTGACCCAATCCCTCACGGAGTTGGGGCATACCGTTGATGCTATTGGGACTCTGGAGAGTTTGCTGCATCGCTGGCAGCAGCAAGACCTGCCTGATCTAGTGTGGAACTTATCCGTGGGTGCTCTGTCCCGCAATCGTACGGCTCTAGCCCCCGCGCTGCTAGAACACCTAGGCATTCCCTATACCGGCGGCGATGCGGCCACTAAAAGTTTGACCTTAAATAAAGACTGGCTCAAACCCGTTTTAGACTGGTGCGGCATTGCCACCCCGCCTTGGCGTCGCTTTGGTTTAGGGGAATCGATTACAGCGTTACCTCCATGGCCCGTATCGCTTTTGAAACCCACCTGTGAAGGCTATTCCCTGGGGTTGCAGCGGTTTGAGGCCGAGGCTGGGCTGGCGGTATTGCAGAAACAGGTGCAGCAGCTTCAATCCCAGTTTCAAACCGCAGTGCTCTGTGAACCGTTGATTGTAGGGCGAGAAATTACGGTTGGGGTAGTTGGCAATTTCGAACCGAGTTTGCTGGGTGCCGTGGAAACTTTGACGACGTCAGGTCAAGCTTTGCAGGAGCAAGTATTAGATCTGCCAGCGAAGCGTCAGGGGGGATTTCAGAAAGTAAATGTCAGTTTGGCTGATTCAGGCTTACAGCCGTTGCGAAGCGCGGCATTGAAGTTGATGAATCTACTGCAACCTTTGGATTATGCCACCTTCGATTTTCGGTTAGGCCGGGGACAAGCCTATTTGGTGGATGTGAATGCCGATGCGACGTTACATCCTTTGCGATCGCTCGCCCAAATCGCCCAAGCCCAAAACCTGACCTATCCACATTTGATTAAGCTGATTTTGATGGCGACGTGTCACCGCTGGAACCTAAGCCTCACAGCTTCATAAGCTGATGTAAAGATGCCTGATTTCCCCACCCGAGCGTGCCAAGTATGCTGTCAGGCTTATGCCTAAAAAATAATGTTCTCCTGTGAAATATTCGAGCAGCTCTAAGGTATTAACTATTGATAATGATGCATAAAAGCCATGGATATAAATGATAAATAATATGTAGAACTACTGCCTCATGCCATGGTTAAGCAAACGGTTTCCGGCAAAATTGCTCGACAATTTGATCAATCACCGTTTAGAGATACATTAATTGAAATTTGGGACCGAGATTTTGGGCTAGATGACCTAGTCGGTTCAGGGAGAACGAACGACAATGGTGAGTTCAATATTGAATATGATACGGATGATGCTGGTGATACCCCCGATCTAACCGTTAAGGTCATCCGATTGGACTATCAAAGTCAGCCTCATGTGATTTATGAGGAAGATGGTCCCAGGAATGTAGAAGGAAACTATGATTTCGGTACTATTTTGATCGCTGATTGGGAATATGATCCCGATTATGCAGTCCCACTGATACGTTCGGAAGGAGCAGGGATCTTTGCCTCTCCCCAGAATTTTGTCGCACCACAGACTCGTAAAATACTGCTTAAATCAGTTCCATGGGGACTGAAAAGACGGAATGCTGGACAACAGGCTTCGGTTGAAGCAGCGCAAGCTGTTTTCCCAGAAAACCTCACCATCGAGAACGGTACATCTAGAGACGATAAGTTCTTTATTGATGCAACTTTAAATGGTTTTGCACCAGCGCTAATGACCCAAGATAGCAATGGACAATTTCATGTTCGCTACAACTTAGATCCATATAGATGGGATGAAATTCATCAAGCACCTAGTGTGCATTTAACAATGGTGAAAGATGGGAATGATCAGCTGATTCCCCAAAAAATTGAATGGAAACTACGGAAAATTGCGTCTTTCCCCCCTGAATTTGTCGATGATGGTTCGGCTGAGCCTGGAGACGGGGCAAAGTGGGAGCAAGCGAAGCTGTATTTCCGCATTGCTGAGTTTATTGATGGACAGGTTAAGGGACATTTAGGCAGAGGGCATTTGAATGTGGGGCAGTATGCTATTGCCCTTTATCGGAATATTCAAAAAAGTCCCATCCTTAAACTTCTTCATCCCCATTTAAAGAGTGTTTCTGCGATTAATACGTTTGGAAAAGATATTATCTTTGGCGATCAAGGCGTCCTTGCGCTTTCCCCCCTCAACTCAGCTTCTTTAATCGATGTGATGAGAGATGATCTGGGTCAATGTAATTGGAAGAACTGGTCACCCAGAAGTGAAGTGAATTTGACTGGCCAGCATTCCTATTCGAAAATTCAGAATCTATATTGGAATATTCTGAATGAATACGTTGATAAATTCTTTTCGCTTTATGAAGACAAAATCAAATTAGACTGGAAAGAAATTTATTACTTCTCCAAAGATTTAGAAAACCATAGCGTTCCATTTGT
>NZ_JANQOP010000094.1 GCF_028285745.1 Acaryochloris sp. IP29b_bin.137 | reverse complement strand
ATAGGGTAGTCGTTTCGGCCACCCTATTTTCTTTGAAATCACACTGCCCTATCTACTGCTGACTCTAGATTTGAAGTACCTTGTCATCCCCAAAGGTCTGATAGCCGACTTCGGCTCAGAGCAAACAAGCGTTTTTGAGCAGGAAATCCCGGTTTGACGTAGGAAAGTTAAGTTGATTCAGCGGTTAGCTCATACTGGTAGAGCCAATCTGAAAAAGCCTTTTCTCCAACTTTGGCCTGGTCTGGTACTTTTCCCAAGGATGTTTTGAACCATCGGGGTCGCAAAAAAGGATTCCGCATTTGAGCTGCGGAATACATTGTCCGATACTGAATGGTATGGGCACGTTCGATACGGCTGTTTCCGTATTGTTGTAAAGCGGCTGCTAGATTGTCCTGTTGAACCAAACAGGTAGACAAGGCCCATACGTCTTCAAAGGTGGTGTTTGTGCCTTGTCCTAAGAATGGTGCCATTGGATGAGCGGCATCCCCGACCAAAGTGACTCTGCCGTTGCTCCATTGAGGCAAGATCATGGGTTCACAAACGGGTCTTTCGACGATGGTGTTTGCATCGGTTAGATTGACCAGTTCTTGTAGGGCAGGATGCCAGTTGGAGAGTTCTTGCAGGACTCGGGCTTTTGCTGCTTCTGGATGCTGGGATTGATGGACGGTGGGCGAGGTCATCTCTAATGCCCATGACACATAGCCTTGGCCGTTGTCTAGGAGGATTAAGCTTTTGCCTCGTTTGGCAAAAATTGTGGTGTGATGAGGGGGAAGCAAACGATGCTGATATTTTTGGACGCCACGCCAGGTCATCCAGCCGCCATAGGCTGGGTCTTCCAGGCCGAAAAGTTGTTTACGGACGATGGAACGGATGCCGTCTGCGCCAATCAGCAGGTCAACGGTTGCCGTTTCGCCATTGGCAAAGGACAGATTGACGCTTTGTTGGGTCTGGTCAAAGTGAATGAGTTGGTGATGGAGGTGAAGGATTTCTGGGGGGAGTTTGGCCCTCATTATTTCTTGGAGGCTAAACCAGCGGACTGCTAGGAAGGGCTGATCATAGTCTTCGTCTTTTACGGGTTGGTTGAGGATGGGCCATCCTCTAGCGGTTCTGATTCGGAAGCGATTGAGTTGAGAGCCTTGCTGTTTAAGTTGTTGAACAATATCGGCATCGATGGCGGCTAGGCTTCTGATGCCGTTGGGGGATAGGGTGACACCTGCTCCGATGGGTCGAAAGGTTTTGGCACGTTCATAGATGTGGACTTCTATGCCTTTTTTTCTGAGGGCGATGGCTATGGCTAGTCCTGCGGGGCCTGCACCGATGATGCCGACTTTTTTTAGGTAGGGATGTGGGGAGTGTTCAGATTGCATAGATTAAGGCTTAAGAGCTTTGTCCCGCCAATGTCTGACACTCATCACATCGAAGCGTTCACCCACAAATTCGATTTGTCGAACCTGTTTTTTACCATTTTGGGTTTTCTCTTGAAGATAATCACTAATCTCCATCCAGCGAATTTCACCTTCCGAATTGCGAATCACTAACATAACTGGATATTTCTGATTCATCCAATATTCGACATGCCGTTGCTTGGGAATTTTGAATATTTCCACGCCATCACGTTTTCTTTCAGACAGATACGAATCGCCTGATTTGAGCTGTAGGTAAAGACGCTGGCCCGTTGCCTTACCTTGGTCATTCTTAAATTCAATCTCCATATCGAGGCCGTGGTCGCTAACGGAGAATTCACGGGAAATTTGGCCTGCTAGCGCAACAGTGGAGATCACATCACCGACGAGGGCTCGTTCTTTGCTCTCGTTATCCAGCTCGCGCTGGGCTTCTGCTTCTAGGGTTCTAACTCGGCTAAGAATGTCGGGGTCTGCAAACGTCGCTTCCATTTCGTCCCAGAGCTGCACATATGTCTCGCAGTTAACGCAAATAATTTTTGCTTCCTTCCCTTGGTCGTGTAGACGCTTCATGGCTCGGTCGCGATTTTCGACTGGTTCGCCACAGTTGCCGCAGATCCAATGGCGAAGCCGTTTGACCTGATCACGATCTTTGACTTTACGGAATAGATGCTCCTGAACATATTTGCTAAAGATCATTCGCTCGCCAATCGACAGATCTGGGGCGAAGTAAACCAGTAATTCTGCTTTTCCTGCTGCTTTGCGGGAGAGCTTAACCCCTAACTTATGACCTGTACCACTCTCAAAATCTGCGGCGTCTTTCCAGAGTTCTTTAGTTTCAAAAGGGCTGATGCGGTGTAGGCGGACGATAAGAGTCGCATAGATGTCATCAAGGAAGCCTGCAAACTCATAGCTGACCATCACAGAGGGGTGTTCGATCAGATCGGGGCGTTCGCGGCGGGCATAGCTAGGGAATATGAGCAGGGTTCCAGAGTCAGTGGGTTCGCTAAGGCAAAGGCTATTTTCAACGAGGAGTCGATGCATCGCCAGCAGCAGAATACGTTCTTCCTCTTCCGGTAACCGCTGGAGATCGTTGGGATAGCTGAGCTGACCAGCTAAGACTTGGGCTTCAGTGATACAGCCCAACTCGCGTTCGTCCTCTTGAATGGTGCGAATAACGGCTTGAGCATAGGCATTGATTAGTTCAGGCGCTAGCAGAACCCAGGAGCCAAATCCGAGTTCCCACATCACCCCCGGACCAGCGAGAAGTGAAATAACAGTCTTTAGCTCTGTGTCAGTAAAGCGTTCCCCACTCATACGCAGGGTTAGGGCCTCACGCAGTTCGTTGAAGCGCATCAATGTGCGACCTTCGTCTTTTAGGGAGACAATCTCTTGTTTGAGTCTTCTGAAAAGCTTAGGTGTTGTCCGTTTGGCGATGCTATCCCAATCGATTAACTTACAGATTGCCTGTTTTAATTCCTCACAGCCGATGTTCTCTTTGGCACTCGTTTCGATGTATTCCTCAAATCCATATTCTTGAGTAAAATCTTCAACCTGGTGGCGGCTCGCACTGCGTAGGCCGCCAGCATCGATGCGTCCGGCGACGAGCAATTTTTTAAAATCGCCTGTGGCAGCTCTTGTCAAATCCCGATCCCAGGTTCGTAGTCCCTCTAAGAGTTCTGGCTTCTGTGGATCAAAGACTAAAGCTGCTACCTGAGTCTGATCCATATAGAGCTGGTGAATTAGTCGCTGATCCGCTTGTCCTCCAAAGTCCCATAGCCAAATCTCCTTTTCCACGCCGTCGTTTGACTCAATAGGAAGCTTCCACTGGGTGGCCCAGGCACCAACTGTGGAGTCAGTTTCTTTATAGGTTCCTAGCGCTAATCGGTTGGAAAGCCCGGTTTTACCCGCTGCACTGTTGCCTACAAATAAGACTTTGGCATTTGTATACTCGACCTGATTGGTGGCTACTGACTGTGTTACATCGTCGTATGGCCATAAACGTAGGACACCATTTAATGCAGAAGAATAGTATTGGCGACCGTCGGCGCTGAAGGCCACGCTCCAGACGGATTTAGTATGTCCTTTCATCACCCTGAGGGTTTGTCCGGTATCGACGTCCCACAAGCGCACAGTGCTGTCATCAGAGCCGGAGAGGGCGCGGCGACCGTCGGCGCTGAAGGCCACGCTCCAGACGGCGTCAGTGTGTCCTTCCATGACTCGGAGGGATTGTCCGGTATCGACGTCCCACAAGCGCACGGTGTTGTCAGTGGAGCCGGAGAGGGCGCGGCGACCGTCGGCGCTGAAGGCCACGCTATTGACGGAGTCAGTGTGTCCTTCCATGACCCTGAGGGATTGTCCGGTATCGACGTCCCACAAGCGCACGGTGTTGTCATAGGAGCCGGAGAGGGCGCGGCGACCGTCAGCGCTGAAGGCCACGCTCAAGACGGAGTCAGTGTGTCCTTCCATGACTCGGAGGGATTGTCCGG
>NZ_JANQOP010000087.1 GCF_028285745.1 Acaryochloris sp. IP29b_bin.137 | reverse complement strand
TAATGCAGTCAGACATGATGAAGACCCGAGTGAGGAAAAGGTGAATTAGAGTTCTAACCTAACAAATCCTTTCTGCCTCTCCCTAAAGAATAATTTAGTCCCTTTGTTGGTATGGGTGCTACCCTGATTTAAGTTGTGCTCCTAGTTCCTTCAGACCTGGGCTTGAAGGCCAGTAATTCTGATTGGCTAAGTAATCCGCTGTTTCCCTTAAAGGATTTTTTATGGACTTCACAGTTGAGTGTGAACCTCGCAACAGGGATATTAATCCCAGACAACTGCGCAGGACAGGGCAAATTCCCGTGGTTCTCTATGGTCATAAAAAGGCTGAATCTGTCTCCTTGAGTTTACCCACCGTGGTTGCTGAAAGGATGTTGGCCGCAGTAGAGGTCAACAACACTTTAGTCGAGGTCAAAGTTCCTGAACTCTCTCTTAAATGTGTCTCTCTTCTACGTGATGTTCAAACTCATCCGTGGAAAGGCGAACTCTATCATCTGAGCTTTTTTGCTATTTCAGGACAAGATAACGTAACCATTACAGCCCCTTTAAACTTAGTTGGAGAGCCAGTTGGCGTTAAGAATGAAAACGGCTCTTTGGATGTCGTACTCACTTCCTTAGAGTTGCAATGCGATCCGCAGAACATTCCCGAATCCATTGAAGTGGATATTAGTTCGCTCAAAGTGGGTGATGCGATTCACGTCAAGGAACTGAAGCTGCCTAAAGGGGTTGTTTCTGAGGGAGAAGAAGATCGTGTTGTGGCATCTGTCTTACCCCCCGCTGGTACTACTACTCCTTCTGACGATACTCCTTCTGACTCCGAAATTTCTGCGGACACTACCGAAGCTGATACGGCCAATGTAGACGAGTGAACATGAGTAAGTTTCCTTAGGTTTTTCGCCGTCGTTGAGAGAATAACTCAGCAATTTTGAACCTCTGAAAAATCACTGCTGTCCTATTCCTGGTAGTGCTAAAAAGCTACTCTAGGTAAAATCTAGAGGAATTGTTTGTTGGTTGTTAAACCTCTGGCTTAACAACCAGATCTCCGGCCTTGCTACGCCACCATCTCCAACGGCTCGGCCAACTCAACCACTTTCCCCCTCCGACTGGCCTTGCAGCCCGCTAGCAACTCCTCCCAAGCCTGCCGGGTGGTGAGCTTACCGTGGAGAATTCCCCAGTCTTTCAGTTTGGCCTTGAGTGCCTTAGTGTCGCTAACCTCGTAGTGGGCTAGTACTTCGGTCTTGATGTCGGTGAGCTTGGTCTTGGTGGTCTTGGCATCCTTCCAGGGCTGATTATCGATGCCGAAGTAGGTCGCCAGTCCTAGCCAGTAGCCACGGGTGCGGGCATCGTTGGTATCGTCGGGCCACTGAGTGGCAACGGCCTTCCGCAATTGCTGAGAGGTGGTAAACTCGCCCTCAAACCCTGGCTTGCTGGAGGCAGTAGCTGCGGCGAGAACTGCACCCTTGAGAGTGGAAAGTGTGTATTTCATTGTTGAATTGCTCCATAGATTTGGTATTGCGGATAATCCGCTTACCGTCCCGATCTAACGCTCACGGGGACGGGCGTTTATCGAGGGGCCTTCTCGCCAATTTGGGGTAATTGGGAACCTCATCAATGAAATCAGTATAAATAGCCTGATATGGGATTACAAGGGTTGAATACTAGGAATTGCTAATCAATAAGACGGTTTAGACAAGTAAAGGTTAGTGTGCTTGGGATGCGATCTCGGGTTGGGTCTTTGAGTTGAGATCGCAACTCCGTCTTTATAATAGGTGCAATGTAATTTCAGGTATAAGTTTCTCTCATGGATTACCAGGCTGAATTGCTCGAAGACGGATTTCCCGTCTCCAAACCTGGCTGAATTGTTCAAAGCCATTCCCAGGGGTCATCAGGTATTCAAACCCTTCTTTTAGCTGGGCGATAAATCCCTGCCGCCACTGATTCCAGTCCGCTTGGGTTGGGTGCTCAATACCACTACAAAATTTTGTCCAGCTCTCTTGCTGAAACTCTGAAGCATTCAAGGAGGTTCCTTTCACTTGTACCTGAACGAGATGATCATCAATCAACTCTTGAATAAATGGAGGATGACCCATCGGAGGCTCACTGCTATCAATCACGGGAAACTCATAGGAAAGCTGTAGTTCTTTTACAGAATGCTTCTTAGCTAATCTCAGCAGTTCTAGCTGTTGATGAGTCAGGGTTGGAATATGAGTCATAGCAAACCTCCATCGTCCAACTCCAGCGTAACGATTTGAGGTTAAGCATGGCTCAGCATATAGCGATAGTCTGAACGATTACCTATTTTCCTCCATCTCACCAGTTGTTCCGCTGTTGCGACCGCCTCTTTATATACAATGTGCTTTTCTAAAAGGGTTTGGCTAGCTTGAGTGAGTTTTCGTTGCAGATGGGCGATTGTTTCGTTATCCTGACCCGTCGTCTGACCCCATTGACTATTCCTGCTGATGCTAGAAAGATGCTCTGTCATTGGTTCGCCTCTCAAGATGTGTTTTGGCGTTTGGGATAAGATAACACCTCAGACAATATGGTGATGTTGCCTAAGTGCTCCTTGGATTTGGAGTTGCTGATCCGAACGCATTCCCCACCCGTTTTTGCTACAAGCACCTGCTCTAGGCTACTGTTCGCCCCCCTGATGAGATTGTAAAGCCGATGATTGTCCTGAGAATCATCGCGAGGTTCTTGGATACCTGGATGTTATCTAAGCGGATTGGGCGTGTTTTTTTAATTGCTGGAAAGCCCTTTTCTCGATTTTGCGAACGCCCTCCCGACTCATGCCGAGTAGCTTACTAATCTCTACCAGAGTTTTAGGCTGACCATCTTCCAGTCCGAATCGTTGGCCAATGATGAATTGTTGCCGATCACTCAGGTGCCCCATGAGTTTGGACAATTCATCCTTATTCATCAGATTCTCAAAGTATTTTTGGGAGGAATGATCCTTGGCAACGAATTCGCCTAATGTGTCTCCTTGGTTTTCTCCTACGAATTTATCTAAAGAGATGACTTCTTGGGAATGCTGGAGTTGAGCTTGGATATGAGATGGGTCCATATCCATTGCTAGA
>NZ_JANQOP010000033.1 GCF_028285745.1 Acaryochloris sp. IP29b_bin.137 | reverse complement strand
TCATGTGTTTGACCGAGAAGGAGATATTGCCGAAGTTTTTGAGCGACTCACTACCCTCGAAAACACAGGACTCGTGGTTAGAGCATCCCACAATCGTTGCCTAGAGCATGATCCAAGTCGGCTGTGGGAAAAGCTGGAAGCCCAAAGTGTTCAGTTCGAGTATGAGATTGACTTACCTAAAACAAAAGATCGGAGTGCGCGCATGGCTAAGCTGGCTGTGCGGTGTTGTCTCGTCGAACTTCAAAGGCCAGCCCGACTAGCGTCTAGTCAACCCCTCCAGGTGCACGCTGTCTATGCCACAGAAGTAGCCCCCCCTGAAGGTGAGGAGCCGGTGTCATGGATGTTGCTCACCAGTGAAGTCGTTACAACAGTAGAAATGGCCCAGACCATTTTGCAGTGGTACACGTACAGGTGGAGAGTTGAGGAGTATCATAAAGTCCTAAAATCGGGGACTCAGGTAGAGCGGTATCGTTTAGCCTCTGAAGGGATGAAAAGCTTATTGGGATTCCTTTGTGTCACTGCTGTAGAACTGTTGCGTGTGACTTATTTAGAGCGAACACAACCTCAACTGCCTGCACAAGATGTCCTCACACCTTTACAAATCAAAGTCCTCATTGCCAAGACACCGAAGGTCCCCAAAAGATTGACGGTGGCATGGGCTGTTGAAGCAGTTGCACGACTCGGAGGATATCTGGAGCATCGACGCAACACACCGATTGGGATTCAAGTCCTTTGGAAAGGATGGGCTAAGCTCAATGACCTTATGGAAGGTTGGCAGTTAGCGACCCAGGAGACTTAGCAGGAAAAGTCAGAGCCTGAATGCCGATATCTTTGCGGATCTTTGGCGGAAGCGTGGCGGCAATTGCAGGAGTTGAAATCATGCTTGAGGGGCAATTCAGGGGAGTGACAACAAGCCTTCAGGTTACCTTGATCGCTCCTGACACTGTTACCCGGTTTAGATCCAAGCCAAATTGTGCAAACGATGGTGAGCCACAAAGCAAAATCATTATAGTTGGCTTAGATCAGCCTACCCCTGAGAATTCGTCGGTCATAACTCACCGCCAGTAGTGGATGCGTTCATGTGCATGTAAGCGTCGAAACGCTAAGTTTTGAATAGTCGTCACCCACCTACCCTTGAGCCTATAAGACCCCTTGGTAGTCTGGTCCACCTATAACCGTTCTGAATGGGAGGGTGACAGGGTGACCTGTCACTCGACCCTAACGGTGAATTTCCGGTCGCCCATTTTTGTCCTTTTCAATGGGTAGCTCACTCCACTGACATCCCAAGTGCAGCAACTTCAAAATGTAGTTGAAGATGGCATGCAAAGAGAGCTTTGGTTGAGGTCCCCGAGTGCCGATGTGCAAATGGGGTAAGACAAATGTCTCAAACTGCTCAAGAGTTAAGAATGTTGGAATCCATTTATGGGACTTAGTTTGAGGCATCTGCTCTCCTAACGAACGGTAAACTAAATGACTGGCGTCATTTTAGTCTTTAACGATGGAAGACTATACAGAGAATGGGTTATAGCCCATTCTACCTTTGAAATAAAACCCGAAATCAGTTGGATAACGAAAGAATTATTTATCCCGAGATTAACAAACCATCATTAATCGACTCAAAGAGTTAACAGCTAGCCTAGACCTTATAGCCGCTAACTATACCCATTGTTGGCTTAACTTAGACTATCTTTGAAGGGGATGATGGGGATGCAAAGATTGAAGGTTGAACACTCTCCAGGCTCACTCAATAGCTTAACTCGACCTCGATGGGTTGATGCTGAACTTTAATGCTCAACAGCTCCCAAGGTCTGGAGCATGATCTTTTGGCTGTTTGTCAATCCAGTAACGCCTGTAATATCCATCCGTTCGTACAGACGATCAGCACTTAGCGATCTTAGACAATGATAAGTTTCTAGATCCCAAACTTTGATGGTTTCATCTTCTCCAGCACTAATGATGCGATCTCCCTCCGCATTAAACGCTACCGACCAAACCCCATTCGTATGCCCCCGCAGGGTCTGTAGGCATTGACCGTTCGGGATCTGCCACAGTTTGACCGTTTGGTCAAAACTACCACTGGCAAGCTGTTCCCCATCAGGGCTGAAGGTGATGGACCAAACGGTATTTCTATGCTCTTCTAGGGTATTGATGAGCTGTCCATCAGACACTAGCCACAAACGAATTGAACAATCCGCTCCCCCACTGGCAAGCAAAGTTCCTTGAGGATTGAAGGCAACGGTACTTACACCTGCAATATGCTGTGTTAAAGAGTACAGGCATTGATCTTGATGGATATTCCAGAGCTTAACGGTACGATCCATACTGGCACTGGCGAAATGTTGACCATCAGGACTGAAAGCCACGCCCCGAACTTGATGAACATGTCCGCGATACGTTCGTATGCATCGCCTTTTCTGTATATCCCAAAGCTTAAGGGTGCGATCAAAACTACTACTGATAAGGTAGCGACTGTCGGGACTAAAGGCCACGGAGCAAATTTGCTGGGTATGTCCTCGCAGGATAATCTGTCCTCCCTCCGTTATGTTCCAAAGTCTAACCGTCTTGTCGCTAGAGCCAGTGGCCATGAATTTTCCGTCAGGACTGAATGCAACGAAAAAAACCTCTTTCATGGGGGCGGTGTAAGATGTAACGTAATCCCCCGTCTTGAAATTCCACAGCCTAATCAAATTATCGCTCCCCACCGCTGCAACAATGGATGAGACACTTGCCGAGGGTTGGAGTGCGATCGCAAAAACGGGATTGGTTTGACCCGCGATAGTCTTGAGACATTTACCCCGCTGCACATCCCAGAGTTTAATGGTGCGGTCAAAACTGCCGCTAATCAAGATTGGATCATCCCGCTGTTCAGTGGGACTAAGATTGGCAGCAAACGCAATGGACCAGATAGAGCCCGAATGACCTTGAAGGGTTGATTGGCATTGCTGATCGCTCAGATTCCAAACTTTGAGGATGCGATCAAAACTACCACTGGCAAGAGTATGACCATCTGGACTAAAGGCGATTTCCCAAATCCCATCTGTATGACCTGTGAGCGTATGCAAGTAGTGTCCGTCGGCATCCCAGAGTTTGAGGTTATGATCGGCACTACCACTGGCAAGGGTTCGACCATTAGGACTAAAGTCAACGGACCACACAGCTTTTTTATGCTCTGTCATGGTGCAAAAACAGTCTCCTGTCTTCACATTCCAGAGCTTGATTGTCTCGTCCTCGCTGCCACTTGCTAAAACATCTCCGTGGGGATGAAAGGCCAAAGACCAGACCAAACGCTCATGACCCGAAAACACGCTCTGACAGTCACCACTTATTACATCCCAAAGTCGAATGGTGGCATCATCGCCACCGCTAGCGAGCTTTAAACCATCCGGGCTAAACACAACGGATCGCACAGATCGCCCATGACCCGATAAGGTGTTGAGGCAGGTTCCATCCTGCAGGTCCCAAACCTTGACGGTGTGGTCAAAACTTCCGCTAGCTAAGTATTCTCCATTCGGACTAAAACTAACAGACCAGACCCAATTGTTGTGGCCATGGCAGCTAAAAATCCGCTGGCCATCCACCAGTCGCCACAGATGAATGTCTCCGTTACTATCGCCTGCCGCCAAGAGCGTTCCATCCGGACTGCAGGCTACGGCATAAATACTATTGAAGGGTTCTGAAAAGGCTGAACCCGTTAAATCACAGTGGGCAAAACTCGTATTCTGCAGGTCAATACCTTTGAAATCAGCCTGTTTGATACAGAGCTTAGACAAGTCACACCCTGATAACGTCACCTGTAAGTGACGCAGCATGTTGATCAAGTTACCGCCTCCATAGCCAATTAATTGGGCTGAGTGACCCCGCATGGCTGTCAAGATCTGAGTGAGATGCTGTTCGAGGTTGAGACGGCTGCCAAGTTTCAATGTCAACTGATCGAGAATGGGCTGTAGAATCAACCGCATTTGAGTTGCCTGGAGATATTCTTTGGCCTGCACCTGAACCAGGGCCAGTTGGCGGAGGAGTTGGAGATTCTCAGGGCCGTCGGTTGGTTGCCAAGTGCAAATCTCTTCACAGATTTCGTGCTTTAAGCGATCGGTCAGAAACTCCATCACCACCGATTGTTGGGTAAAGTGGGAGCCTGTCTTCTCAATCAGCGCTCGCCCCTGCAAGGAAGCCAACACCTGGATAAAATCGTTGGAAGACCGTTGCAAAGACGTACAAAGATCATGGAGGGTAATGGGTTCTCGCTTGATACTGAACCAGTACATCACTTCCTGTTCAAGAGCACTGAGACGATGGAATTGCTGATCGAGCAGATCCTGAATGTCATCAAAGATATAGGACGACTCTCGGACAAAAGTTAAAAACGCATCCAAGTTGCCATCAAAGACATCTCGCACAAAGGCAGCGACAATTTTGAGGGCCAAAGGATTCCCAGCATACCGCTCTGAAAGGGCTTGCCATTGTTCTGCGGAACCGATAAATGTGCCTTGGCCGCAAAGAAGTTGTTGTCCAATCGAGGCCGGGAGTCCGGCTAATTTGAGAGCACGAATGGGGAGGGTCCGCCCCTGTTTGGCGGCTAACCCTTGAGGTGGTTCACGAGAGGTCAATAATAGACAACTTTGATGCTGGGTCTCTCCAATGTCTTTAAAAAGCTGACCATAGACTTCATAACCGGCGCGAAAACGCCCATTGCGATCTCCAGCTTCTAGAATAGACTCTGCGTTATCTAAAATCAGCAAACATCTATGCTGCCGAAAATACTGCAGTAATTCGGTTATCTGGAGATCGATACGATGATATGTCGTCATATTCTGCTGCGGGAAGATAAAATTCAGCACCTCTGCTAACAGCTCTGTAATTGGTGGCGCATTCCGTAGATTCCGCCAGATGACAAAATCGAATTGATGTTGCAGATCATGGGCGACCTTAACGGCCAATGTCGTTTTACCTATGCCGCCCATCCCCAGAATGGCCACAAATCGACATCGTTCATCTTCTATCCATTGGGTCAAAATTCCAAGTTCCTCTGCACGCCCTTGGAAGTATGAGATATCAATAGCATCTCCCCAGTCCTGCCGAGAGGGTTTGGGCACCACAAGGTTAGTCGGACCATCATGAGTACCCAGAGGCTCATCACCCAGATCTGCGATACTCTGCCAATCAAGGGAGAGTTGCTTGCTGAGTTCAACAAAAGTAGCGAAATCAACGGGACGTCCCCGGAGAAAGTTACCGACAGTTGCGAGTGAATATCCAGCGGACTCAGCTAAAGACCGCTGACTGTGAAAGCCGTTGCGCTTGAGAGCTAACTTTGTCTCCTTGGTATGGTCGCTGTGAACTCTCAGAGAACGCGACATCACTATCTGCTCCGATCACACTGATTGAATGGTCGAACAATGATAGGTTACAAGTCAATCCAACCTAGTTGGACTTCCCCTTTGTATTAGTCAGATTTACACACTGATTTTATGCAATGTGAAGTGTAAAACTAAGTATCCTACATTGAAAGAATAATTTTTTGGCTAAAAAACGACTGAAACAGCAATATGGACCAATTTATTAAAAACCACTTATATGGTTTCTGGATCTGACTTTTCCCGGTAAGTCTTCAAAAGCTTATTTAGTAGGGCTGCAGGGTACCAATCTAGACTAAAAATTCTCCTAAATCGAGTTCACAGTTAGCCAATACTTTTTGAAACCCCCATTATTCCGTAGAGCATTTGCATTTGCTCTCTGCTATTGCGAACAAACACTCAAAACAAGCCTTGATTCATTCGCTGGAAGTATTGACAATGAAGGGTTATAGGAGATAACGGGAAAAGTCAGGTGGCGAGAGGATTCCATCCTCTTGAGTTCCCGCTCAATGTGAGCCAGACACTTTTGCTTGGCTGCAGCCCCTTGAGGACTATAGACACTCCAGCAATCACTACTGAGAATGCCGTTAAAGTCTTCTCCCAACAGTGACTTGACTTCAGATGAACTCCGACTAGTACAGAGCAGCACGAATAGCCCTATCCTCAAAAAGGAGTTGAGTATGTAGTGAATCAATGCCAAGATTATCGGCCCCGCCTGTGTTGTTGAGTGAATCAGACCGCCTAGTTTTGGAAAAATTTGTGAGGCGATCAAGCACCCCTCAACAAATTGCCCTTCGTGCCAAAATCATCCTTCGGTCCGCCTCTGGCGAAGGATACGGTGAGATTGCCAGAGCCTTAAGTATTAGCCTTGATACCAGTCGCTTGTGGCGTCGTCGATGGCTAGAGCTATCAACGTCAGATTTGCCTGTGGACCAGCGTCTTCAAGATGCTCCCCGGCCTGGTGGCCCTCCCAAATTTAGCTTAGAGCAACTAACCCAGTTATATGCACTAGCGTGTGAGCCACCTGAGAAATATGGTCTTCCCATCAGCCACTGGAGTGCTCGGGAATTAACCACTGAGATGGTCAAGCAAGGCATTGTCGAGAGCATTAGTGAACGACATGTGGGTCGACTGCTCAAGGAAGCTGATCTCAAACCGCACCAAAGTGGCTAATGGTTTCATCCCCCCCCCGACCCCAATTTCCAAGCCAAAATCGAAGATATCTGTCAGGTCTACCAGAGCGCTCAAGAACGAGCTGAGCAAGGTGAATTGACCTTCAGTCTCAATGAAATGCCAGGTACTCAGGCGCTAGAGCGGAAGATGCCGGATGTGCACATGAAGGCAGGACGGTGTGTCAAGCATGAATTTGAATATATTCGTCATGGTACTCAAGCCTTAATTGCCAGCTTGAATGTGGCTAGTGGCCACATCGCCAAGGCAACCGTGGCAGATACACGAACCGAGAAGGATTTGCACGCCCATGTCAGTAGCCTTATCGCTGCGACAAACTACCTTACCTGTAACGGCTTGCAACACTGAGCGGGAAATTTCGAGGGTTTGGGCTTACAACCCCATGTAGACCTCAAGCCATCGAAAAATGATGGTTTATTTTGCCGTGGAAGTGTAACCCAAAATTTCCTGTTTTTGAACCATGCCCGACTCTCCACTTTTCCTGCGATTTTATAGCAGGAAGGGAGTAACTCAAGATTAAGCTTGGGAATTTGAATTTATACTCTGGTTGTTCAGCTGCTTAATAACTTCGACTTTGGTAACTTGCTCTTTCAGCCATTCAGAAAATAAATTTTCAGCTATAATTTGGTGTAGCCTCTCATCTAATTCTGGGTGAATAATCTCATCTATTAAAATTAAGTGTATTCCCTTAGAAGTAATAATTGGCTGAAGAAGTTGGGGAAGCTTAGCAGCAAAGACAGCAGCAGAAATTTCTGGCTTTAAATCCTTACGGTTTACTTTTCCTCGATATCCACATTTGCGACGTAATTCTGTATCTTGAGTGTATTGGTGAGCCACATCATAAAAACTAGTTTCACCTTCCTTAATGGCATAGAACAGTTCCATCGCCAAGTCTTCATCATCCAGGACAACCTCATACATAACTACACTCGTGTAGTCTATTTGATGTTCATAGAAATATGGTTCAACTTTATTTTTAAATAGGTGTTTAACTAACTTATTAGCAAAGAAATTTCCATAAACTAATTCTTCAAAATCATCTAAAGAAAGAGCATATTTCTCCAGCCATTCCCAGGTGTCATTAGCACTCTCAATTTTATTCATTAATCGGAATTGGTCTGCTACTTCCTGAAGTTCCTCCATCTCTACTTTGATACCTGCCTCAGATACAGCATTTTCAATCACCTTGCGGGTAATAATTTTGTTTATTAAATCAGGAATTTGGCAGTAGAGCTTGACATGATGCAAAATATCTTGATTGGTAATTGTGATAGTTTGTGACATGGTGTTTCTCCTAAATATGTAGGATAAATTAAGGGTAAAAGAATAATTTCTACCTAATCCTTTCCTAAAAGGAGAGGGAAGAGGAAGAATGTTTTTACTGAAAGGAGGCTGTGGATTAATTTGTTAATGTTACCCAGCCATGCTAGGGAATACCTATCTTGAGAATTATCTCACTTTTACATTTTTAAGCAGGTAGTAGCCTTCCAAAAATTGTATTTTTCAGAGGCTCAAAATCTGTTTTAGGGAGGTCTGTTTTAATTCAGAAGCAGTAATACATGTGGGATAAGTGCTTGAGCTAAATTCGCGCCTCCCAGTCTGAGAATCACTGCTAAAAAAATTTCAGCCTTTTTGGGGTTTAAAACCTCCCAGAAACCCCTATAGAGCCTTTTCAGATTGAGTCTGGAAATGAAGATAAATGCAGTTATAATTTCAAACCTCCTTGCTGCAAGTTCTTAAACGGCTCAAGAATAAAATCAATAATCCGACGTTGCCGTACAATAACCTCAGCAGTTGCCGTGTCTCCTGGGCGTAAAGGAATACACTTATTAGCAGTAGGAATGCAACTCCGGTTGAGAGAAATTTCCAAGTTGTAAGCTGCCACTTTTCCATTAGGTGTTTCTATATCCGAAGTAGTTGGAGAAATTTTTATCAACTTTCCTTCCACTACCCCGTAATCCTGAAATGGGTATGCATCAAACTTTAACTTTACTGGCATTCCTTTCTGCAAAAAACCACTCTCAGTTGTTGCCATCTGTGCCCGAATGAGTAAAGGTGAACTAAGGGGAGCAATCTCCACAAGATTTGTTCCTGGCTGTGCTACAGCCCCAGCACCTTGAATCGGTATATGAAATACTGTCCCATTAACAGGAGATACTAATACTCGTTGTTCCAACTGAAATTTTAAGGCTTCAATCTGACTCTTGTTCTGATAAATCTCTGCCTTAATTGCAGCAATTTCTTTTTCCTGATTCTTGAGTTGTTCTTCAGTTTTTAGGATCGCCAACTTACCTGTCTGAATCAGGCTTTGATAACTTTGCTCTTGCTCTTTGACCCTTAACTGTGCCTGTTCAATATCTGCCTTTAATTGCTTGATATTACGCTTATAAATAGTGGCTTTTTCTACTAAAGCTAGCTTAGCCTGTTTAATATTTGACTTTGCTTGTTCATACGAATTTTTTCTTTCTTGAGCTACATCTTGCTTTTCCACCAAATCAACTTCTGAAACTACGTTTTCCTGCCGAGCTTTCTGATAGCGTTCCACCTCTAGCTGAGCAAGAGCCAATCTAGTCTCCATGGACTTCTTCGCATTTTGATTGTAAGCAAGCGTTTGCCGTGCCTGATTGACTTGGGCCATATTTTCTTCCTTTTGAAAGGAATAAGAATTCATGAGAGGATGAATAGACTGCCGTGCTTGATCAATTTGTGCCTGCTTTGCTAACTCTTGAGCTTGATTTTGTTGTCGCTGAGTTTCTAAAGTTAAAAGTAATTGACTCTTTAATAAATTTAGCTGAGATAATTGATTGAATTGCCCCTCTAACTTTTCCTGAGCCTGGTACAATTCTGCATTAGCTAAATCAGATTGTAACAACAACAGAGTCTGCCCAACTTTAACTACTTCACCTTCTTTGACCCGAATTTCTGCAACAGTACCCGCGACTGCAGCATCCAGTCTAACGGTGTTATCCTTTGGCTCAAGTCGTCCTTTTGCGGTACCTGTTTCATCTACCTTAGATAGCATTGTCCAAGGTAAAACTATAGTCACAAATACGACTAAAAAATACAACAATCCTCTTGTCCAAACCTGGGGTAAACTATCGAGTAATTCTTTAGTTGCATTAGACCAGTCATCAGGGACTCTAGTTTCTACCTCGGAAGCTATAACCTTATGAGGATACTCATCCTCGTACAACTCGGTTGATATTTGTCCATTGAATGTATTTGGCATAATCGCTCCTTATACCAATTTGATTTGCAAAGGGTTAATAGCTATTTGTTCATTTACGTAGTAACCTCTAACTGTTGTTGATTGAGATAAAAATAATGTCCTCGCTTTGCCATCAATTCTGCGTGAGTTCCACTTTCAATCAATACACCCCGATCTAGAACTAAAATTAAATCTGCATTGCATATAGTCGAAAGGCGATGGGCAATTACCAGCGTGGTCCTTCCCTTCAGAATTTTGTTCAAATTCTTTTGTATAATCCGTTCTGATTCTGCATCCAGATGGGAAGTCGCCTCATCTAAAATCAGCAAGCGGGGATTACCTAGTAAGGCGCGGGCGATCGCCATCCGCTGCCTTTGTCCGCCAGACAACATCCCTCCACCTTCACCAATTTGGCTCTCATACCCCATTGGCAGCTTTTTAATAAACTCATCAGCACCTGCTAATTGTGCTGCTTCAATAAGCTCTGCTAAAGTTGCCCCAGGATGTCCTAAGCTAATATTTTCTCGAATCGTGCTACCAAATAAAAAGGTATCTTGGTCAACGACCCCAACCTGCTGACGTAAGGAACGCAAAGAAAGATTAGCAGTATCCTGTCCATCAATGAGCACTTTCCCATCCGTAGGAGAATACAACCCCAAAACCAACTTAGAAATCGTCGTTTTTCCGGAACCACTGCGCCCTACTAGTGCCACCATTTGTCCTGGCTTTACTACAAAACTGAGATTTTCTAGCACATTGATATCACTTTCTGGGTGATAGCGGAATGTTACTTTCTCAAAGCAAATGTGACCCTGAATAGGTGGTAAAAATTGCCGTGCTTGATGCTGTAAATCCTCTTCCGGTTCTGCATCTAGTACATCATTAATTCGTTCTACTGCAATTACTACTTCCTGCAATTCATTCCACAACACTGCTAGTCGTTGAAAGGGCATAATAATATTCCCTAGCAACATATTAAAGGCAACTAATTGGCCAATTGTTAGCTGGTTGTGAATGACCAAATGTGCCCCAAACCATAACAACACAGTTGTCATCACTGCTTCAATTGAGTTGCTGAAAATTTGCATCTGATTGTTGATGATTTGCCCAGAAAAGCTGGCTTTGATCTCCTTGTTTAATAGCTCCTCCCAATGCCAACGCACTGTCTGCTCCACTGCTGTGGATTTAACCGTCCGCACACCAGTAATTGCTTCAATTAGATAACTACTTTCATTCGTAACAGCATTAAAGATTTCCCTAGAAATCCTCCGTAAAAACGGGGTTGCGATCACCGCTAGCAGAAAAAAAGGTGGTACAATCAGTAGTACCAGAAAGGCCATTTTCAAACTATACCAAAACATCAATCCCACATAGATAAAAACAGTCAGTAAATCCAGTATGATAGACACTGCTTCACCAGAGAGGAATTGTTGAATTTTTCGGTTTTCCTGCACACGTGAGATAATATCTCCCACATAGCGAGACTCAAAGAAACTTAAGGGTAGCCTCAAAGTGTGGCGAATAAACGCCACAATAAGTGCTAAATCCACCTTATTTGCTGTGTGATCTAGCAGATATTGGCGCAACCCTATCATTGCTACACGGAAGAGACTAAAAATTAGTAACCCTAAGCCTACTGCCGTTAATGTCAGCTCAGAACGTTGAACTACTACTCGGTCTAAAATTAACTGGGTAAATAGGGGTGTGATGAGCCCAAAAATCTGGATGAACAGGGAAGCAATAAACACTTCCAACATCACCACTTCATGCGGTTTCATCAGTTCAAAGAATTGCCAAAAAGGAGTTGTCGTCTCTTTGACATCATTCAGGAAAGTTGTGGGTTCCAGCAGCAAAGCATAGCCAGTCCAGTTGGCTTTAAAATTTTGGTGACTAAGGGTGTGTTGACCGATCGCAGGATCGGCTACGATGATCTGCTTAGGGTTAATCCTATAGACAACAATGTAGTGCTTCCCTTCCCAGTGAGCGATCGCAGGCAATTTTTGCTTGGCTAAGCGATCAAGGCTTGCTTTCACGGGACGCGTGGCAAACCCAATACTTTCTGCAGCTGCTGCTAATCCCCGTAGCGATGTCCCATTGCGATCCACATTGGCGACATCACGCAATCTGTTGACACTAAAGTTTTTTCCCCAATAACGAGATATCATGACCAAACAAGCGGCACCGCAGTCAGATCCACTTTGTTGAGCAAAAAATGGATAACGCCGAATTACCCGCTGCAATAAATGCCCTACTCGTTGAGTAGGGTTGGGGAAATAGGCTTTGCTAATCTTTGATTGTCGGTTTGACTGTATCGTTGTCGTTGACAAAATCTCTAAATGATCATCTGGCGGTAGGGACAATTTCTGTGGGATGCTGTCTGCATTCTCTTCACTTAATAGTAAGGAGTTACGCAGTTGCGACTGGTTCAACAAATGCTCCCGGATTTGCCGATTCTTCGCCATCAATGACCACAAAATCTCACCCGGTAGAAAACACAACTGCAAATTTATACTTGCCCTTGCCCCATACGACTTAAACTCAGAATCTGGAAATAGGGTAAATTCTCCAAATGACGCTCCTGCCTCTAGAGTAGTGACTAACTCACCAGCTTCGTTCAGCAACCTCGCCTTACCAGCCATCACAATGTAGATTCCAGGTTCAGCGCCAGTTCCATGCCAGAACTTTCCTAATTTGGGTTCTAGAAATTTAATTTCGTTAAGACAAAGTCGAAATTCCTCTGCCGATAGAGAATGGCCTAAAATATTGCTGAACTGTTGCAGAGAAACTAAATCCTTTGATATATATTCCACCATGAATGCCTGAATCTCCACTTAATTTCTCTAAGTCAATAGTCATAAATCCGGTATATTTCGATTTTGCTTCGGATTTAAGATCTCGAATTGTAATTTTGGAAGTATTAGCCTTTTGTTTCATGCTGTCTTCGGTATTGCTTGGCTTTGTAAGTGTGGACAACCCCATTTGTTTGAGCAGCCGTTTGATATGGCGTAGACTAACTTCAATTCCCAATTCTTTTGACAGATGTTTTCGTAGCCAGTCTGCTGTCCAGCGATGAAAAGGGTATTTGTAATCCCGTGGACTCTGAGACAATAACTCTTTTAGGCGATCCAGATAGGCATCTGTAATCACTTTTGGGCGACCTAGTGGGTGATCTTCCCAGAGGTGTGCCATACCTGAGCGGGCCATATGCATCCAGTGTCTGGCGGTAGAGGTACAACATCCAACTTCAGCACAAATTTGAGTTTGTGACTTACCTTGATCCGCCAAGATCATGATCTCAATTCTCTGACGACTGAGTGGAGAAAGATTGTCTTCGCAAAGTTTCTTGAGGAGAAGTTTCTGCTGAAATGGTGTTAAATATAAGCTTTTATATTTCATGCTAAATCCTTGTCCAATATCAAAAAGGATGGAATTTAGGTTATTAGACCGCTTCCAATATTTAGATATTGATTGATATACTTCTACGTAAGCTATCAGTTTTTTCATAGATATTTATGCAAATCCATAGATATTGATGTAAAAATTTCTGTACAAACTTCAGTACTTCATAGTCATGGCTTCGGGCACTTGACCATTTTCCACCTGTAAATTTTTCCGTATTTTCTTACTCCGCAATAATTTGAGGGAACCAAAGCTGCGGCCATTGACCAATAGACCTGTCCGAAATATAAATGATGGAGAAAAAAGATGGTAGAACGGAGTTTTACCGCTCTACCAATGACAAAAAATCCTCTTGATTATATTCACAAATATCCCCATCGCAGCAAGCGAGTGTT
>NZ_JANQOP010000031.1 GCF_028285745.1 Acaryochloris sp. IP29b_bin.137 | reverse complement strand
ATTTCCGTAATGCTCCTTAATTGCGAGTCATTTCTAAAAGTTAAATTTTAGTCCTCTGTTATTAAGTTAGCATGAAGTTAGTAACAGGAAAAAACGCTGGAATGCTTTCACACTATAGAGTTTAAGAATATTAACAGTTCAATTTTATTTAAGAATTATATGGCAAAAATACGAACTCATTACATTTGCCAAGAATGTGGTGCAGCTTCTCCGCAATTTTTTGGTAAGTGTCCTGCATGTCAAACCTGGAATTCTTTAGTAGAACAAGTGGCACCCAATTCTCCACCGGCAACCGATGGAACTCGCTTGGCACAACGACATCGGCAACATCGAAACACTTCACCTCAGGCCTTATCTTCACTAACGTTGACCCAAATTTCCGAACAGCCGATTCAACGATTTAGTTCTGGATATTCCGAGTTAGATCGTGTATTGGGAGGGGGAATTGTTCCTGGATCCTTAGTGCTAGTAGGGGGTGATCCAGGAATTGGCAAATCCACGCTTTTGTTGCAAATTGTCAACTTTTTGAGTGCTCGACAGCGTGTTCTCTATGTTTGTGCAGAAGAATCGGGACAGCAGGTAAAATTGCGGGCTCAAAGATTAGGGATTGGTGACGTTAATGCTGGGAATCAGATTACTCAAACGTCAACAAAATCGACTCAGGCAAACCAAAACTCAAACTTGTATCTTTTACCTGAAACCGATTTAGAGGTGGTGTTGCAAGAATTAGATTCGCTCCAACCTCAAGTCGCCATTATTGACAGCATCCAAGCTCTCTTTTTCTCGACGCTAACTTCAGCACCCGGCTCCGTGGCCCAGGTGAGAGAATGCACTTCAGCTCTGATGCGATTGGCCAAACGCGATCACATCACGCTGTTTATTGTCGGTCATGTCACCAAGGAGGGGGCCATTGCTGGTCCCAAAGTTTTAGAACATTTAGTGGATACGGTCCTCTATTTTGAGGGCGATCGCTTTGCGAATCATCGGCTGCTTCGATCTGTGAAGAATCGGTTTGGGGCAACCCATGAAGTGGGGGTATTTGAAATGATCGACCGAGGCTTGCGAGAAGTCTTGAATCCATCGGAATTGTTTTTGGGCGATCGCGAAGAAGTATCACCCGGTACAGCCACAATTGTGGCCTGCGAGGGGACTCGCCCCATTGTTGTCGAACTGCAAGCCTTGGTTAGCCCGACCAGCTACAGTTCGCCTCGCCGCTCAACCACGGGCATTGAATATAATCGTCTGCTGCAAATATTGGCGGTATTAGAAAAACGTCTTGGTATTCCCCTGTCTAAACTCGATGCCTACGTGGCTTCGTCTGGGGGGCTCAGCGTGGCTGAACCTGCTGCAGATTTAGGCGTTGCGATCGCAGTTGCAGCCAGCTTCCGCGATCGACTGGTAGACCCCACCACTGTTGTGATTGGCGAGGTGGGTTTGGGGGGCCAAGTCCGTTCGGTTTCCCAGACTGAATTACGGTTAAAGGAAGCGCTTAAACTGGGATTTAAACGAGCAATCATTCCCAAAGGTTCATCCTTTTCTGATTTGGAGATTGAGCTGATTCCGGTGGCTCGGGTTGCAGATGCCATTGTTGCGGCATTACCTGGGGGAAGTTCTGCCCATCAAGTTGCCGATGATTGAATCAATTTTTCTAGCGATTCTGACTAATTGGAGGCAGAGTCTTCAGAAGTGGAGGCGTCTTTATGGCGGCCAGCCTTTCGGGTAGACTCCTTCAGCAAAAATTCGATTTGAGCATTGACGCTGCGTAACTCATCTGCCGCCCAGCGTTCCAGGGTGTCGTAGAGGGTTTGATCGAGTCGGAGTAAGAAGCGCTTTTTTTTGCTCACGTATATAAGGATCCAGCATTAATAATGGGCTGTGTCGAACTTTCTGAGACTAGGGCGACCAGTAGGTTGTTGACCATAGACGCCTTGCGTTCCTCATCCAGATCAACGACCTGTTGCTCACTTAATCGATGCAGTGCCATTTCTACCATGCCCAAGGCCCCTTCGACGATCCGTTCTTTGGCCGCAATCACTGCGATCGCTTGTTGGCGACGGAGCATGGCCTGGGCAATTTCAGGGGCATAGGCCAGGTGTGTAATCCGAGTTTCGATAATATCGACCCCTGCCACCTCCAAGCGGCGCTGGACCTCTTGCTTCAGTAGGTCAGAAATTTGATCGGGATTTCCGCGCAACGACTCTTGGGTGGAGTCGAAAATATCATAGGCATAGCGGCTGGCTAAACTCCGCAGGGCCGTCTCACTTTGAATCGCCACAAAATCACGACAGCTCTCGACATCCAGTATGGCCTTTGCAGAATCCACAACTCGCCAAACCACCACCGCTGCTATTTCAATCGGACTTCCTTGGGCATCATTGACTTTCAGCCTTTCACTATTAAAGTTGCGAACACGCAAGGAGACGGGACGCTTACTGACGACAAAAGGAAGGGTCCAGTAAAAACCAGGTTCTCGAATACTGCCGATATATTTCCCCAGCAAGATCAACACCCGGGCTTGGTTGGGGTCTACGAGAAAAAAGCCAGCTGCTAAAATCCCGGCCATAGCGATTAATCCAGAGCCTAGCCAGAGCTGCGGTCCAGCTAATGTTTTCTCGAACAGGACAAAGGGAAACAGGTACCAACCACTAATTCCTAAAGACAGTAGGAGAACTGGCAACACTCCAAACCCATTTATTTTCCAAGCTGATGATTCTTTCGTGGCGTTCATCGGTTTACTTCCCTCGACTCTATATCACTAAGATAGCAAAGTGATATCACTTTGACATTGCTTATTGTCACGGCTGGCTATCCTAAAGGCCGTTACCGTAAAGTAGCGGTAACGGCAGACCATTAAAGGTGGGGCAATGAGAAAATTTGGGACGGGGCTTCTGGTGATCGGACTTGCGATCGCATGGCTGCTACTAGCCGCAAAGCCAGCCACTGCGACTACTTGGGAATTAGCTGCAGAAGCCGATCAAGGTCTAATTCGCCAATATTTTGATCGTGATTCCATCGAATGGTCAGGCTCTGAGGTCACAGTCATAAGCTACTACATTAATCAGCGCGCAACTCCGCAGCGCACAGACTATGTAACCACTTATGATTGCCGTGTTAACCAATTCAAAGATATAGAGATTAATGGCCAAATCGCCGGAGAACATTGGCACCCCCTGATTGATGATCCCCTCAATGAAGCCATTCGAGATTATCTCTGTGATATTTAACCTTAAGCAACTGGCACATCACTAAATAAGCACCGGTTGATAGAACTCGCTTTTCGTTAAACTAGAAAGAATAGTCTAGCCTTTTCTCTGGCTTAATACGGGTGGGTGTTCTGATGAAGTGGCGTTTGAAATCAGCAGTTCTATTGCTAGGATCTTGTTTATATTTTTCACCTTCTTTATCACAGGCTGAGGAGAAAAATAGTCCCACCCCAAAAGCCTCGGATATTCAAGAGACTTCTCCTGCCTCTCTATCAGAGCAGAAATCAGAAAATGCTTACTCTAATCAAGATCTCTGTCAAATCAGTAAGAGATTATCAAGCACTGCACAATCGAATAAGCAACCTAACTCAGGTCCAAATTCAGTGCTATTGGAGTCTCCCGGTAATAGAGGAATCCGCAGAGGTTTTCCATTAACTAAAGTGTTAGGTTCTCTCTCAGAGAAAGGAAGCCAAGACCAAGCAGCAGTCGCGAAATCTCAGCCTGCATCCGATAGCTGCAATTAGGGTTAAAAATAGTTTTTAAGTCACTCCATAGCAGGGTATTTATATACTTGCTTGGTTTTGCATTTTAGCTAATTAAAATAATATCAATATAAGTCTGTCTTTTGCACTTCAGCAGGAGTTTCACAACCTCCTGGAATAGTATCTCTTAGCCCAAAGAGATCATGGTTGAACCTAAAGCAAGACTTATCATTAATCCATTCCTTCAATGATTCAGAATCATAGAATGTTACTTCTTTTAAGTAAAATGAAGGAATCATATTAAACACTAAAACCTCAGCCTTAACATCTTGGGTATAGTGACTAGTTCCATCAAAGAACATGTTACTCAATGCCATCGCAGTGTTTCTATGCTCCTCTGGAATTAAAGCACTTATTTCATCGGCACCATTTTGAGCATAGAACTCACAATCTAGTTCCCAGAGTATTTCTTTTCTGTAACTTAGAATGACCCATTTTTTCTTGCTGTTAGAACTAGAACTTTTGAATGGATCATTACTAGGGTGACTGATGCTTAAACAGTTTCCCAATCGTTGCCTTTCAATCTTATTATTTGATGAGCAAGCTAATTCAATTCCATATTCATGCAATTTTTTCCTGGGAATCAAACCTTTGCTCAATATGCTGCTTAAATGCTCAACCCTCGTGTAATGAGTGCAAATATCTATATTTCTCTCTTCACAAATCTTCCTTATTGCTTGTTGTCTCTCATCAAGCTCTGTATTGCCAATATAAACCAAGTCTAGAGAAGAGAAGGGCTTTTTCTTCCCTTCAACTATTTTTTGATTTAGTTCACTAATTTCTATTTCTAAATTATTGACTTCAGCTTCTTTAACTGTGGTTTGAGAACTAAGCGTGTTAATGCATTCCTGCAAATGCTTCTCCTCTGAATCCATCTGACTGAGTTGTCGCTCTAGATCAGAAATAGAGGTATTTAAATCCGCTCTAGTTTGCTCAATATACCTGATCTCTTCATTAAGACCTTCACAATCAGACAATAATCTACCTCTCTGGTCCTCAAGAGCGCTGACTTCAGTCTCAAGTTGCTTAAGAGCAGACCTATTTTCTTTAACGCTTTGCTCATAACAAGTCTGTTGATGATTTAAGTCTTTTACAGACTGTTCAATATCTGACTTTTTCTGATCTAATTGATCTATTTCTTCATTTCCCTCTTCGATTAAACAACTAATATCTTCTAACTCTGAAGAATATTGGTTGATTAGGGATTCTAAATCTTCCTTATCTGACTCTAGCTGCTTATTTCTATCAGAAATATGGGAATAAGCTTCATTTTTCTTATCAAGTTGTTCAACAACTATCGCGAGTGACTCACCGGCAGAGGCTTTATCAGTTTGCAAACGAGCTAATTGAGCTTCTAAATCTTTTTGTTGCTCGGCTAGCGCTACTCTACTTCTATAAATATGCTCATCAATCTTATTCAGCTTACTCAAGATTGCGACAGATGCCACTGTGCTTGCTGATGTGCCTAACCCCATTAATAGAGATTTCTCAAGATTTTTGTTGATAGGGATAGACAAACAAAAACTAATGCTAAAGCTTAAACCACCCAATGCAATCCACTTGCTTTTCATTTTTTTTGCAACAGCTATTTTATTGAGGTTGATAGGTGAGAAATATCTGATAAAAATCTAGATCAGTAATCTACTTTAAAGATATTTTTATTATCATTCCCAATTTATATAACTCAACCCAACACACATACCGAATCTTTTGGATGGACAAAGATTTGATCCAAAATGATCTTGCGCTCAAAACGTTATCATCTTGACTGAGTTCTCGACAAAACCTCAGCCAGTTAGATATTCCCAAAGCTAATCCTGTGGCATGGGGAGCCTGTAATCTTAAAGACCCAGTTTAAGCTCGGGTTGCTCGGTTGGCCGTATTCCGTTCTACATCTCGCAGCTTCTTCCCTCGCCAAAGTAGACGGATAGGGGTACCCGTAAAGTCTAAATTTTCTCGAAACTGTCGTTCGATATAGCGACGATAATTGTCTTTGAAATGGTCAGGATTATTCACAAACAGAGCGATTGTAGGGGGTTGGCTACTGACTTGGGTGCCGTAGTAAATCTTACCTTGTCGTCCTTGGCGAGTAGTGGGAGGCGTATGCCAGCTCACAGCTTCCTCCAAGACTTCATTAATCACCGAAGTGGTCACCCGCTGTTCAAACTGTCGAGCCGCAGTATCCACTAGGCCCAGAATTTTTTCTACCCGTTGCCCGGTCTGGGCACTGACAAAAATCATTTCTGCCCAGTCCATAAAGTTGAGGCAAGATCGAATTTGTTTACTAAATTCATTGATGGTGTAGGTGTCCTTCGTAACGGCGTCCCATTTATTTACCACCAATACACAAGCCCGACCATCATCAATAATGCGGCCCGCCAGCTTCTGATCTTGTTCAGTAACGCCATCCAAGGCATCAATCACAAACAATACGACTTGCGATCTCCGGATCGCTTTAAAGGCCCGATTAATGCCAAAGAATTCCGGTCCATAGGTGACATTCTTTTTGCGGCGAATCCCTGCCGTATCGATAAAGCGGTAGGTTTGCTCACCCCGGCGGACTACCATATCAATGGTGTCACGGGTTGTCCCTGAAATGGGGCTGACAATCGAACGGTTCTCACCGACAAAGGCATTCAGCAAGCTCGATTTACCCACATTCGGGCGTCCCACCAAAGCCACCTTAATTTCCGGTTCATCATCAGATTCAGGGGTTTCGGAGAAATGTTCCACCACTTGATCCAGAAGATCCCCTGTGCCATTGCCGTGGATGCCTGAAACAGGGAGCGGTTCCTCTAATGACAATTCCCAGAATTGGGCCGCCTGAGTAATGCCTTGCTCTGGCGATTCGCATTTATTGACCGCTAATAGGACAGGTGTATCTTGCTGCCGCAGCCAATGGGCAATTTCATGATCTGCGGGGGTGGGTCCTGCTTGCCCATCCACCACCATGACGACCACGGTGGCTTCCTCTAAGGCAATCATGACTTGTTGGCGGATAAAAGGGAGGAATTCAGTTTGATCGTCAAACACCAGTCCCCCGGTATCCACTAGGGAAAAATCTCGACCGTTCCAAAGCGCTTGACGATAGGTGCGATCGCGCGTCACCCCTGGCGAATCATGAACAATGGCATCCATCATGCCGGTTAGCCGATTCACTAAGGTCGATTTACCCACATTGGGGCGACCAACAATGGCAACAATGGGTAAACCCATACAGATATCCTTATCTCAAATGCGTGACGTTGAACAATCTAATGATGGAGCTATCTCAATTACTGAGTTGATGCTGCTTGGGGCCGTTCTTCTGGGGTTGATTGTGGAGAGGTCCCCATTCTAACTTCAGAATACCAAGTGGCTTGGTGCAGTTGGTTGGCTTGCTTTAAGAGCGACATCCGTAAACGAAGATTGGGGCTGGCAAACCAAATTTGCTCTTCCAATGTTAAAGGGTTGAGGTCTCCAGTAAGGACTAATTTCTGATCTGCCCCCATCTTAAAATTGCAGGAATTAATGTCTCCTGAATCCATTCCCTGGAAGATTTGCCCCTGAGAGGCCGTAGGGGTGGTTGCAATGGGGACCATGATCAGTTGCCCCTGCTTGGGTGGCTGTGGCTGAAAATCTTGTTCCTGCCAGGCAATCCTCACGGCGCAGAGCGCATACTTTAGATCGATGGATGCATCTTTAGATAATGCTTTGACCCCTGGATCCGCTAAGTCAACGAACTCGACGGTCATCTGTGCCGTATGTGCCTCTGAAGAGGCTTGTCCAAGCTGGTGACACGTCCGTTGCGTAAACCAGCGGCCGCAACTGAGTTGGAAAAATCCCTGAATGTTCATGAAGATGGGCGGGGGACAATTCTTTCAATTTTAAAGCATTGTCTCCACTGCAATGGCATTTCAGTCTCGCAAAGGCTATGAATTCAGGTATTCAGCATGAAAGCGAAGGTGATCGCCTATAAACGTGGCAATAAAGTAGTAGCTATGGTCATATCCGGGTTGTAGCCGCAGGGTTAAAGGCCGACCGGATTGGGTACAGGCCTCTTGTAACAGATGAGGCTGTAATTGCTCTTCTAAGAATGAATCTGCGGTCCCTTGATCGACCAACAACGGACGATCATCTTGATATTGATGCACCAGTTCGCAGGCATCATAGGCTTTCCAGGGTTCAGTCTCCGGGCCTAAATATTGAGAGAGGATCTTTTGCCCCCAAGGACAACGGGTAGGCGCCACAATGGGTGCCAAGGCTGAAATGGACCGATAGCGATCGCGATTCCGTAACCCACAAACCAACGCCCCATGTCCCCCCATGGAATGGCCACAAATGCTTTGCCGTTCAGGATTTCCTAGAAAGAATTGAGCAATCAGTGCCGGTAACTCTTCCACCACATAGTCATACATCTGATAATGCTTGGCCCAAGGGTCCGCCGTCGCATTTACATAAAATCCCGCCCCGGTTCCCAAATCCCAATCTTCCTCAGCACCAGGGGTTTCGCCATCCCGTGGGCTGGTATCGGGTGCCACCAGCATCACGCCATATTCAGCTGCGTATCGCTGGGCCCCCGCCTTCATCATAAAGTTCTCTTCGCTACAGGTCAGGCCAGACAAAAAGTAGAGGACAGGAACCCGACCTGTCTTCGCTTGGGGAGGCTGATAGACGGCAAACTGCATGGGCGTCTGGCAGGTCTGGGAGTCATGACTGTAAAATCCCATGGTGCCGCCAAAGCAGGCAGTCTCCTGGCGACAGGTGAGCGATACTGACATAGATGCAATCTAGAGCAACTTTGCCATTATGGGGGATGACGCTGCGATCGCACCGCCTCATCTTTAATCTGTAAACTCAAGTTACAAAATGACTCAACCCTAATCATGGCAATCGATAGGGGCATATATCATCTAGGTGAGGCAACCCGCTGACTATCCCGAAAGACAGACATGAGTTTTGGGACCATGCCGTCATCATAAACCGTCAGTCAATCAGCCCTTTTGCCAATGGATAAGCTGCCACGATCACATCCCAATTCAATCGCTGTGGCGGGTGTGATCGTGGCAACCAGTCCACTTTGATGAGTCGCTGTCGCTGCATCCCATGTCGTAGGAAATTCCGCAATTATGGCAGACCCTTGGGCGGCCTGCTGAGCAGACCGGCGGAATGTGCATTGGATGACAGTCAAACTGACTAGAAATCATCCAGACCAATCGGATCTTGGACATCCACTAAGTCACCTCGGATCCAGCCCCGAGCACCAGATGGAAATTCCACATAGTACCAGTGATACCCATCATCACTGTAAGTTGCATCAATTACGTGTACCCGATCGCCGACGACACCGTAGTGGGGGGAAGACGAAGAGGTGCTAGGCGCTGACCGAACATTGATGCGACCGCCAGGTTGTCCCACCAAATACGCGGGAGCAGCAAACGCCGGAATCGCTGCGATCAGGGACAGAAAGGAAATTGAAATCATAGAAAAGACTCGGCGAGTGAGCTTCATGCTGTTCTCCAGGTTCATTGCGATTGTTAATACACTTGTTATCGCTATAGTCCCTAATCTCAAAGCGTCACACCGTGATCAAACCCGCCAAACTAGTGTGACGTTCAGCACGCCTCGACGCGATTCTGAGTCATCGGGCTGGCAAAGAAAATCACGCTTGCTGAGATCACCTCCCTGACCCAGAAGAGTTGAAAACCCTTTTTAAGTCATATTGATGAAAAAACTTGTCTATCTTGAGTTAAGGCCCTCGTTCACAGCTTCACACTGATGCGCAGATTCCAGCACCCCTTGTTTACCGTTTCGCTCTTGATTGCTGTGGGGGGCGGATGGTTGAGCAGTTGCGCGCCAATGGTTCCCAAAACCCATCAACCATCCTCACCCAAAATTAGACAGTTGGCGATAGACACAACAATGACCCCCAAAGCGCAGCAGTTGTTTTATCAGCAGACCCCCAGAATTGAATCTAAAAAAACATTCCATAAGCTCTGTCGGAAGGCCCATCACAATACTGAAAAGACCATTCTATTAGGCTGTTTTACCAGTAATGGTTACGAAGGCAAGATCATCATCCAGTCGATCACCGATCCACGTTTAGCTGGAATGATGGAAATGGTGGCGGCCCACGAGATGCTGCATGCGGCGTATCAAAAGCTGGCTCCAAAAGAGCGATCGCATCTAGCCCCAAAGTTGAAGCGGGCAGCGAAACAAGTCAAGAATAAGCATTTGTTGGCCGTGCTCCAAGAGTATGAAACGGGCGATCCAGAGCTTTATATCAATGAACTGCACTCCCATTTAGGGACGAGTTTAGCGAATTTGGGCGACCCAGAGTTAGAGGAGTATTATCGGCAGTACTTTCGCGATCGCAAACAGGTCGTCGCATTCGCTGAACGCTCCCGCAGCGTTCTAGCCGACGTTGAGTCTCAAATCCAACTTTTGGAACCGGAATTGAATACCTTAGAACTCAATCTAAAAACGGAAAAGGACGATATTCAGCGGACAGAAGACAACCTCAAAGCCAGTTATCGAACCTTGGAGCAGATGAAGGCCAATCTTGCCCAGTTAAAGCAGCAAGCTGAGGCGTATCTCAGCCAGGGGGATGCCAGCCTCGTCAATGCCTTTGAACAAGAACGATCGCGCTTTAACACTGAGGTGGGGGAGTTTAATGCCCAAGTTCAGCAATTACAGAAGCGAATTACTCAATTTAATCAAAACTTTGAGGATTATAGCGAAAAAGTGAAGTTCTACAATGAGCTAGCAGCAACCAATCGTTCCATTCTCAGCACGATCAAACTTGACCCTACCAACGAGACAGTCCAACCGGTTGCCCCCTAAAGGGTTTTGTTAATCGATGGATCTAGAGCAAGGGAGAAACACATCCTAAGTACAGGGGAGTGAGGTCTGGTGCTTGCGAATTCACACCCACTTGCTCTCTGGTATAGCTCGTGAGCTGGAACACAGTGCATCAAACTGTAGTCCTTTAAGATAGAGGTTCTGGTTGACAATTATGTCCAAAATGGTGTCCCAAAGAATGTCCTTCTTCGCTAAGAGTATTGCGATCGCATCTATCGCTGGAATTTGCTTACAAGCGTTACCGAGTGATGCCCGATTTAATCCGGGGGGCACTGTTGGCAAACCGGGGAATCGACGAGGATTAGCCACCCGAGGCGGAGGATGTAAAGCCAGTGGCAACCCGACATTAACGACCCTCGTTCCTAAAAGTAATGTCGGGTTGACGGCATCGGCAACGCCGACGTTCTACTGGTTTATTCCCCAAAACACCTATCAATACGTCAACTTTTCTCTGTACAGCGTGGATGCCGAGGATAACCCCACGGATTTAATTTATGCTGCTACCTCGCGCATCTCTGGAGAGGGGGGCCTGGCTAGTGTCTCTTTACCTGAAGAAGGCACAACTCAGTCCTTAGAAGCGGGCAAGAGTTATCGCTGGATGGTCCGGCTCCTCTGTTCTGGAAATGACCGCCGGGGACTCTCCGCCATGGGGTGGATCACCTATACGCCACCCAGTCCTCAGCTTGCTAATCAGTTGGCGGCAGGGAATAAGGCTGATGTGTATGCTGAAGCGGGCTATTGGTATGACGCCGTGAAAGAACTAGCCCAGCAGAAACAAACCAACCCCACCAGTCCTGCCGTGAATCAGGCTTGGAAAGAGCTGATGGAGTCAGAGTTTGTGCAGTTAAACCAGCTTGCGACTCTGTAGACTGCATGGAATAATACTTTGCCACCAACGCAGAATAAATTGATGTAGTTGACCCGATATAGGCTACTTATATTTTTTGTCGCTTATCAGCGGTTTGCTGATTTCAAGCGTTAGGCGTCATAAGACTTTGGTGCTAGATTCTCTCGGTAACCTTTAATGGGGTGTCATGAAAAATGAGGCATGGAGCCGCGAAATTGATGTGGTATTGGATTTACTTGGGAAGAAACAATTTGAAGTTTGTCTGGAGAAACTAGACGAGCTTCACAAGGTAGTTGCCAATGAAGTATACGAGAAAGGGAGTCTATCCACCTGGCATGAAGAGCAAGTGCTTGGTCTGAAATCACTCATACTAGAGGGGTCAGGGCAGTTTAGAGAGGCGATCACAACTCGAATTGAACTGAGCGATACTCATTTTGAACGTGCAAAAGGTCACTGTGAAAGTGCAGGCTTTAGCTACGCAGTAGCAGCATTATTATCATTTAAGTTAGGCGACGAAGATAAAGCGTGTGAGCTTGCTGAGAAGGCTATTCAACTTTCAGGCTTGGCTGTTTCAATGCCAACTGTGGTGCTAGAAGCTGCATCTATGCTTGAGGAGGTTCGAGAAAGACAAGCTCGGGAAGAGCATGGATTATCCTGATTCGAGTGTTCGAAAATTACGTATTTGCTTTACTCCTTAGCTTATTGCTCTTAGAGATAAGGTCAACCGTTAGATGAAAGCAGGCTAAAGCCCATCACAAATTGCAGTAAAGTATCAACGACTCCAAGTTTGTGGTGTAAGACTTACAGAGAAAGGATTGTAGGTTAATCTAGACAGCTACTTTTGGGTAACTCCAAAATGATCCGACATTAAATCTGGAAAACGGACCAATACTTTTTAGATTTACAGGAAATTAAGGAGAGAGCTAGATACCTAAACCTTGCACAGACTCAGTTGGGGGATGTTCAATAGTGAACTGGTACTCAATGACTTGGCGTTGTTGTGGCGTTAAAACTAGCGTCCAATCTAACTGTCCCAGCTCACCTGCCTCAATTCTAGGTTGGCTCTGGGTCAGTCGGACCTTAAGGCGCTCATCTCGGCTAACGGGCAACTGTTCTGTTAGCTTAAGCTTGGCGGCTTGCTCTAGGAAATTGGTGACCACTAAGCGGTAGGCAAATGTAATTCGACGTTGACCGCCAATCAGTTTTTTGTCGACCTGGCGTTCGGTTAGCTCTCGTTCAATCCCGAGTCCTTCGTCGATTCCAAGATCGGTCTTGAATTCTTGTCCAGGGGCTGTATGGTCGAGTTTAGCGGTGCCAACGAACATGCGATCGCGAAAAATATTCGCTTTCCCTGGCAGGAGAGTAACGCCATCCGTCGGGTTTCTCACAGTGGCCTGGAGATAGGCAAAACTAACTCGGCTCGGCATGGCAATATGCTGACAGTCCACCGGATACTCCTGATTGGCCAAAGTGACGGTATGGGGATTGCCATCACTCGGGATATCACTATTGCCTCCAATCTTAAAGGAGACCACCGTCCCAGATTTGGAGATGTCTGCCGTTGCCACCTGGGCCATTTTCTTTGAGGCTGGGCTGGGAGGGGGAGGCGAAGCTGCTTTTAGGTCGGCTCCAACTTCTAACGCCGCAGCCATCGGTGCAGCAGACTTCCGCCGTTTTAGCATTTCTACCTGCTGGGGTAAGTTGATATACCAAGGTTCTAGCTTAGGGGGTAAAGAACCGAGTCCAGGTTTGGCAGTGGATAAGGTTAAGTCGACGGCCTCCCAGCTCTCTCCTGTGGTCTGCTCCACTTCCGCTAGATAGGACAGGCCTAGAACACCCGTTTCGGTATTGAACTGTAAATCATACAGGGGACGCCACTGAGCCTGGTTGACTCGGTAGGTGACCTCTAAATCCAGGCTTCCTACTGCGGCAGCGATTTTGACCACGAGATGATAGCGCTCATGGGGACGACGGGTTTGTAGTTTTTGGAGTTGGTCTTCCAGTAATTGAATTTGCTGCTGGAGATTTTCCTGTTGACCTTCAATACGGGTCACTGCATCGCTATAGGTTTCATATTGTTCACCCCAAAACTCGAAGAGGGCGTGGGTCTCAGTCAGGGTTTGCTGTTTGACAATTTTTTTCGACAGGGTTGGAATTGCTTTGGTGCTGAGGGCTTCTACGGCCTGCAACTTGAGCTTCACTGCCGCTAATTGATCCTGGTAGCGTCGTTGCTGGCGCTGCAGCTTTTTAATTTGCGCTTCGATTCGAGCCACGTCTGGCTCAGTTGATTCAAGGGTTGCCACGGACTCTGTCCTTACCCCCAGTAACTGCACCGCCTGGGTACTAGAACCGGAGACCCGCACCGAATCGGTTTGTAAGGTCATGGGTAAATCAGGAATGATAATCTCCTGCTCACTGCCTGTCAGCTCAACTGTGCCTTGGCGAGTAATTTGGGCCTGGCGGCTATAGACGGTAACCGCTGTAATCTGAGTGTCAATCGTGGTTTGCATGGGCTTGAGTAGGAGACAATTCGGAGCAGAGGGATTTTCAATTCGAGGGCCGTTCCACACCCTAGCACTAAGTGAGTTATCCTAAATCCCATCAACGCTAGAGCATTATTCTGAAGATACCCCCAGCAATAAGGTTCCCCAGAGGGTGAGGTAGGCATGGAGACTTGCGATCGCACATTCAGTTACGTGGCTGATCTGGCCGATCTCTCGGAATCGGGTTGTCATGTCGTCTATGTGGACGGTAAAGCTATTGCCCTCTTCCGGCAAACAGATCAGGTTTTTGCCATCGACAACCGCTGTCCCCATATGGGATTTCCGCTCCACAAAGGCACTGCCCAGGACGGCATTCTGATTTGCCACTGGCACCATGCCCGCTTTGACTTAGCCAGTGGAGGCACCTTTGATCTGTGGGCCGATGATGTCCAGTCGTTTCCCGTAGAGATTCGGGAAGGTCAGATTTGGGTGGATCTGTCCACGCCTCAAGATCGAAAAGCCTATTATCAACAGCGTCTTGCGGATGGCTTAGAACAGAGCATTTCCCTAGTCATTGCTAAATCGGTATTGGCATTACTGGCCTTGGGTGTCGATCCGGCGGAACTGGTTGAAATCGGGTTAGCCTTTGGCAGCCGCTATCGACGAGCCGGTTGGGGCGCAGGTTTAACCATCTTGACCTGTATGGCCAATCTCTTGCCCCATCTTGATCAAGACGATCGACCTTTAGCCCTCTATCACGGGTTAAGCGCCGTTGCTCGGGATTGTGCGGGTTCACCGCCCCGCTTTGATATTCAACCTCTCCCGCAATCTACCGCTGAGTTTGCCACTCTTAAGGGTTGGTTCCGAGAATTTGTAGAGGTTCGAGATCAGCAGGGAGCCGAACGCTGTCTCGTTTCCGCTATCCGTAGTGAAGCGCCTCCAGCGCAGATTGCCGAGATGCTGTTTGCTGCTGCCACGGATCACCGATTTCTGGATGGCGGTCATACTCTGGACTTTACCAATAAAGCCCTTGAAGCATTAGATGTAGTGGGTTGGCATCAAGCCGAGACCATTTTGCCCAGCTTGGTCAGGGGGTATACCGATGCTGAACGCATGGAAGAGTCCAGTGCTTGGCGCAGCCCCGTTGATTTGGTAGCTCTGTTGGAGCAGGCTTTTGCTAAATTGCCACAACTCTATCAAGCATCCCAGCAGACGCCAGTGGATCAAGGGGCTTTAATCCCGATCCTTTTAGGCGATGATCCAGCCCTGATCATTGACGAGTTGCTCCGAGCGATTCAAAACGGATGCAGCGATGTGGAATTGGCCCAGGTCGTCACCTATGCAGCCGCTAGACGGGTGGCCCAATTCAGCATCAACAATGATTTTCGGGATTGGGATATTGCCCATCACACTTTTACCTTTGCCAATGCCGTGTGTCAGGGATTGCGGCGAGTCCCTTCTGTTACCCTCTTGCGAGGGGTGTTTGATGCAGCGATGCGGATTTATCTCAATCGTTTTTTGAATATACCTCCGGTGCCGTTACCTCGGCCTGAATCCCAAGCCCCCTCTTTGGCCGAACTTCCTGATCTACTCGATCGCCAACAGCAGGTCAAGGCAGTAGGCGAGGTGGTGGCCCAGTTTCAATTCAATGGAGGAGAAGCACCCCATCTACTGGCCGAGCTAGGGAAACTCTTGCTCCGGGAAGATCGCAATTTTCACACCATCCAGGAAATAGAGGCTGCGGTTCGCCAGTATGAGCAATGGGCAGATAGCCCTACCCGTCCCTATTGGTTAGTGGCCGCCTCCCGTTACTTAGCGGCCCATGCCCCCACGGCTAGAGCCCAAGGCCAAACCTATAGAATTGCCCACCGCCTCCAGCAAGGGGATCAGGTCTTTGAGTAGGAGATAGATATGAGATTGATTGGATGGTCTATCAGTATGTCTTTGGCCATGAGCTTGGGACTGTGTTCTGCTCCGTCTCAACTCTCGCCGCAGCCACCACCACTGCCACCCACCATGCAATATCAAAAACAGGAATTATCGCAGGCAACGGTACATGTCCTGCGGATCCCCAACCATCCCCGCTATACCGTTCGTCTTGATGTCGTGGACGGACTCCAAACCGTGGTTGATTTTGCCCAAAGCACTCCCAAGCCAGTTGCTGTGATCAATGGGGGATATTTTGACCCTGCGAATCAGCTAACCACCTCCGATATTCGGCGAGGGGGCCCAATCCTGGCTGACCCAACTCAGAATTCAAGATTGGTGGATAATCCCGATCTCAAAACCTATCTACCGAAAATCCTCAATCGCTCGGAGTTTCGGCAATATCAATGTGGCGATAAGACTACCTATGCCATTACCTTATACAACCAGCCTATTCCTCCAGACTGCACCCTTAGCTATGCCCTGGGAGCGGGGCCTCAGCTCCTTCCCCAACTGACCTCACAAGCAGAAGGGTTCACCGACTCAGTTGATGGCCAGGTAATTCGAGATGCCATTGGCAGTCGCCAACCTAATGCCAGAAGTGCCGTCGGGATTACGGACAAAGGAGATGTGATCTGGATGTTGGTGGAGCAACAGTCTGCGACCAAGCCTGGACTTTCACTCCCTGAGCTAGCCGATTTTATGGAACAGCAGGGTGCAGTGTCTGCCTTAAATCTGGATGGCGGCAGTTCGTCTTCCCTAGTGTATCAAGACCAAGTGATTACGGGTAAAAGTCTGCAAGGAGAGCCACTACTTCGCCCTGTAAAGTCAGTTTTGATGGTGCTGGAGAATGCACCTAAATAGAGCTGAAATCAATCGGTAGGACGGAGCCCTAACGGCTTGGATGATACACCTTGATACTGCCTTGAGCGATCAGGGGTTGGAGAATTTCGTCCGTTAGCTGAGTTTCAGGCTCCGTGGGAGTTGGAGGTTGGAGTTGGGATTCCAGTCTTGCGATCGCAACTTTCAATGCTGACGCAGTTTGGTGATTCGTACAGGCTTCCAGTTGATTACGAAGCTGTTCGATTTTATCTACGGTTAACAGAGCCATCGGAGTCCACACATCAAAGGTTCCAGAGATCATTAAACCATTTAATTGGCATGAATCAACATTCAACGAATCGTCCTTTAGAAAGGCTTCAATTTCAGTCCCCCCAAGAGGCTAGCTGTTCAATTCCGATGGCTCGTACCTCAGGCTTGGCAAGCATTGGCCATGGTCTGAGTTCTCCTGCCTAGGGGCCGATTGAACTTAATCAGGCCCACCCAAAATGTTCGATATCCATTGTTATTGAGATTCTTAGCGCGAATACAAGACCACATACCAATCGGCTTTTTGAGATAACCCAGTGAGTCGAATTTCTGAGTGCAGTGCTTGCTGTTGGTACAGCGAGTTTTGATAGGTGCAGAATGGCCTTGGTTAAACACATAGAAAGAGATGATTTCGGTCGTTGCTTTACGTCGTTTGGGATTTCGTTTCCCCTTGCGATTTTTAACCACGCACTTCCCTTGAATGCTGCCGAAATAGCAATGCCCTTTGGCCCAATATCCATTGGCTTTGACATTGAATCCTTTGGTTTTGGCTTGAGCGGGAGTGGTCAAGGCAGAAAGGGCCAAAGCTGTCGTAACAATAGTCACTCCACCGATCATGATTTTTTTCATAATGAATTCTCTCCTGTCAATTGAGCTGAGACTGAAGCAACGGTAGCCACCATTGAGCGGTCTCCACCTTCTTGTAGGGATATCCCTCTTTTATCACTTTAGTCAGATAAAAAATAGACTATTCTCAGTGTCTATTTTTCTGATGAGTGATGTCAGCTTCAAGAAGTCCAGAATCAACC
>NZ_JANQOP010000010.1 GCF_028285745.1 Acaryochloris sp. IP29b_bin.137 | reverse complement strand
ATTTCTTGGGCACAGATTATTGCCAAGGTTGCCAACTTAGGCGCGATACACCCTAGACAAGCATCTGAAAATCTTTAACCGTTTGGCGAAGGTATTGTACCATTTGAGCAATTTTCATCCCTTCAATGATCTGAAAGACCTCTCGACTGTGGTTAATTAAAATCACGCCAATTTCACCGCGATACCCCGCATCAATGGTACCCGGTGAATTCAATACCGTAATGGAATGCTTTAGGGCTAGTCCACTCCTGGGACGGACTTGCGCTTCTGTTCCTTGGGGTAACTCGATGGCAATCCCCGTAGGAATGAGGGCAGATTTACCCGGCGGGATTTGCTGGGCTTGAATGGCATACAGATCTAGCCCAGCATCATCGTCATGACTGTAACAAGGCACTTGGGCTGTTTCATTTAACTTGATAATCTTGATTTTCATCGTTTGTCGCCCGTCAACATACCGTCTTTACTCTTAATCTAAAACTCTGCAATATTTGCAGAGAAAGACGCAAAATAACACTCTGTATATAGATTTCAGGCAGGTCTGGCTCTAAAAATGCTTGAAAGTTTTGCTATGTATAGCTTTTGGTCAATGCGTGCAACACAGTTTGAGTAAGACTTACAAGCTAATGGCTGACTCCACCTCCCTGAAACAGCTATTGAGCCATACTTTAATCGCTCTGAGCAACTAAAACAAAAGGTTGCACAATCAACGTGCTGAATTTTGTTTCTGGTTGGGCGTTCCAGTCGCTCAACTGTTGAGCTGAAGGCTTGTAAATCAGACTTTCGCTAATCCAGTGCTGGACAGATTGGGTATTATCATTTGCGATCGCAACCCCCACATCCAGCAAATTCAAGTGAGGCGTCACCACAATAATGGCATCCCGTTGGGAATGAGGTATTAGATCCCGCCATTCGATATCAGCGATGTCTTCAGCGAGTTTATTTTTGATATCTTGCATGATTTACCAGCAGTGGAGGATCAGATGAATCCATCATCTCAGGTCAGGCTAAGTTTGGAAAAGGTCCAATCTTACCGGTGAGGGGATTTCCCTTAAACGTAGCCACAGGTGAATCGGTATACGATAAAGGAGCCGTTGACTGGGACGCTGTATGAGCAATCCTCGACCCTATGATGTGGTCCTGTACGGAGCAAGTGGGTTTACTGGGCGGCAAACGGTGGAATATTTTGCTGAGCATGTTGGTGAACAAATCCGATGGGCGATCGCAGGTCGGAATCCCCAACAACTAGAGCAAGTTAAAACGAATTGTGCCGTTACAGTAGATGTCCTGGTGGCGGATAGCCAAGATCAAGATGGGCTCGATACCATTGCTGAACAGTCTCACGTCATTCTCAACACCGCTGGACCTTTTGCTTTATATGGGGATGCGATGGTTGATGCCTGTGTACGCAAACAAACCCACTACGTCGATATCACGGGTGAAACACCGTGGGTAAAATCGTTAATCCAGCGATACCATGCCAAAGCTGCAGCCGATGGCACCCGCATTATTCCCTTCTGCGGCTTTGATTCAGTCCCCTCTGACCTCGGCACCTACCTAGTCGTTCGGTTTATGCAGCAAGCGTTAGGCCTCCCGTGCCACTGGGTTAAAGCCTATTTCCAAATGGCGGGTGGCTTGAATGGAGGCACCTTGGCTTCTGCCATCAACTTAATGCAGTCAGGACAGGCTGCTCAGATGGCTGATCCGTTTTTGCTGAATCCCCAGGAAGATTCTCCTCAGACAGGCTCTTCACTGAGCAAAGACCCTCAACGACCTCAATATGATTCAGATTTGCAGGCGTGGACAGCCCCCTTTTTTATGGGACCTGTGAATACTCGTGTGGTGAGGCGCAGTAGTGCTCTATTCGATCGATGGCAGGAGCCTTACGGTGCCCATTTTGCCTATCAAGAATATTTGAAATTCGATGGACCACTAACTGCTATCGGCATCACCGTGGGCACAGGCTTATTTGGATTGGCATTGAGTCAATCATGGGCTCGGAGACTGCTCCAGTCTTGGCTCCCTCAACCTGGAAGTGGCCCTTCTACCCAGGTCATGGATGAGGGATGGTTTCGTTGCGAACTAATCGGCCAAGCGAGCAATGGTCAACAAGTTCGTGGTCTAATTCAGAATCAAGGCGATCCTGGTAACCGCTCGACGGTAAAGTTTTTATGTGAGTCGGCCTTGTGTTTGGCGACGCAAATTGATCAACTGCCTGGTCATCACCGGGGTGGTGTGTTGACTCCAGCCACTGGATTAGGAGATGTGCTGGCTGACCGCTTACGCCAAGCTGAAACGAATATTGAGCTTGCTATTGTCTAGGCTTACAGGGTCCGTCGATTGGGTGTTTATAAGCTGCCCTACAATCGCCAAGAATAAGCGGCTTCACCATGACCCGCTAACGAACTGCATGGATATGGCTGGCATATCTGGACCAGTAGCCTGTAGTAAGCGACCTAGATTGATGTTGGCATCATTGTCTTCGACTCGGAGAAAGATTACATGAGGTAGACAAGGCTAAATCAGGGCGATAAAACTGAGCGAATCGACGTTATTGGTTGGCTGCTAAAACACCGTTTTAGCAGCCAGATGCCTTTACTGCTCTCCCTACTGCTCTCAGCCGCTTTTAGTTGTAGGTGTCGCGAATGCGATCACATCATTGATCGGCACTCTCAAAGCTAATTTCTAAACAGAATCTAAAATCGCTAATCGTTGCATGAGCGGCCGAATAAAACAGCCATAAATCATGGCTTCACTCGTTTTTGGATAGAGTTCGTAGTCCTTCCCTAAACGACGGTAGCGATTCAATCTAGTGGGGGTAGATTCCCCGCTGCTTACATCGAAGAAATGGGATTGCAATCCAAATCTACGGTTTGGGAGCAAATCGTATTCTATACCCCGTCTGTTTGCAGCGGGGTAGTTTCTTCATCGAGCTTATCATGAAAGCCAAAATACTATCTTGCCATGGCAAGCCGTAATGACATGAGAGTTACTGAGAAACAACGATCTAATTACTGCTAGGCAAAAAAATGAGAAATTAGATAATCCTATACAAAAGTTATACAGATATTGGGAGTATGAAAACGATATCTTAAACCTAGGAATGCAATATTAGTAACTGTAGAAAGAAATAAAGATTAATCTTTATTTCTGCTTGAAGTGCTCCATAAATTTCTCAATGAACGCATCTATAAGTTTCACCTCAACCATCTTTTTGGCCCTCTGTACCCTCTGCACATTCCCAGCCCAGGCCGAACCAGTTGCCAATACAGTCACAACAGCTTATCGAAATCAGACTACTCCCGCTTTTACCTCTGCTGAAACTGAGCTTTCAGATCAGCAAGCCAAAGCTAAGGGGCTAATCAATATGCTCAAAGCCTCTCAAGGAGAAGCCTTTCATAATCAAGTTATTCAAATGCTTGGCAGTGTTGAAAAAGAGACATTAACCGAACTCAAACTCATGCATGGTCAAAGAGAGTGGCAGTCTTTAGCCCTTGCCACCCTGGAGAGAATGCAAACCCCTGCTGCAAAAGATCTCCTGCAAGTCTTGGATAACAGCACCTCAAAAACTACATTGACTAATGAGACTGCACCAAACACTACAACCTTAATGCAACTGGCTGCCTCTCAAACTGATACTCTTAACTATTCAGCTGCTATTCAAACCTACTCTCAAATAATTGAAGTTGACCCTAGCAATGCTAAGGCCCATGGCAATCGAGGTATTCTCCAACTTCATGTCGGAGAATATCAGGCTGCGATTAACGACTTCAAAAATTCCGCTAGACTCTACGAAAATAGCGGCAACATAGCACAATATAAGATGGCGATGAACTATATCCGCACTGTCAAAACTCAGATTGCAAATCTAAACAACGTTAAGAAAGTATCGGAGAAGTAAGTTTACTCATATTAAATTAAAAATATTCCACGCAACCGTTCCAAGAAGTTATTCCTTTTCTCAAGTTATCGAGAATAAATACTATTGATTTGATAGAACTTTTGTTGTCAGTTTACTTATATTCAAAAATTCTAACTGTAATCTTACTAATTGATAGATCAATTAAATATTATTTCATGACTATCAATTATAAAAATTGATGCTAGATGAAAAACTATCACTACCCATGAAAAAGTTGTCTTATAAAAAATTGAAAATTGATGATTATTCTCTCATAATATATTTTAGATAAGTTAGATTTTCAGATATTTGGGAACTTTAGATTGTAGATGTTCTCGTTGAGTTCTTGGTAATGGACAACAGCGAAGATAAACATCTTCAGGCAGAGACGAGTTGTAATTTATTTTCCTAAGTCTTGAGCTGGACCCTCATACTATAGGATTTACAACTTAGTCTCTGTCTTCATTTTATTATCCTAAACACGCTAGTCCAAAACTATGCACTTTCAGTGCGAGACTTTAGTTGCTACACACCTCTAATGCAGGAGAAGTAGCATCCAGAAGTCTATGGTCGAGAATCGTCGTGGGAATCATACCGTCACT
>NZ_JANQOP010000313.1 GCF_028285745.1 Acaryochloris sp. IP29b_bin.137 | reverse complement strand
TGGGTCGATATGGGAGGTATTGGAACCCTCTGGATGAGTGAATGCATCGCATCCGAGGGTTTTTTATGGCATGAATTAACTAGTTGTTTATACTCTAACGATTGTTCACAGACCAGGCCTGAGAAGAACTACGGAATTATTGTTTTTTTTGCTAGATTAACTGCCAGTAAATACACCCATATCTCCGTTCTCCCGATAGAATAAAAGCAACTTAATCAAGGGCAGGTGAAAGGCATATTTCATAGATTTTCAATCTATGAATAGATATTGAAACTACAATTGCCTGCTTTCTCTAGCACGGTCTGAATCAAAAGATGTCATAGGGAGCAAGTATGGACACTCAAATCAATGCCGCCCATCAGGATACGCAATTTAATTTTTGGCAGCATTGGTATCCGATTGCCCCGCTTGAGGATTTAGATCCACAGCGTCCCATACCCATTACGTTATTGGGACAGCACTTTGTCATTTGGCAACCGAAAGATTCTGGCAAATATCTCGTCTTCCAAGATTTATGTCCCCATCGCTTAGCTCCCCTCAGCGAAGGCCGCATCGATGACCAGACAGGACATCTAATGTGTAGTTACCATGGCTGGCAATTTGACCCGCAAGGGCTCTGCACTCACATTCCTCAGGCGGAATCAATCACGCCTCAGCAATCTCAGCTCTATTGTGTCACCACCTTACCCACGCAAGAGCAGAGTGGCCTGTTATGGGTATGGCCAGATCCTCAGACCCGAGATAAGGCCGCTCATCAACCTTTACCGCTCTCTCCCCTCATGGTTGAGAACAAAGGATTTGTCACGTCCTCCGTTATGCGAGATTTGGCCTATGATTGGCAAACTTTAGTTGAGAATGTCTCTGATCCCAGCCACGTCCCCTTTTCCCATCACGGTGTCCAAGGGAATCGTGAACAAGCTATCCCCATACCTATGGAGGTTCTCCACTCAACTCCAGAGCTAATCGAAGTCCAAACCACTGGAAAGTTCTCGACCCAAATTACCTTCCAGCCACCCTGTCGCTTGGAATACCAATTTTCCATTGGGGAAGGTCGGCGGGCTGGCATGATCACGTATTGCATTCCCATTGCGCCGGGTCGGTCTCGAATTGTGGCCCTATTTACTCGCAATTTTGCTAAAGGTCTGAAAAAAGTGACTCCCCGTTGGGTGGAACATCTCATCAGTCGTAACCCAGTATTGGATGGCGACATGATTCTCTTACATGCACAAGAAAGGCAGTTTCTCCAACGCACCCAGACTGAAAAGTGGCAGACCGTCTACAAATTGCCCACCAGTGCAGATCGCTTAGTGATTGAATACCGCGGATGGTTTGAAAAGTACTGCCAAGGGCAACTTCCTTGGGACACTACCTCAGACTCAGACTCATCTATAGTTTCTTCACCATACGACCATTTACAACCTTTCTTGAGAGAACAACGACAGCACCTCTTGGACCGTTACCACCAACACACCCTGATATGCAGTAGCTGTCGACAAGCTTTAGCCAGAATCAAAGTGTTGCAGCAGATTTTGTTGGGGGTCTTTGTGATCGCAATTTCAAGCGCTGCAGTTCTGCCAGATTCCTTGAGAGCACCCTGGGGAATCTCGATCGTTCTAGTCGGTTTAGTCGCGTTAGGCATTCGATACGGGTTGAAATATTGGCTAGAACCCAAATTTTATTTCGTCGATTATGTCCATGCCGATCGTTGAGCTGCATGGTTGATTTTGAATCCATCCCCAAGCTCTGCAGTTTTGGTAGGCAAAGCGCTGTAGGAGCTTAAAATCTTACGCTTGCAGCAGACTCACTATCACAAAATGCTAGAGATACGAAAAATCTACGTGGTTATTTTATAAATTTTTATTAACTTATATAAATCCTCTGCAGTGCATTCGACAGACTTTGAAAGGATAAGCCAGTCAAATATTGCCTTCATTACAATCTAGCCCATTACAGAACAACAAATACCTGAACAATTCTTTCTATAGATAGGCTTTCAGGCTTTTCTGATTCAGTCATCATCGTAAGAAAAGTCTTAGCCCAAGTTTAATGAGACGTCGATGCGATCGCACTATCATTCTACTGATCAGATAGGGAGTCGATCCGCATAGAAGTATCTCCTAGCATTGTTTTCCAGCTCTCTCTTCCGTATTTATTTCAAAATATTAAGAATTCTGTTGACTCCTGCCTATGTAAATCATGAGTATTAAGTAATTTTTCTTAGCCTGTTTGGGCCTAGCGGGAGGATATACTTCTAGAACAGAAACGCTTGATGTTGTTGAGGTCGCGTATGGATTCGCCCCCTCCTATGTTGTTTGCGTCGATCACAGCTTTTTCTATGACGCTAGCTGTGTTCCTTTACATAGGACTTGGTGTACTAGGGATTGCCCTACGAAGATTGCGACTCCGTCACGGTGAAGCTTCTTGGGGA
>NZ_JANQOP010000310.1 GCF_028285745.1 Acaryochloris sp. IP29b_bin.137 | reverse complement strand
ACAGGAGCAGTTGAGCCTTTTAGAGAGCTGAGGTCTCACCCCCTGACCCCCTTTCAGGGGTTCTTTCCAAACCTCCGGTAAAACCGGAGGTTATTGATTAAACGCACGGTCTTCTGGGTCAACCAGTGAATTATTGGTCCCAACAACAGCACCTAGAACAGTCGTGGTGTTAAACCGCCAACGGTCACATAAATGCCGCCAGGATTGAGTACTGGTAGATATTTAAAAGGGGAACGATTGGTCTTAGTATCCAAAATCACGTCGTATCGCTCTTGACCTTCCGTGAAATTGGTTTGAGTGTAGTCGATGGTGTGAGTAAACCCAACTGAGCGCATCAGGGCAAATTTGCTGGCGAGATCAACACCCGTCACGTCTTTAACCCCAATTGTATTCGCAATTTGCACTCCCAAGGTTCCTACACCCCCACCAGCTCCGTTGATCAGGAGTTTTTGACTGGGCTGCAGGTGCCCAATCAACCCCTGGACCGCCAACATCCCGGCATGGGGAATCGCTGCCGCTTCAGTAAAGGTCATGCTCTCAGGCATCAGAGCTAGGGCAGTCTCCGGCACACACACATACTCCGCAAAGCCACCGAACCCACACTCAGAAATGTCGCCATAGACCGCATCTCCGGGTTGGAACTGGGTGACGTTTGGTCCCACTGCGTCGATCCGACCAGCTACTTCCGCACCGGGGATCTGGATGTTGGGTTTACGCCAGCCACAGAGCAGTCGAATGTAAAAGGGAGTGCCCCTGACAAGGCACCAATCCCAGTCATTGATTGAGGTCGCATGGATTTTGACCAAAACTTCGCCATCGCTAGGAGTCGGCTTTTCAATATCTTTTAGCTTCAGATCATCTGGAGATCCGTATTGGGTCAAAACAATTGCTTTCATAGTGGAATCCGCTGCTATTAGATGAAGTTCTTCAGAGCAGTGCTACTGCCCAAGGTCGATGGTTCTACCAAGGCTGACTATACTTGCTTTCTGGCTGAGGCCATTGCCACACGTACCCGAACATGAACACCATCGTCATGACTTCTACCGAGGCAAAAAATACGTAAGAGAGTGGGGTCGTTTCGCCCAGGGACGGTAGGAGGGCAGGCACAACAACCCAGAGAATTGTTAGCGGAATAGCGATGAAGTGTGCCCAGCGATTGGCTTTATAAGCTAAGACGCGAGACAGGAGAATCATTGCGATCGCGACCTCCATGAACATGGCAAAGAACAACACCGTACTTCCTGTGAGTTGCTGACTCATTCGATCTAAAAAGTCTAAGTATCCAGGCCGCAACATTCCCAAAATGTCGGCATAGACCATGTTCAACAGGACAAATACCCACAGCGTTGATAGTAAAGACTTACGGGCTAAATCTGTGTTTTTAGGGCTTGATTTCATCATGGTGTCTGAATCGTGAACTCGTCTATTTGTCCTCAATTTGGGGGAAGCATGGCTGCGCAGCTATCTAATTCCCGCTGACTTGGCATATTCTTGCTATGGATTTTTCCCAGGACGTTAGACTTGGATGATATGAATCCGGTCAGGAGTGCTAGAGCGCTATCAGTTTGCTCACGATGTCAGATTGGTACCGTATTGCTGTAGATGCCTATGTCTCAAACCGCGTTTTCATCATCGGAATGGTCTGCTCAAGCTGAATGGCATATCACCCAGCAATGGGGACCATTAGCGATTCGGTCTGCTCGCCATGTCTGCCGCAATGATACAGGTGCAGATGCATGGAGTTATCCGAACGAACATACCCTGGGGCTGTTCCTGTCGCCGCGCCCGTTCAAATTTTCTCATCGGCAAGAGGGGCGTACCCATGCCGGACTCTACAGCAAGGGAGATTTGCTGATCACCCCAGCAGATACAAGGCTAGCGACCCAGGCCGAGGGAGATGTTCATATTGTGCAAATGCGGCTTCAAGATTCGTTTCTACGCCGGGTGGCAGGGGAGACCCTGGGTCAGGATGGCGATCGCATCCAACTCGTCCCAGCCTTTCAAACCCGTGATGCTCAAATTGAGGTGATCGCAACAATGCTCCTGACTGAACTCCAGGGTGAATCATTTGGCCGCAACCTATATGTTGATTCGCTGGCTAATGTGTTAGCCGTCCATTTGCTACGGCATCATGGAACCAATCGACCTGAGCTGCCGGCCTACGAAGGTGGACTCCCTCAACGTCAACTTTTAAGGGTTTTAGACTATATCGATGCCCATTTGGGTAATGAAATCACCCTGGCAGACTTGGCCGCGTTAGTAGATATCAGCCAGTTTCATTTCGGTCGTTTATTCAAGCAATCTCTGGGCCGATCTCCCTATCAATATCTGATGCTGCAACGGCTGGAACGGGCTAAAACACTTCTGAAACATACCGATCGACCCATTGTGGAGATCGCTCTGGAGTGTGGGTTTAATAGCCACAGCCAGTTTGGCCGAAAATTTCGGCAGATGGTGGAGACAAATATAATGGACCCTAAAATTCGGACAGGTATCTAAGCTCTGAATCCTTCAAAAAATGATAGGAGTGATTCATGAGTAAGAAACGAAAACAATACA
>NZ_JANQOP010000306.1 GCF_028285745.1 Acaryochloris sp. IP29b_bin.137 | reverse complement strand
GCAAAATGGTAGTTCCCCAGAAGGGTGGGGTAGGCCGCTCGATATCGATATCCACCGCTTCCGAACGTCGGGTATCCACAGGCATTGCAGCAGTGGCAGCTTCTGCCGCGTTCTCCTGGGGCTGAGAACCATTTGTAGAGACTGACTCAGAAACCTGATCTTGCTCATTTAAGAAGCCTTTGAGGTTATCCCATTGCCCGTCGGTTTTAGCGGGCATCAGTTTATCCATAAAGTGCAGGTCGGCAAAGGCGTCTTTGCCGTAAATCACTTGGCCGTTGTAGGTGTTTTGGCAGTCTTGATTGACAAACTTGGGAGTCAAAGCGGCACCCCCCAGAATGACGGGAACGGTGATGCCTTCTTGGTTAAAGGTTTCCAGATTGTCTTTCATAAAGGCGGTGGACTTCACCAGCAATCCACTCATGGCAATGCAGTCGGCATTATGCTCTCGATAGGCGGCAATAATGGTATCCACGGGCTGTTTGATACCCAGATTGATCACCTGATAGCCGTTGTTGGACAGGATAATATCCACCAGGTTTTTGCCAATATCATGGACATCACCTTTGACGGTGGCAATGACAACGGTGCCTTTGCCACTATCGTCGGCTTCTTCCTTATCCATCATCGGTTCCAGATAGGCGACTGCCGCTTTCATGGTTTGGGCAGACTGCAACACAAAGGGAAGCTGCATTTGCCCCGACCCAAATAGTTCACCCACCACTTTCATGCCATCCAACAGAAAGGTATTAATGATGGCCAAGGGCGCATGGTCCTTAAGAGCAATATCGAGCTGTTCTTCTAAACCAATCCGCTCCCCGTCAATGATATGGTTTTTGAGGCGCTCTTCTACGGGAAGAGAGGTATCGACACTGCGATCTCGCTTCGTTGTCTTCCCTTCAAACAGAGTCGTCAGCTTGGTCAGGGGGTCATAGGTACAAACCTCCCCATCAAACTGGCGGCGGTCATAGATCAGATCTAAACAGACCTGTTTATGCTCTTCCTCAATTTTGGCCAGAGGCAGAATCTTGCTGGCACTGACAATCGCTGCATCCATCCCCACCGCCATCGCTTCATGCAGAAACACCGAGTTGAGGGTGACGCGGGCGGCTGGATTGAGACCAAAGGAAACATTGGAGACGCCCAAGATAATATGACAACCCGGCAACTCATCTCGAATCTGCCGAATAGCATTGATGGTAGCGTTGGCATTGTTGCGATCTTCTTCAATCCCGGTAGAGGCGGGTAAGGCCAGGGGGTCAAAAAAGATTTCATAGGCGGGAATGCCATAGTTAATGGCGTCATCATAGGCCCGCTTAGCAATTTCAAACTTTTTCTCTGCGGTTCGAGCCATACCATCTTCGTCAATGGTACCCACCACCACGCCAGCGCCGTAGGTTTTGGCCAGCTCTAAGACCTTGTAGAATCGCTCTTCCCCATCTTCATAGTTCGTGGAGTTAAGGATGCATTTCCCCCCGGCCACCTTTAGGCCCGCTTCCATCTTTGTCCACTCGGTGGAGTCGAGCATCAGGGGCAAAGAAACGGTATTCACCAGCCGAGAGGCCAGTTCCCGCATATCCCGCTCGCCATCCCGACCCACATAGTCCACGTTGACATCGAGGATATGGGCACCTTCTTTGACTTGCGATCGCGCCAACGATACCAACCCATCCCAATTTTCTGCATTCAGGGTTTCGCGACATTTTTTAGAGCCACTGGCATTTAACCGCTCTCCCACAATCAAGAAAGAGTTGTCCTGATCGTAAGGCTGCATACTCATAATCGAGGCGGCTGCAGGTACGTGGGGTAAGGGAGCGTAAGGCGGTAGGCTTAGCCGAGAGCCAATTTCTCTCGTTTTGGGCCGCAGATCTTGGGCCAGCTCTGCTAGCTGTTGAATATGTTCAGGGCGAGTGCCACAGCAACCCCCAATCACCTGCACGCCCAGATCCTCAACGAAATGCATCAGGGCCATTCGTAGCTCCATTGGGGTCAAGCGATAGTGCCCTACACCGTCAATATTTTCTGGCAGACCCGCATTAGGGATGCATGACACTGCGAACGGAGAATACTCTGCCAAATGCTTAATATGCTCTTTCATCAAATCAGGGCCCGTGGCACAGTTGAGGCCAAAGATATTAATTGGAAAGGGCTCCAAAATAGTGAGGGCTGTCGCAATATCTGAGCCAGACAGCATCATCCCCTGAGGTTGTTCAATCGTCACCGATACCATTAGGGGGCGTCGTTCTCCCTTACTGGCAAAAACGGATTCAATCCCATTCAAGGCTGCCTTGATTTGTAAGACATCCATGCAGGTCTCAATCAAAAATAAATCGACTCCGCCATCAAATAGCCCTTCCGCTTGTTCTTGGTAATTTGTTAGTAGGGTGTCATACTCAATGTCCCCAATAGTCGGCAGCTTGGTTCCTGGCCCCATGGAGCCAGCCACAAACCGAGGTTTCTCGGGGGTCGAAAATTCAGCGGTCACCTGTTTAGCTAATTCTGCCGCTGCTTTATTGAGGGCATAGGCATGGTCGGCCAAATCAAATTCAGCTAGGACCACTGAAGTACCACCAAAGGTATCCGTCTCGATGACATCTGCCCCGGCCTTGAGAAAGTTCCGATGAACCGTAGCAACCGCTTCCGGTTTCGTCTGCACTAAATACTCATTACACCCTTCATATTCAGGACCGCCAAAATCTGCTGCTGTCAGATTTTGCATTTGCAGAGAGGTTCCCATGGCGCCATCAAAGACAATGACGGGGCGTTCGGGACTGTGAAGCCGATCGAGGAAAGCGCTCTTCATGATCCAGTTGAGATTGAAACGACTATATTCCCGCAGTGTTGCTATTTTCTGAGGCAAGGCATATCGGGTTGATATCCACTTTAAATCCATTTAGCCTGAATTTCCGGGTCGTTGAGCTGCAAAATTCAGGCTATTTGCCTAAGAGAGTAAATAAAAATATTGTCTTAGCAAGGATAAATGATGGGCTAATTGCCAGTGCCAATCCTGCTTTAGACCTTTCCTGAAAAGGGTTTATAGGGGCTGCTGGCAAAGGTCTCCTAATGATGGCGTCAAGTTTCACCAAATTTAACTTGTGGGACTTCAATAGAAGTGATATGGTAATAGTTTTGTAGTCCTGTAATCTTGTATGAAAGTTCGTTCGTCCGTTCGGAGAATGTGTGACAAATGCCGAGTTATTCGTCGGCGTGGTCGCGTGATGGTGATTTGTTCAAACCCCAAGCATAAACAACGCCAAGGTTAACCATCCGCTATTTAGTTTTGTGGTCAGAATACACCTTGTGTCAGTAACCACATCCAATATTTTTTGATTAAACAGCCTAGGGAGTAATAAGAGAGTGGCACGGATTGCCGGAGTTGACCTGCCCCGCGACAAGCGGATTGAGTATGGTCTCACCTATATATACGGAATTGGTTTAACCAGGTCCCATGAGATCTTGGCATCGACGGGCGTTAACCCGGATACCCGAGTTAGAGATTTAAGCGATCAGGATGTCGCTGCTCTCCGTAATGCTGTGGCTGGTTACCAGGTCGAAGGTGACCTGCGCCGATGGGAGTCCATGAACGTTAAGCGACTCATGGATATCGGTTCCTATCGGGGACGTCGTCACCGGGCTGGCTTGCCAGTGCGAGGTCAACGGACAAGAACGAATAGCCGGACTCGTAGAGGTTCTAAGCGAACCGTGGCGGGTAAGAAGAAAGCTCCTAGCAAGAAGTAACACTCTCAATTGTCTCTGTAATTTTTTCGCTGATTTAGTTGGTTCAATAGATTTTAAGTATGGCGCAACAACCCAAACGGTCCGGTGGACGGAAGCAAAAAAAGCATGTTCCCAATGGTGTGGCTCACATTCAGTCCACCTTCAACAACACGATTGTCACGATTAGCGACGCCAATGGTGATGTCGTTTCTTGGGCATCGGCAGGCTCTAGCGGTTTTAAAGGCGCTAAAAAGGGGACTCCCTTTGCCGCCCAAACTGCATCTGAAAGTGCAGCTCGTCGAGCGATGGATCAAGGGATGCGCCAAATTGAAGTGATGGTCAGTGGTCCAGGTGCGGGTCGGGAAACGGCCATTCGAGCATTGCAAGGTGCAGGGTTAGAGATCACTTTAATTCGTGATGTAACGCCCATCCCTCACAACGGCTGTCGTCCCCCGAAACGTCGGCGCGTCTAGCTCCTTCAATCTCGTCTGACTACGAATTCTACTCGTCGCCAGATGAACTTAGAGATGTTTTTGCTCCCTAAGTTGGGGATATTTGCCAACCCGTTGATCTAGATATCTTCAACGATTTGGGAGCAAGCTCTAAGCTAACCCATTAAACCTACTCACTCCACCGATTCAGAGCACCCAATTAACCATCGAGCACAGCAACAAGGGAGGGACTTTCGTGGCGCAATTTCAGGTTGAATGTCTTGAAACAACAGTTGAAGAGGATTTTAGTCAGTATAGCAGGTTTATTCTTGAGCCCTTAGATCGGGGTCAGGGGACAACCGTTGGTAACGCGCTGAGACGAGTTTTACTTTCAAACTTAAGAGGAACAGCAGTTACTGCGGTACGAATTGCTGGCGTTAATCACGAGTTTGCGACCATTCCAGGGGTTCGTGAAGACGTTCTCGACATTCTGCTCAATATGAAGAAGGTTGTGCTGAGAAGTCATACCAACGAACCTCAGATTGGTCGCCTGTTCGTTCAAGGACCTGCCACGGTCACAACGGATGATTTTGAACTCTCCACAGAAGTTGAGATTGTTAATCCCACGCAGTACGTGGCTACGCTGTCTTCCGATGCGACGCTGGAAATGGAATTCCGCATTGAGCAGGGGAAGGGATATCACACCGTTGATAAAGCCAGGGATGAAGCGGCGGCTCTCGACTTTCTTGAGATCGACGCTATCTTTATGCCTGTTCGACGGGTCAATTATGAGGTCGAAGATGCTCGTGTGGGTGAGGCATTAGAAAAAGATCGGTTGATCCTGGATATCTGGACGAATGGCAACCTAACCCCTCAAGAGTCCTTAAGTCAGGCCGCAACGATTTTGGTTGACTTATTCAATCCTCTCAAGGATGCCACATTTAATGTGGTTGAAGATATTGAGACTGAGGAAGAAGATGAGACCAACCAAATTCCTATTGAAGGTCTCAATCTATCCGTCCGAGCCTATAACTGTCTGAAGCGTGCCCAAATTAATAGTGTGGCGGATCTGCTGGAGTACTCCCAAGAAGATCTCTTAGAGATTAAGAACTTTGGGGCCAAGTCTGCGGATGAGGTGATTGCCGCCCTCCAAGATCATCTCGGCATCACCATGCCAACTGAAAAATCAAAAAGTTAAGGGATAATTCCATGCGTCATCGTTGTCGTGTTCATAAGTTAGGCAAGCCTGCTGACCAGCGCAAGGCTCTCCTTAGATCCTTGTCGACTCAGCTGATTCGCCATGGTCGCGTGACGACCACCAAGGCTCGGGCCAAAGCTGTGCGGTCCCAAGTCGAGAAAATGATCACCTTAGCTAAGGACGGATCATTGGCCTCTCGTCGTCAGGCGTTGGGATATATCTACGACAAGCAGTTGGTCCATGCTTTATTTGACCAAGTGTCAGAACGCTATGGCGATCGCAACGGTGGATACACCCGCATTATTCGCACCATCCGTCGGCGGGGTGACAATGCTGAGATGGCGATTATCGAATTGACTTAGGGACTAAACTGCTTCGGTCATGCCATTGCCATCACCAACTTCCCAACGCGTTGCCCTGGTTATTCAGTACCTGGGCACTCATTTTCATGGCTGGCAGCGGCAACCGCAACATCGGAGTGTGCAGGCCGATATCGAAGATACCCTGGCTGAAATGGTTCAGCACCCTGTCACCCTGCATGGTGCGGGCAGGACAGATTCAGGCGTCCATGCTGCTGCGCAAGTGGCCCATTTTGATGCGGATTCCCCAATTCCCGCCCATCGGTGGGCGAGCATCCTCAACTCTCGTTTACCCCAGGATATTTTGATCCGGGGTTCAGCTTTGGTTCCCCCGGGCTGGCATGCTCGGTTTTCTGCAACCTGGCGACGGTATCGGTACACTTTGTATACAGATCCGTGTCCAAATCTGTTCTTGCGCCCCTATAGCTGGCATTATTATTACCAGCCCTTGGATGTGCAGCGTATGCAAGCTGCCCTTGATCCCCTGATTGGCCGTCATCATTTGGCTGCGTTTCACCGTGCAGGATCTAGTCGTCCCCACTCCTGGGTGGATGTGCACGAAGCGACCTGCGTCCATCGGTCAACGGTTGAAGCCAATGACAGCAGCCCTTTGATTCAAATTGAAGTCCAGGCGAGTGGGTTCCTTTACGGGATGATGCGTCTGCTCGTGGGCTTACTGGTTCAGGTGGGACGAGGGTTACGCTCTCCCGATAGCTTTACGGAGCTATGGCAGGCGGAACGCCGGGACCAAGTAAAATATTCTGCCCCCGCTAAAGGCCTATGCCTGCTGCGAGTCGGATACCCTGATTTCCCTTTCTCTCCTGACGTTTGGTTTGATACCTTTCCTCATCTGATGATGTCGAGTGTGCCCTCTGAATATTGCTGGAATCCAGCGTCCTAAACCCTCTCCCTGTTTTGAAATAGATAACTCTCATGGAAAAGACCTATTTACCCACCGTAACGACCGCTGACAAAAAGT
>NZ_JANQOP010000281.1 GCF_028285745.1 Acaryochloris sp. IP29b_bin.137 | reverse complement strand
GGTTGATTTTATCATTGATCATATGGATGTCATTAGTTTGGAGAAAGCCTATCTCGCCACTTATGACTCCGAAAGATCTTGGAGAAATCAACTGGTGAGGTGGAAGAAGCTCACTAGGAATTGAGATGTAAATTTGATGCTGAGCCATTCTTAGACCAAATCGTTACGCTGGGATTGGACGATTGAGGTTCAAAATGACTCAGATTCCATCCTTGACTCAGCAACAGCTAGAACTGCTGAGAATAGCCAAGAAGAACTCTGTGGAGGAACTACGGCTTTCCTATGAGTTTCCAGTGTTGGATGACGATGAACCCCCAATCGGCCATCCTCCATTTATCCAAGAATTGATTGATCACCATTTCATTCAGGTGCAAGTCAAAGGAACTTCTCTACGTGCTTCCGAATTTCAGCAAGAGAACTGGACGGAGTACTGTGACGAGATTGACTATCCCACCCAAGCTGATTGGGACCGATGGCGGCAAAGGTTTATCTCCCAACTGGGGGAGGGATTTGAAAGCTTGATGATGCCTGGGAAACGCTTAGGGCAATTCACGAAGGTGTGGATACGAGAGATTAGTCTACGGGCGGTTCAGCCTAGTAGTCTGTGAGTTGAGCAATGTTCACTCACGGCAAACTTCTTTGTGAAGTGGTATCGTACTCAGGCAATATACCCTTCAAGGGATTATGGGCTAATCGTTCTTGTTCGCGGCCACGCCTCAAAAGCAAGGTGCAGATGCTTACAATGCCTAGCCAAACAAGTACAATATTTGGCCATGATAAGCCAATAGTATTATGCATAAAGAAGGTCGAGAAATAAACAACAACTGGTGACCCACAAAAGAAGGGAGCTGCTAAGACTGCTAGACATCGCCTAAATACTGGGGTAGTTGTCTTACTACCCCAGTATCCGATACCAGCGACAGCAACAGCAATAAGGAAAGCGATAGGGAAAGCATCATTGAAAGTGCCAGCGAGAGCGACAAAGACAGCGACAAAGACAGCGACAAGGACGGCGACAAAGACAGCGACAGTGATTGAGCCAGTGAAAGCGACAGCATCAGCGATAAGGTCTGCGATAGCGACAACGTTAGTGCAAGGGAAATCGTTAACGATAGCGCTAGCAAAATCGCTAGCAAAATCGCGGGTGAAATTACTCGTGAAAGCACTAGCGAAAGCACCAGCGAAGGCGATAGCGATAGCGATAGCAATAGTGATAGCGATAGCGTTAGTGTCTGCGAAAGCGATAGCGAAAGTCATAGCGAAGGTGATAGCGACACCATAACTAATATTTTTGACATTAGTTATGGTGTTGAACATTGCTTGGGCTCCGTTCCAGACAATCTGATGTTGCAATAAACGCATATATTCTCTACAAAATGTGGCAGGTCCTTGTATTCCCAGACTGATAAATAAATTGGGTTCTAGCGGCTGTTCTGTACCTCGCCAGAGGACCAACCAAAAAACAGACACAATAAAGGCGGAAAAAGTCGAGGTCCCAAAAAACAAAATTTCTGTTGATCGAATGGAGGCTGTGGAGATTTCGAATAAGGCGATTGTGGATAGCACAAATGCGATAGCTACCACCAATCGGTAGTGCCAACTGGTTCTGAGATCATAGGTCACCATTGTAAAGAGATTTTGCCAGTCATTTTTTGTGGGTGGTTGATTGGCACTTAGACGGTAGAGCAAATCAAGCTGCATCCTTAAAGGAAGTGTCTTCAGGAAGATTTCCCATTGGAGGCTTTGAGGTTGTTGTTTCAACGCATCTCTAATGAGCTGGGGGCTTTTGGTTTCTAATTGTGCCCCCTGCTTAGTGTTTTCTAGTAAGGTCTGAGCTGTATCTATCCAATCTTCAAGAGGTTTACAGAAAGCCTGATTTGATAAGATGCAAATTGGCAAGACGATTCGAGGATCAAGGTCCGGCAAATCAATTTGACTCAGCTGCTGGGTCTTAAGCCCTTTGACAAGCTGGTCTATGATTTGCTCAACTATTATTGGGGTTGCACTACTATTTAACGCATCAAATGGATCCCAAATTCCCTGCCAAGTGCGACTAGAGTTTTCAAAGTCCTCTTTAGGAAAATTTGCTAAATCTTCTTCTATATCAGCTTTTTGCAATAGGGCTGCTATTTGTGCAGCACTATGGAATGCTACAGCCTCTCGATCATCCCAAAGAAATGGCACCAAGGTTTTAGCTGCTTCCGGTGTGCCGATTTCCCCTAAATTCTTAATTGCAGTTAGATGACCGTCTTTTATTAGTACTTGAAGTTGGGGGACAGCTAAGTTACCCATTCCAACTAGATATAGCTGTATATCTGGATGCTTAGAATAGAGATTCGCCAGGATCTTTGCTGCTTCAGGAATATTGGTCGCTGTTATTGCCTGGGCAGCATAATCAATTGAATTATTGTTTGATACCTTCTCATCAAGAATTTGCAATAGGAAATTGAAAATATCTTTTCCTCTGGGTCGCTGATCAGCGCATACTGTTCCAAAAGCCTTGATTATATTGTCCTTAATAGCAATATCTGGGGAAGACTCCCAGATTGCTGGATGGGTGTTTTTTATCCAATTCTTAAAATATTCAATGATTGTTGTGGCTAATTCAGGTTTGACATTCTGAGCATCAGCCAAGCAACTGAACGCAGTTACATTATCTTTCCCATTGATGGCTTGGATTAGTACAGTACTGTCTCTAGCGAGTCCACACCAGAGTTTAGCAGTTTCCCGCCAAGTATCAGGATCTTGACTAAAGCGCTCAATCAAGCCCTCCACATCATCGACTAATTGAGTGGCAGCAAAAAACTCTTGCAAGGTTAGATGGGTGAATTGATAGCCTTCCCCGCCATCAATAGGCATCAACAACCCACTGCGTTCACAGATTTCTTCCAAAATAGGCTCTAAATCATTCTCTGCCTTCAAATTCAAGCCAGATAAAATGGATGCCACTTGTTTATTCACATCACTCCAATTGAGATGGCGGCGATCTTGTTTTTTCCCTTTTGTTTGGTCTTGGCCAAACAAAGCTAAGTGTCGTAGAACTGATTTTTTATCTCGTCCCTTGTAACGATTAGGCGTCTGACGGGCTTCGTCCCAAGTCTCCAGCAATATATCGGTAGCCTTTTGATAAAACTCAGCTCGTGAGTGAGGCAGCAGAAAAGCTGTATCGGTATACAGATAAGCAATAATGGTCAACATCAGCGGATTACGGGCTAACTCCATAATCCGGGGTTTATCCTGTAAAGCTTGTAATAACTGCTCCACAGATTTGTCATCCCCCATGCTCTGCTTCCAGGGGCGCAGAAATTTCCGAATTTGTTGGTCGTTAAATTCCACTACCTCAACGGTCTGATCCACCTGTGCATCAAACTCTCGCTTGTAAACCTGTGTGCGACAGGTGATGGCAACCCGACACTGATCGTATTGGTCAATAAAGTCTTGTAGGCGGCGAACGACGTTTGGACGATCCGTACTGTTTACCTCATCTAGACCGTCAAACAACAACATAATCATGCCCTGCTTCAGTCCTTGCTCAACAAAGTTAGTCCCATTAGGAAAGTTGTCTCGTGCTAGGGTTTTGATTAGCTGTTGCTCAATCGTCAGCTTGGTATCACTTAACCGATTTAACTCTAAGAATATTGCAACAGGGTGTTGGGGAATATCCCAAGGTCCGTTGGCATAATTCAGGGCTAGAGATTTCAGCAGCATCGTTTTCCCTGATCCTGGCTGGCCGACAATCATGAGTCGTTTAAATCTTTGGACTGCCTGTTTTGCATCGATAGGCTCGTTCCGTTCCAAAAGCTGTAAGGGTACATATACTTCCGCCATCTTTAAAGGGCGGTT
>NZ_JANQOP010000280.1 GCF_028285745.1 Acaryochloris sp. IP29b_bin.137 | reverse complement strand
TTCTGCAGCAATTTGAGCCTTAATCTCCCAGTTGGTCTGCACTTGATGGGTGGCTAAATCCACCGCAATCATATGGCCCGGTCCTAAGCGTCCTTTGGTGACAATGTCGGCTTCAGGAATGGGAATGGCTCCCGCTTCAGACGAAACGTACACAGTGCCGTCCTGGGTGGTGCAGTAGCGAGCGGGCCGCAATCCATTGCGATCTAAGGCGGCTCCCACGACTTTGCCATCGCTAAAGGCCAATAGAGCTGGACCATCCCAGGCTTCCTGAAGGCCGCTATAGTACTCATAGAAATCAACGATTTCCGGGTGATCCGCTAGAGCAGGCTGATTACGATAGGCTTCCGGCACCAGCATCATTAGCGCTTCCTGGGGACTACGCCCAGACTGAACTAATAGCTCCAGGGTTTTATCTAAATTAGCTGAATCGCTGGCATTCGGGTTGACCAGGGGACGCAGCTCTTCAAAACGGTCTTGCCAATGGGGGTGACTCAGGGCCGACTGCCGAGCTGCCATCCATTTGATATTGCCAAGTAACGTATTGATTTCGCCGTTGTGGCCCAAAAAGCGCATAGGCTGGGCCAGGGGCCACTTGGGTAAGGTATTGGTACTAAAGCGACGATGGTAGATGGCGAAGGAACTCAGATAGTCGGGGTTCTGCAAATCCTCATAAAAAGCTCCCAAGATTTCTGAGCGCACCATACCTTTATAAACAATGGTGCGATGGGACAGGGAACAGAAATAAAACTCTGGTGCCCAGTCGGCCCCTGTCTCCGACACGGCTTTTTCGATCTGCTTACGCACTAAATAAAGCTGGCGTTCGAGTTCATCGCCTTTAAGGTTGGGAGAGGCTAGAAACACCTGTTCAATATCGGGCTGATTAGCGCGGGCTTGCTCTCCTAGCAGGTCAGGTTTGATGGGTACAGGTCGCCATCCGAGGACTTGGAATTGGGCTGCGATCGCAACTTCTTCCACGATCTGTTTACATTGGGTTAATGCCTCTGAATCGGTAGGCAAAAACACCATACCCACCCCCACCTGTTCGGCATCCGATAGGGACTGATCTTGGGTAGACCACCATTGTTGAAAGAGCTGCCAGGGAATGGCCGTTAGAATTCCAGCTCCATCTCCCGAATCTCGGTCGGCACTACATCCACCCCGATGCTCCAGGCAGGTCAGCCCAGTTAAGGCCTGTTGAATTAGATCATGATGGGCTTGGGGACTGGCAATAAACCCCACCCCACAGGCATCCCGTTCCTCCACGAGCCAAGACTGCCCAGGGAAAATGGAGGTTGAGGAGAAATTAAGCGCATTCATGGTATGAGTCATGATCGGGTTCAGAATATAGGGGTGAAAAAATGGCTGCGCTATTTCAAGATGCAGCCCAAAAAGTTCAGCGGATCGCCTTCAATCCCAGTAGTGCATAAAGCAATTGGGAGAAAGTGTATCTTATGTAACCAAAGGATGATCCGCCTGACGCAGATGTATCGGAGAATGCCGGAATCCTTGGAATACTTAAGGTTCCCTCACTACAGTCAATAAAGACAGGTGTCTGTGAAGAAGGGGAGGGACAATTAGACGTTGGTGATCTGCGTATAAAATCTTAACGCAAAACCTCCCTTATCTACCGTTGTCTCTGACAGCCTCATCTGGAGGGCTGTTATACATTTCAGAATTATTTTGGTGTCTTCCAGAATTAATGTTGTAAACCCAAGCTAAGCAAGACACTAATATTGACTGCGCTATTGGCTTGTTAGCCGGCGATGCTAGAGGTATAAAACAGTTCGTAAACCCTCATCTATTTCCTCCTGCAAATCGTCTGGTAGGGAACCCATTCGCTCAACTAAAAACGTTGTATCGATCGTTAAAATTTGGGAGACATTGACAACTGAGTCTTTCGACAAACCCGATATGCGACTGGGTAACAGTACATTGCCTGGTGCTTCTGCTAACTGAGTGTTTGAAGTGACAGTGGCAACGATAACAGTGCTAATTCGGCTCTGATTAAACGTATCATCCTGAACCACCAAAACAGGACGACGATATCCAGGTTCTGAACCGATGGGGTCGGATAAGTTTGCCCACCAAAGTTCTCCCCGATACATTACCAATTCTCGTGGGGTAAAGATTTATATTGCATTCTTGCCATTATTGGATCGAGGTCAGCAGACTCCTTAGCGTAAACTTGGTTTAATTTGAGCAGAGTTTGCTCACGGTTGTATCGTTGCAGATACACCTGCAACGCTTTTGTATATAGCTCACTTCGCGACAATCCTAACTGCTGAGCAAGGGCTTCTGCCTGGTCAAAAACTGAATCTGGCAGGGAAATTGCAGTTTTCATAGGAACCTTAGCTTTACGTTTGACTCTTTGGTTATACCTCAGTTATACCAGGGCGATTAGGAGGGAGCATGTCACCTTTGCAAGTAAGTATTTATACTCATTCTAAAAACCCTTGCTAGCCTTACTTTCAGACGCCAAGTTTTTGGTTTCAAAATGTATGCATCTGCAAAGGTGACATGCTCCCGATTAGGACTGATGTGATTCACACTCCGAAACACCATACATAAACTCTCCAGCAATCAGAGAACCTTGGGCAGACTTGAACTCTGTTTCATATCGAACAGGAAAGAGGCTGGTTGATTTACCAGATACCGCTTGGAGCTGTTCTGCTGTTCGCTGATTCTCTAATTCAAGAAGTGGGTTTCGGCTAAAGATAAACTCTTCTTCTTGGTAAAAGAGGGCTAAACAGAATGCATCCTCATTCATAATAAAACCCTTAAGCTCTAAACCATTCTGAGTTGTTATGGCTGCTCGAATAAAGATTCTCATACGGTCTGGGAACGGGTTGTACTCAAGTAACGTGTACACGCAGTGTTCATTCCCAGGTGAGTTTTTTTCAAATAAATGAAGCACTTTGTCTCGATCCAGCCCCCAGCGCTCCAAGTCTTCAATTTCCTCGCAGTCGTAATATTCTGACCACACCGGGTAATCATCAAAGTCTTGTTCCGAGAGCTGACTTTGAGGAAGTACTCGGAATTTAGCGATGTTTGACATGCCTTCTTATTCAAATCAACCCCTATACCGCCAATCTTGGCTTACAACGACAGCTCTCTGCCAGCCCCCTCCTTGGATAAACGGTTGCAGATTGCAGCTCAACACCATCTTGCATTGGAGATTGCCAACTCCCCGACAATGGCAACGCGATCGCAGGATGTCGTTCACACTTGACCATCAACCATGCGATCTTCATCGATCAGGTTAGGTAGGCATTACACCAACCATTAATCCTAGAACCGCCCCCAAGGGAACTAACAGCCAGGTTGGAGTCTTATAGCAGAGTAAAGCGACTAAAGCAACGAGTCCAATGACACCAGAGGTAATGGAATAGAACAGGGTTGGTTGCGTTAAGGTTGTTCGCAAGAGGGGAATTGTGGCGGCTGCGATCGCACCCAGTACTGCAGGCGTTATGCCTTTTAAAAAGGCTCGAATCCAGAGATTTTGCCGAGCCCGGAGCAAGAGGGGCGCGGCCAGCATAATAAACGCAAACGAAGGGGCAAAAATGGCGATAGTCGACACTAGGGCACCCAATATGCCTGCCACTTTAAAGCCCACAAATGCCGCAGTCAGCACCACAGGACCTGGCGATAGCTGACCAATGGCCACCCCATTAATAAACTCCGTTTGGGTTAGCCAGTGCAACTGCTCGACAACCTCAAATTCCAACAAAGGGATAATCACCAACCCCCCGCCAAAGATAAAGCTCCCCACCTTCAGGAAGAAGATCGTCAGGGGCAGGAGAAATTCACCGATTCGTTCCAAACCCCAAATACTGGAGAGGGTTAGCGTTTCAGCAGGTAAGTTTGCTAACAATAAGGGCGTCGGTGGTACCCACCATCCTCGACTAGAAGGACCCACGTTCTGAGGGCGAAACCACCATAGCCCAACCAATCCAGCCAAGATAAACTGCAGCAGAACATTGATAGAAGTGGTCAGGGTGAGGATGAGGGTTGCGATCGCAAGTCCAATCCGAACCCCATCATTGAGCGTCTTCATCGCCAGCTTCCAGCAAAACGCCAAAATAATGGCAATGACAACGGGAGAAACCCCCAGAAAAATATCATTAATTTGGGGTAATCCTTGAAACCGGAAATAGCCCCAGGCCAAAGCCACAACGATTACAAAGGCAGGAGCAATAAAGCAAAAGCCCGACACCAGAGCCCCCAACTGCCCCGCCCGCACATAGCCAATGTAAATGCCCATCTGGGTGGAAGCCGGACCAGGCAACATTTCACAAACCGCCAACCCCTCCGTAAACTGTTCAGGCGTCAGCCATTGGCGGCGAACGACCGCTTCGTCATTCGCCATGGCAATATGAGCTTGTGGTCCACCGAAACCGATGGTTCCAAGCTTGAAAAAGACCCGCGCCAACTCACCCAAGCGGATGGATAAGGCAGGCATGGGAGGAGATTCTACTTCCGAGTTCATCATAAGACTTTAAACAATCTGGGCTGGGATGGATGAGATTCAGCTGTAGGCAAACCCTTTCTGTTCTAACGAGGAAGCCTTAAATTTCGGTTAATATGCTCAAAACCCTTTAGCGTCAAAATGCAGTTAGAGGACTGAAATACCATCCCGATAACGCACCCGTTTATCCCAGGTTCCTTAAAACCATTGAGAAGTGGAGATATGCCATGACTATTGAACAGTTGAACGCCGACTATGGTATCGCAGAGCACCTTCACTTTTCCCTGGGCAAAGGCGATTTTCCTTTGATCCATATCGACAACCCCCATGCCCAAGCATCCATTTCAGTCTACGCCGGACAAGTCCTCTCCTATTGCCCCAAAGCCGCCGAGGCAGATCTGCTATTTCTCAGTCAGAACGCCTATTTTCAAACCGGTAAAGCCATCAAAGGAGGGATTCCCATTTGTTGGCCTTGGTTTGGCCCTGACCCTGAAAAATTGGGTCGAGCCAGCCATGGGTTTGTCCGCAATCGTCTCTGGTCTGTGCAATCCACCATGACGACCCCCGAACAGGCAACGAAAGTAACCTTAGGTTTAGTCAATACCCCTGACACTCAAGAGATTTGGCCCTATGCCTTTGCCCTATCCATTGAAATTACGGTGGGTCAAACCCTTAATATTGCTCTGATCACCCGCAATACTGGCCATCAACCTTTTCCGCTGACTCAAGCCCTACATACCTACTTTCAGATTGGTGATATCAATACGGTCCGGGTAAAGGGTTTAGAAGGTAAACAGTATATCGACAAGGTAGACGGGGGCCACCAAAAACAGCAATCAGGGCTGGTCACGCTCTCAGAAGAAGTGGATCGGATTTATATGGATATCTCCCCTGAATTAGTGATTGAAGATCCAACCCTACATCGAAAGATTCGCATTCAGTCCCAAGGCAGTCAAACCGCAATTGTCTGGAATCCCTGGATAGACAAGGCTGCCCAAATGGCTGATTTCGCGAATGATGAGTATCAACAAATGGTATGTGTGGAAACAGCAAATGCGGCTAATGATGTCGTCAATCTTCCACCAAATGGTGAACACCATTTAGGGGTGAACTATCGCGTCGAAGCTGGATAGACTTGCGCAATTTGAAGTTATTAAGGTCTTGACACACTTGAGTCCAAATCCACGACTTCTTGATGATCAATCAGAATTTCTGTACCCCGAATCAGTCGGTATTGTCCCGACCAACGTCCTGGAATAAAGGGTTGCTGAGCTCCCTTCTTGCCAATCGACCGGGTCCATATCCGCTGAGGTTTATCGATGGAACGACTTAAATTAGCCACAATTTTGCCCTTGGGGTCTCGTAATTGCAGTCGTTCCTGATCCCCTTTGAGCATCCCATAGGTATGGACCCAAAATACCACCGCAGGACTCTCAACAGGCAGGGTTTTATCGGCAAAAGCCCCGTCCCACAACTGATTAATTTGAGGAAGTTGGGTAGCAAATCCGGCGCGAATTAATCCCGTCGGTTGATAGGGGAGAGGTGTTTTCCATAGGGAACTTTTGGGGCCTTGGCAACCGGACTGAGCCTCTGGCCCCATAAAGGGATCAATAACCTGGTCTTGATAGCGAACACTCAGGTGGATGTGAGGGAAAGAGGTTTGCCCAGAGGTTCCGACTAATCCCAACGGCTCCCCTTCTTGGACGGTATCACCAGGTTGCACGGATATACTGCCCTGGCGGAGGTGGCAATATTGGGTTTGCCAGTTATGATCATGCTCGATCACGACGCCATTGCCACATTCTGTTCCTTCAAGGCTTTGGGTCTGGCCTAGCTCGATCAGGCGACGATCTGGGATATGGTTCCGAGTTCGCAGAACCGTTCCAGCCGCTGCAGCTTTAACCGCAACGCCTTGAGCCATGGCTTTTTCATCAGGAATGGCAAAGTCAGTACCCTTGTGCCCATCGTAGGTCATCCGACCACAGCCAAAATCAACTGCTCCAGGGCCAGGATCACGATCAGGATAGAGCAACACAAAGCAATCTTTCCCTAAGGTGCAATCAATCGGGAGTCCTAATTTAAGCGTAGGCGTGGCTCGCGTTGCCAGACTGCAGCCCATGGCAAACAGCAACCCCAGCAGGAGGAGAACGATGTACCGACGCATCATGACTATCTCCCTTGACCCTATACAGCAGGCTATCCACACACTGTAGCCAATTCCGGGAATGCCCCATAAGACACAAGCAGTACAAACGGGCGCTAAGTCAAGGGTAAAGCTAACTGTACCCGAGGTGGTGGTTGAGCCGTTTGGGGCAGAGGTTCGGGATTAGGGGTTTGGGTACTACAGTATTGTCGATACCCACAGCGATCGCATTGCTCTCCTTCCTGAGGATGCCAGTCTTGATCAGACCGAAGTTTTAACGCTAAGTCCCCGATTAAGGCTTGGACTTGGGTTAGATGGTCAGGGGTCACCTCATAGGAGATGCGCTGATTACTGCGTAAATAAATTAAGCTCAGCCGTTTAAGGGCATGGTGATAGGTCTGCCCAAGTGCTAAATAGTACAGTCCTAACTGAACATCAATGGTTTCGGGGGGCTTGATCGTTTTGCTGGTTTTATAGTCAATTAGCTCCAGACCGTCACCCAACCAATCGAGGCGATCATAGCGACCTGACAAAGCAAATTCAATATTACTCACTTGGAAACAAGCTTGAACTTTACCCTCAATTCCCAAGGGTTTTCGGAGCATGGGCTGGGAAACGACATACTGTTGATAGTAAGTCTCTAAGACTTGCCAGCCCTCGTGAATTTGAGACTCGCTCAGCTCGCCAACCTGCTGTTGCCAACAGTCGGCAAACCATTGCAAAGGTGGGATAGGTTCGCTGTAGTGCCAATCTTGATAAATCTGAGCTAATGCCCGATGAATGGCTTTACCAAAGGTTGGCGACCCAAAGGCGGTGGGAACTGTCAAACGCCGCTCATGCTTGAAATAATAGGCTTGAGGACATTGACGATAAGTTTGAAGTTTGGTCGCTGAAAGAGGGTAAGCCATGCCCCCAAGTACCTGCTAATTAGTTGATTTGTACTTATATTTTAGCGGCATTCGAGAATCATGGCGTTTCGCGGTTTATCCTCAATTAGGTTAAGCTTTACAGCCCTCGAAGTAAGGAGAGAGGGAAGTGGGTAGTCCCGTCTCTTCATCTTTGGAAAAGCTGAATTGAGACTTAATCAAAAGGCTGATCGCTTCGTTCTCGGTCAATTGGCTCTGCATATTGCTCATAGAACAACTACACATCTGCTTAGCTTGGGCTGGTGTTTTTCCTTTTTTCGTCACTTTCTCAACACATCCATCGTTATAGCGTTGAACCAAGATGGGGTCATAGGTGTGCTTTTGACCAGCCAACGAGACTTGTGGAAATGCAGCGACTACGAATCCAGCTGCGCTTGTCGTTGCAAGCAAACCGGCAATCATTTTGATTTGGCGAGTCATAGGAGTCTCCTTCAATGCAGGGGGGATAAAGAATGAATGTTTGCTTAGGTGTTGTGTCGTGGCTTCGCCAGGTTTGTTCCTTAGCTGTTGCTCACTGAAATACAGAATAAAATTTACGCCAAACGAAAAACATGATGTGCGTCACAGGAGTTGGTGTTGTTTATCACTCCTGCATATAGCAAGGCAATCAAGTATATCTAGCCTGTTGTAGCCCACTCTCATACCCAAAGTGGGACTCTATTCCAATATCATGCCTTCTATTTCATTCTCAGGAATAATTCTTAATGAATCGTTGCTTTATGCTGACTGGAGCTTGTATACCGTTCAAATAAGCCTTATCTTGGGTAGCCCATTCACAGAAGGGTCAACAAGCAAACACGAGTCCTTCAGATAGATCAGAAATGAATGGGGGATAGGAAGCGAGAACAAAACTTAGGCATGAACGGATTGATAGCCAAGTTATAACAAGCTGAGCTGGGGTGGAGGAGGACTGATAAATTGCATTTTTTGGTTGGTCTGAGGATGGATAAACTGTAACGAGTGCGCATGAAGGAAATAGCCACAATCTCCTGGAACAGGTCGCGACTGGGCTTGAGGCACCGGCTTAGGCTGTCCGCCGACCCCATACAGCGGATCACCCAATAGGGGATAACCAATGCTGGCCAGATGAATACGAATTTGATGAGGGCGTCCTGTTGTAATCAGGACGGAGAGTAAGGTCGAATCCGAGCGTCGTTGCAACACCTTGCAAACGCTATGGGAAGCACGCCCTGAATCATTGGCGGCATAGACCTCGCCCCAGCCAGGGTAAGGAACTTTGCCTATCGCCTGGTTAATGTCAAAGTGTTCTGCCAAGGGCTGATCAACTGGATCAGCGCCAATTAAGGCCCGATATCGTTTCTGAATGTGTCTTTTGCGCATCTGCTGGCTCAGATGTGCCCGCGCTTGGCGCGATTTGGCCATTAGCATTACTCCCGACGTTCCTCGGCCTAAACGATGAATAGGCCGGGGGGTATGACTCGGGAACCGTATCTTCACCTGGTGAAGCAAGGTATGTTCCAAGAATCCACCGCCAGGAAGGACAGGTAATCCAGACGGCTTGCTGACGACCAGGATTTCAGCATCCTCATGGAGTACGTCAAACGATAAGGGTACATCCGGTTCCTTCCAGGGAGGACGATGGTAGGATAACGTCTGGCCATTTGCTAGAACTACCTCTGGATCAGTTTGTTTTCCTTCTAGGCGAACTTGTCCAGACTCAATTCGCTCTTGCCATTCTTGACGACTAGAATGCGGGTATCGCTTTGAGTAAAAGGCTAGAAGCGTGAGCCCAGCAGTAGTACTGTCCACTCGATTGTGATAGGTCCATCCTTGATTCATCTCTTCTATGTATGCCACAACCTAGTGTTGGTCTAGACCTCGTTAGAAAAGCTGGAGCATCGATAAAATTGAAGCAGAATTTTTTGATGGAGAGATAGTGCATCAACTCAAATCACTCCCTTGGCAAGTCTTAGTAAATACCTCTGCCATTACCATCGGGTTAGTCACAGGATTAGACTATGGACTGTCTCTCCTCTTACCGCCAGCGTCACAAATCCAAGTTGTGTCAATGTTTAGCTCTCCTTTAAGATTATTGTATTCTGCGGCGGTTGATGCGGTAATTGGCATCTTAGGCGTAATGGTTTTGGAGAAACTGATAGGTCCTCGCCCATCGATTTACTTATCCACGCTGTGGGCATTAATCTTGTGTTTGCTGATGGCTCTAGTTGTAAGATCACTGATGCCAATCCCAGGCGTTTTTTTAAGTCAACTTCATCAAATTTCTATTGTTGGCATTCTTGTGGGTGTGTTTGGTAAAAGTCAACGATATTGGCGATAGAGGTACTGTCTCTTGGTGAATGTTTGAGTCACCCGCATTGGGCAATGGAGATTTCCCTATCTTTCAGAACTGTCTTTGATGTTGAGGGGCTAAGCGTCACCAATTCTTAAAAAAGTATTGCTTTTCAAACTTTCGCTCAACGCTTATTTAGGGCTTAGCTGGAAAAAGATAACTATCCTTGCCGTTCAGCTTAGTCGGCGCTAAGCTGAATGCTTTGCCTTGCCTATCCCTACTGGACAATTCATCCAAGTTCAGATAACTCAGCTTGCTGGGTTGATGGAGGAACCCCCCGAATCAATCCTGATACATTATTGAAATGACTTAAACGGGATGTCAATTCACGAGCCACTCGTTGAAGTAATGCATTCCCAGTCATTACTTAACGCCCAGATTGACTCTTAAGATATGATATCTTTTTCTAGATTTAGTTTACGAGTCTGCCTGAAAGAAAAGAGATATGAGGTGCGTCCTAAATCCCGTAAATTTCGACAATAGCAGTCGCCCCATTTATTCTTTTGCTATAGTAAAAATACTTGCTTTTTTCAGCAACGTTCTCATTTGTATTTGTTGTGAATGTACCTGCGTTAGAGACCTATGCCTAAACAAAAAAAACAGTCGGTTGAGCCACTGACCGGAAAAAAACTACTGACAAAAATAAAGGAGCTTGACCAGCTCAGTCGAGAAGAGAAAGCTAAAGCGTGCGGCTATTATTCCTATGATCCTGATGGGTCTGAGCGATTAAATGTGATGGCCTTCTTGAATGCGGTTCTGGATGCTGAGGGGGTAGATTTGGATGCCCAGCCCATCAATGGCTCAGGGACATCGGGACGCCAGCCTAGCTATATGATTTCAGTCCAAACCAATGGGAATTTGCTAGTGGGGTCAGCCTACACTAAGCAAATGGAGCTAACGCCTGGAGACAGATTTGAAGTCTCTCTGGGGCGAAAGCATATTCATTTAACGAAGGTTGAAGCTGACGACTAGTGGGTTGGGGACAGACACTACACTCTTCAGCCAGGGTGATCTGAGGAGTGACCCCCACGAGACAAACTTATTTTTTTGAGAACCAAGCTGCGATCGCATCGGCCATACTAACCGCTAACTGCTTCTGAGCTTTCGGGTCTATAATCCACTCGAATTCCGTCGGATTAATCATAAATCCCAACTCCATCAACACCGTCGGGGCTACCGTTGGTCGAGTTAACGCCAAATTATCCCAGAAAATACCATAGTCAGGCCGCTTCAGATCATCGACTAGGTAATGATGTAAAAAGACTGCCAAATCATGGCTTTGGGCATGATACCAGAAGGCCCCAATACCTGCCGTATTCACCGCATCGCCACTGTCGGGCAACGCATTGTAGTGGACACTGATGGCAATCGTTGGTTCCGTTTGGTTGATGACATCCACCCGATCCTTAGGATAGAGGTCATCATCCCCTTCCCGAGTCATGACTACGGTTGCCCCTCGCTTTTTTAACTCTTGCTGCAGCAGCTTGCTAACGACAACCGTTACATCTTTTTCAGGTAACCCCGTGGGTCCTCGGGCACCCAGATCATTGACACTGCCATGTCCTGGGTCCAGTAAGACTTTCACATTGGAGAGTCCTGTGCCTTTAGGGGGATGCCGGAGGGAAAGTATCAAGCTGGTGCCTTCGTAGCGCAGCTTATAGCCCCACTGTTGTTTTGGCTTGAGGTTGAATTTATACTCCACCCGACCTGGACCCGGCTGTTGCCAATCTAACCGCCGAATAACCGGATCATCATTCATAAAAATGACATCGGTTTGAGCAGTGGTGTTATGCAGGGTCAAGGTAAAGGTTTGATCCCCTTGGTTGACGCTAATGGGCACTGGCTTTTGCAGCGGAAATACTACTTCAGTCCAGCCAGGAACTTGGCGACTGCGAAGACTGCGAATAATGGAATGGGGCAGAATATTCTGGGAGAGGGGACGGGTTTCTTTTGCTTTGATCCAAGCGCCATAATCCAACCGCAACCATTCCCCCTCTCGTCCAGTAATACGAGCTTGCGTCCCTTTGGGTAGTGGCGTTAACCGAGAGTAGTTCGTACTCGGTCCTGTGCGGGCCACGCCTTGGTCACTCGTCACCTCGATTACAGAGAAGTCCTGGGGCGAGAGAATTTCAATGGTGCTCGCTCCCGTTCGCTGGAGGGTTTGTCCATCTTTGGTTAGCTGAAACACAGGCTTACCCAAAACACCGGGTTGAGAGAAGGCAGTACAGCCCTGATACACCCCTGGCTGATCCGTGGTTTGCGGTTGATTCTGTTGGGTTAAAGCAGCCGAGTTGGGAGGTAAATTGACGGATTGACCTTGGGGTAGCAAAGGAACGGTTTGTTGACCGATTTGAACCGAGAGCTGAGCGTTCGGTTTGGCAATCGTGGTAAAACAAACAGGCTCATTGGGGAGTTTAGCAATATCCGTTTTGGGTTCCAGGGAATCTTCAGTTAGACCTGCCGTGGGTAGGGGAGAGGTTGCTGTGCGAGTGATGTTGAGGGTAAGGGTTTGGTCACCGTACTGAAGCGTAAAGGTATTTTCGCCAAGCTCTAGGAGAAAACTGGGGGCAAAGTTTCCGGTGGGGCTGCGTTCTATCACCTTGCCATTCACGGTCACATCTCCTGAGGCAGGAGCTGTACCAATCAGAAAAATTTGAGCCGCAGTGGTTTTATGTCCATCGGCAGGGTAGACCACTCCTAAGGCGTCTCCGGCAACAGCCGCATGGGGATAGACCAAACTCAAACTCCCAGCAAGAATTGCTAATCCCAAGATTCGCTTCATGGACTCTACTCTGCACATCCACTTAAATCAACCGTAATCCTGTGTCCCTGTCAATATTCAGGACTACGGAGTGGTGCTTATAGTTGCCCCAATGTGCAGAATGTTATCTTTGAAAGTCGCTTTTTGCGGACAGTGATGGACGCGATCAGCTAGTTCCCTCTACGCAGAACTTTGCTAATCATCTTGCGAGAGAATCGCAGGTTGATCTCTTCTTTCTCAGCCCATTCTTGTAGAAGACGAAAGAAGATTTGGCGGTCTTCGGCTTGGAGGACAGCTACGCGATCGGCTGTTTCAATCACGTAGGGATAGCCTCCGCCGATGATCACTTCTCCACGGACAAAATCTAGAACCGTGGAGTGTAGTCCTGCATCATAAATCCAGAGGGGCATTTCAACGCGGACGGGGGCACCTTCATGGGTTTTGAGGTAGGTAAAGGCGATGGATTCAGCTTGGTCGCCGTAGTCTTGAAGGATGCCTTGGTGGCTGTTTTCACCTTTGCGATCGCATAAAAATAACGGCGTGCGATCGCCCCATTCCATATTCGCGCCCAACAAAGCCGCATCATTCAGCGATGGCGCTTCCGGTAGCTTCTTCAAACAGTGGAGAAGCTGAACTAAATCCCGGGCACGAGAGGTATCAATATAGGCCACTAAGGGCACTCGAAACTGTTCACTCGCTTGCAGGAGTTCGACTAATTGCTGAACGTAGAATTTTCGGCATTCCGCATCAAACTTTTCCGCAAACGTTGCCACTAGCGAACCATCTAGAAACACTAAGCAATCAGACCGATGGGTATGACCTTCCATAAATTCGATCATGCGCTGGATTTCCATACGAAACCGATGCATATTCACCAGCCGATCCATCGGAGTGCTGCGATCCTGTGGCTTGAGATCTTCTGGTGACAAGACGGCTAGGCGCACATCCTTGTCATAGCTGCCTAAAGGCAAATGGGGATTCTCAAACCAGCCTACTTGCACCATACCAATGGGGATGGAAATATCCTTGCTGGGATAAATTTGAGACCCATCCACCGCAAAGGTGGTAATCCCCATCAATCGTTCACGCACCCATTCCAGGCTCTGCTCACGGCTAGACCACTTGAGTCTGGATGGAATCACCCAGTTCGGGCTTTCGCCCAAGGACTCCAGCGGGCGACCACCGGGGTTGGGATGGTTGGCCAACGCGGCTGTGATATCCGTATCCGGCTGTTGGGCAACCTGACTTAATGCTTTACGATATTTCTCTAAGACTTTAAGGGTTGTTTGGTGAAAATCCTGGAACTCAGTCTGTTTTTGGTCTAACGCTTGTAAGATTTCAGACGGCTTGAGTGGCATGATAAACCTTTATCTTCAGCCCATTTTTTTTTACTCTACTACCAACTGGTAGTGAATTTTGTATCTATGTCTTTACGTCAGCAGCAGCATCCACTCATCCAGGAATGGGCCAATCGGATTGAGGCCATTTGGACTCAATATTTAGTGTTATCTGACTATCCACTTCCCTCAGAATTCGGCCATGTGGAAGGACGTCTTGAAGGTGAGTTTTTAGTCATCGAAAATGTGTGTTACCAGGCTCCACCGTTTCGCAAGCTTCATTTGGAATTAGCCAAAGTCGGCACCGGCTTGGATATCCTGCACTGTGTGATGTTTCCTGACCCTCAGTATGACCTGCCCCTGTTTGGCACTGATTTAGTCGGTGGACGGGGCGGCATTAGTGCAGCCATTGCCGATCTATCTCCTGTGACTGCCGAGGGGAAACTCTCACCTGCCTACCACGACCATCTCAGCGGTTTGTCCAAGGTACAGTTTGCTGAGCCTCGGCAATTACCAGCATGGGGAAATATCTTTTCGGAGTTCTGCCTGTTTATCCGACCTCAAACCCCCCAGGAAGAAGCTCAATTTTTAGATCGCGTCTCAGCCTATTTAAGTTGGCATTGCCAACAGGCCCTAACGACTCAACCTGTACCTGAATCAGAGATGGATGGCGTCTTAGGTGGGCAACGACGGTACTGCCAACAACAGCAGCAGAATGACAAAACTCGACGAATTTTGGAAAAGGCGTTTGGGACGCATTGGGCTGAACGGTATATGACGACGGTTCTCTTCGATTGCCCATAAATCAAAGGTTATTGCCAGATGCTAAAGATCAACGAGTCTACGTCAGATTATTGGGCAAACTCATTTTCAACCACTGGTTATGCAAAGCGCAGATTACATGCCTGTAATGCGGCAATGTCTGCACCGATGATTTTCTCTAGATTAGCTGTGATTTTTTCAATGTCCCAATTCCACCAGGCAATTTCTAGCAATGCCTGAACAATTTCCTCCGAGAAACGCTGGCGAATAATGGTGGCAGGATTACCCCCTACAATCGTATAAGGCTGCACATCCTTAGTAACCACGGACTGGGCAGCGACAATGGCGCCATCCCCAATCTTGATACCGGGCATCATCACGGATTCATATCCAATCCAAACATCATTGCCAATGACCGTATCTCCTTTGTAGGGATATTCATGCCCTTGAGGAGTGGCCCTTTGCCAGCCCTTGCCGAAAATTTCAAAGGGATAGGTCGAAAAGCCAGACATCTTATGGTTCGCCCCATTCATAATGAACCGAATACCTCGGGATAAAGCGCAGAACTTACCAATAATCAGCTTGTCGCCGACAAAGGGAAAGTGATAGAGGACGTTGCGCTCAAAGTTTTCGGAGTCAACGGGGTCATCGTAATAGGTGTAGTCACCAATGATGATGTTGGGATTGGTGACCGTATTTTTGATAAAGCAAACTTGAGGAAACCCCGTCATGGGGTGAACCACGTTGGGGTCAGGGTATTCCATTGAACTTATTGCTTATTGAGGGACCAATCATAGTCTAGATAACTGACTTGATATTTGCCTGCTTTTAAATAGGCTTGGTCTTCAACAGAGACATAGTTGCTGATGAAATTGAGCGCTGCTTTTTGCTTGTCATTGCCAGCAAACTGATCCTTCACCCCAAAGTCAGCTTCCCAGTCTTCTCCAAACCAATCAAAGATCTTAGATAAATAGACTTTGTTCTCTTGTCGGTCGATGCGAAAACCCGTCTCAGAGTTACTGACCCATTTTTTGGCTTGATCTTCTAGTTGCGCTTCTAAACTTTCCCCTGTGTAAGGTTCATTTCTCAGGGGAGGACAGCTCTTGGCGGCACACACTAAGGCTGCATGAATTCGAGGCTCGTTAAAAGTAGGACGGATAATATCGTGCTCGATATTGTTTAGGGTTTTGGATTCACCAGCGACCTGGAACTTTTTGGAACTCCAGACACCCGGAATATCGCGAATGCTATTTTTCAGAGGGTCTTGCTCAATAATGGCGAGCAAGGTCAAGGCGTTGTAAGCATTCAACATAAATGCTAACTGTTGGTTTGTATCCCAGCTTTTGTAGGTATCTGTGGTGACGGCTGCTAACTGAGCGTAGTAGCGATCCAACTCTCCCCGATTTTTCTGCAGTTCCTCGTAATTAACCCAGCCATCATCTGTGACATATTGGGTCAGCAGCTTCGTATATTCATCGTTGCTAAATGGCTTGCTGGTATCAATTGCAGCTTGCACCGGAATGTCTTCGGCACCGATAAACGGGAGATTAGCACAGCTCGACAGTAAAAGTACGCCTGGCAACAAAATAGAAAAGGGTTTTATCTTCTTCATCTCTATTGATCTCCAGGCATCTCAAAAAAACGATATGTTCTTATAAAGCCCGACGGAGCTGAGAATTTACTGAGATATTCCTGGGCTCGCCTTAAAAAGTGGCTGCGACCGTTGAACGAACCGGGTCCACAGCCAGCCTAAAACAAATGGAGCCCATAGCCAAAGGCGTTCACTAGGAGTCAACAACCAATGACTTGCTCCCAAGCTCTCTCGGTGGGGGAGGGCAAAATAGACAAATGCAGAAAGGCTGACTAAACGCGTGCCCCAATTGCGGCTAGCAACGGCAAAGGGAACCAGCCAAGTAAAGTACCAAGCATGAACCACGGGGGAAAGAAGGAGTAGCGTACCCAAATAGCTTTCGGTAAAGTCCCCCACCTGGGTGGTTCGCCAGAGGAGGAAAAGGAGGGCGATCGCAAGCGGTATCAGCAAAATCGCATTGTGCCACTCAGGTGCCGATAACAGCGAGCCAATCGGTAAAAACTCAGCACTACGGCCTCTGGTGACAAAGGCGGAACGGGTAGGAATCAAAGGACAGCTGGTCAGGGCACAAAACGGCAAAGCACTGATAAGCATGGGCAGGACTGGCAATAGAACAGAGATGCTAGCCCATGTCCACTCTCGCTGTTTTAAGAAACTCCAGGCGACATAGGCAATGATGGGTAGAGAAATCCATTTGGTAGCAATACTGACGCCCAACAGCCCTAATCCGGCCAGGGTCAACGCAGCTTTACGAGGTTGAGTATCCAAGCAGAGCCAGGCCCAGACTAGGGGCAGAATAAACCAACTATCATAGTGGGCTCCGCCTGCAAAGGCGTAAATGACCAGTGGATTCCAGGCATAGATCAGAGCTTTCAGGCAGCCAAACCGCCGTTGGAGTAGCCAACAGACCCCTAAATCCGCTGCGATAAACGCCACTTTAAACAGCAGTACGGAGGTTGAAATTACAGCTAATCCTCGGAAGCCTAATTGAGTTATAGGAGGGTAAATAGCTGAAACATCGGCGTTGTTAATCAACGACCACCATTCTGTGCGAAGGGGGGCGAGTTCAGGCGCAGTGGGAGCGAGCGCAAAGGGACTAATGCCCAAATTTTGCAGTCGTCCTTCCCAGAGATAGCGCCAAATATCATTGCCGGGAGCCATAGCTAAAAGGATGCATCGGGTTGCGATCGCAACCGTCCAGAACCACATCTTCGATACCTGGGGTAATAGCCAAGACACCACAAACCCCAAGCCCATAACGCTCACCCCTCGCCAAAAAGGCGGCACCATCCCCAGCTGGGTAAAATCTCCATATGGGACAATCATGGCGCAGCCAGCCATTAGCAGAATGGCGCTAAGCCAGACGGAAAATTTCTGCAGGGGAGATTTCGCATAGAGCAGTTGCAAGTGTTGACCATAGAGGATGACCAGCGTACTCAAAATAACGCTGCCCGCCTGGATACTGCCTTTAATCGTGCCGCTAATTTTGGAGCGTCCCCCTTGGCGGGGGCGATAGCCCTGGGGAATTTCGCAGGTTCTTAATTGATATTCGGCGGCCTTGGCCTGCATTTCAACCGTCCAGCCAAAGCCACGATCTTGCATATTGAGCTGTTCGAGGCGGGCGCGACGAATGAGGCGGAGAGGGCCTAAGTCTTGAAAGGGATGTCCCCATCCCCAGCGAATCAAGGTGGTGGCTAAGCCATTTCCCCAGTTTTGAACGGGCGTCATGGCGGCCCGACTGTCAGGGCGGGCACGGCGATTGCCTAAAATTAAGTCGCAATCTTGGCGTTGAGCAAAAAACGCTGGCAATACGGATAGCTCATCGCTGCCATCACCATCGCAAAACAAAATCCAGTAGATATGTTCGGGGATATTCTGCATTCCCTTCCAACAAGCGCGACCATAGCCAGGAATCGGTTCAGAGAGAACCTCGGCTCCGGCGGTTTGGGCGGTATCGGCGGTGCGATCGCAACTACCATTATCAACGACCCGAATTTGCCGCAATCCCAACTTCTGCAAGGAGGAAATGACGGTCCCTATGGTTTCTTCTTCGTTGAGTACAGGGATAATGACCAGAACATCATCCCAATCAGTTTGTGGAACCCTCATCCAAAGCAGTTTATATAGAGCACAAGTATCTACAGCTAACCTTATTAAGATTAGATGGAAGGCTCAACTTAGCTGAGTGTTCACTGAGAGTCTGATGAGAGTGCACCACCAATGCACAAATGCTCGCCGTTTCGCTCATTCAGTAGGATAGGATGAGGCCGATGGCTTGGGAGCATACGGATGGCAAAGCAATTTATTCCCATCAATATTGCTGTGATGACGGTGTCCGATACCCGCACAGAGGAAACGGATACGTCGGGGAAACTGTTGTGCGATCGCATCCAGGAAACCGGACATACCCTAGCCGAAAAAGTCATCGTTCCTGACGACATCTACCAAATTCGGGCTGTGGTTTCTCGCTGGATCGTCGATGAATCCGTACAGGCCATTATCACTACCGGAGGCACGGGAGTGACGGGACGAGACGGCACGCCAGAAGCGATTAAACCCTTGTTGGATAAGGAAATCCAGGGTTTTGGTGAAATCTTCCGTATGATTTCCTACGAAGACATTAAGACTTCAACAATTCAGTCTCGGGCATTATCGGGAGTCGCCAATGGTACCTACCTGTTTTGTCTACCCGGTTCATCTGGTGCTTGCCGCACAGGTTGGGATGTGCTGATTCAAGACCAATTGGATGTCCGCCATGCTCCCTGCAATCTGGCAGAACTCATGCCTCGATTACGGGAAAGGTAAAGACGAGACCTTGTAGTTCCACTCAAGGGATTAGTCGTAATGATATCGGCAGGTTAGAAAGTCAATTTTCCCATGTCCAACCCGATAAACGAGTCGATCGGCTAAGGTGACTCTTCGGCTCCAAACATCTGCCCCAAGGTGTCTTAGAGGTTCTGGCTTACCTGTTCCCGTAAAGGGATGGACCAAGCATTCATCCACCAATTTCCAAACCTTGTCATATCCCTCTTTTATCACTTTAGACAGAGAGAAAGTCAGGATGCTTGAGCAATTTCCTCACCAGTGGACAGCAAAATGTCTCCATCCTAGATGTGA
>NZ_JANQOP010000279.1 GCF_028285745.1 Acaryochloris sp. IP29b_bin.137 | reverse complement strand
CTCTGCAGCCGTCGCTGCCATTGCACTTTCGCGACGACGTTGCCGCTGGGAAATTTTGCGAATGCGCTGGGTAATACTGACGGTTGAGATCATAAAAACTGGCAGTACCGCCAAGGCAATTAACGCCAGTTCCCAATCCATCCAGAACATTACCCCAACCATGCAGAGTAGGGTAAAAATATTGATGAGTAAGGGTAGAGCATGGTTAATAATCACATCCCGCAGGCGATCCATATCGCTGGTGATGCGGGTGAGTAAGTCTCCACTTTTGGCCTGGTAATGAAAGGCTAAGGATAGCCGTTGCAGATGGCGATAGAGCTGACTGCGAATATCAGAAATCATTCGGCTCGCGGCTACCGATAGACTGACCAAGCTGATATAGGCAGACATGGCACTCAGTCCTGCCACCCCAACAATAGACAAGGCCAAAATCACAATCAAAACGGAGGGATTCACCTCTCCCAGAACAGGAGTGCCCGTACTATTGGCGTCGGGAAGCAACACATAGTCAAAGATTAGTTTGAGGGGCCAGGGACTTAAGAGGCGGGCCAACACCTCAATCACTAGACCGATAATGGAAATTGAAAGTAGGGCTTTTTCTTGACGGATCTGGGGCCAAAACTGGCGAATCACTTTGCCCAGACCTGGAAATATTTGGATAAATTGAGTCATCTTGGCTCACTCCGAACGGTTGTGGCAGGTAAGATGCCTGAATTTAGACGAGGGAAAGCGTTTTAGGGGCAACAGTCCCTAAAACTTGTTCGTAAACTTGTTGCCATTGGCGTTGTTCAACCGACGGGGCCATTTTCTGGAGGACGGTTTCTCTCGCCGCTAATCCAAGTCGTTCGCGAAGTTGGGGCTGGGTCATCAGGGATTGTAGGGCCTGGGCTAGGGCAGCACTATCGGCTGGATTGACTACCAATCCATTAAGGTTATCTTCCAGAATTTCGCCAATGGCATCGACGTGGGTGCCGACCACCGCTTTAGCCGCTAGCATCGCTTCTAGCAAGGCATTGGGACAGCCATCATGGAGGGATGGAATGGCAAAGATATCCATACAAGGCAGGTAGGCTAAGGCTTCAGTGCGACTGACTTTGCCGGTAATTACAATCTGATGGGTTAAGCCGCTATCTTCAATGACCTGCTGCCAGTATTCGTGTTCTTTGGCAACGAAATCACCCACAAATAGAAGAGTGAAAGGGGTGTTAAGTGTCAAAGATTGGCAGGCATCTAGCAGATATTCCAAGCCCTTCTTATCCCGGAAACTACCAACAGAGCCGATCACGGTTCCCTGTAGTTTGTGAGACAGTGTGGGCTGAGGTAAATTGCTGAAATCGAGAGGTGCGATCGCATTCCAAAATGCCGATGATCTAGCTCGAATGCTAGGGACTAAAGCACGAGCCCGCTGCATCAAATCTCGACTCACAAAGGTGGTCCAGGCAGAATTTTCTAGAGTCCAAGTAATTTGGCTAAACTGTTGGGGACTAAACGCATGCTTATGCAGATCCGCCCCCCGCACACTATTGATTACAGGAATGCCCGCCTCTTGTCCTAACAGGGTCGTCAGAAACCCCATTTCATTGATAAAAAAGGCATGTAGGGCATCAAACTGATATTGCCGATGCAGAAGCTGAAGTTGTCCGTATAGATCACAGAAATAGTCTTGTTCTTTTGCCTGAATCGACCGGACAGCGGGCTGCAAGCGATGGACAATCACACCATTCTGATGAGTGGTTTGGCAGCGAGGACGTTGGAATTTTCCTGCGGCAGCCATGGCACGCTGTTCACGAAATACAGCCCGAAAAACTGCGACATGGACATCAAACCCCAGATCGATCAGCATATGGGAAATGCGTTGAACCGACTCACCCACACCACCAATATCAGGTGGGAATTCCAGAGCAGTGATACAAATCTTGCGTTTCATAATCATGTTCTCCTAACAGGTCTATTTACCGAGCAAGGGCAACCGTCTGATTACAAAGCTGGCGCAAGCGCTTGGCCGTGTTTTCAGAGCCCTTGAGATTAATGGCATGGGAGGGCTTAGCCGTATGTAAGTGTTGGAGGATGGCATGGGCCAAAGCTGAGGGAGAAAGCTGGTCAGGGGACAACACATCAACCGCCCCCAGTTGGGCCAGTCTGGAGGCTCGAAGCCATTGCTCATCCGCTTGATCTGGGGAGGGGGAAGGCAGGATCAGAGACCGAACCTGGGTACTCAACACATTCATGGTGGTGTTGTATCCCCCCAAACTGATAGATAAATCAGCCCCCTCCAGGTAATCCATCAAATTCGGTGTAAATCGTTGCAGGGTAATGTTGGGTTGAGACGATGTTAGGGTTTGCAGGGAATCAAACTCTGACTCCGGCATAAACGGCCCTGCGAAAGCATAAATCTGGTGAGGAATAGCCTGTCGCAGAAGGGGACCCACCTCACCTATAGCTTTGAGCAAGGAATAGCCGTATCGCCCTCCTCCCACGCTGGCGACAATCCGAGGGGACTTTAGATCCTGTTGTTGTACAGACGAAGTGACTAGAGATTGAGCCACATACCCTGTGTAAAAGACTTCGCAAGTCAGGGCATGAGCGGAGGGGAAGCAAGCATCTAGGGATTGGAGATTGCGATCGCTATGGCAAAGCACTAAATCATAGAACTGTCGAATTTGATCTAGAATCCGAGCCTGCTTCCGAGCTAGTCCTTTCTCGCTCATGGATTGGGTCATAATCAGATCTCGGAGGCTGCAAACTACCTTGACTTGAGTTGCCTTAGCCCGCTCCAGCAAGGGCAGCAATTCAAAGGCCATTTTGTACTTACTAAAAGGGAAGCATTCAGTAATCACACAGTCCGGCTGGAATTGTTCGAATAGGGCAAGCAGTCGTTGTCGACGGGCGATCTTTACCGATTCAACTGATTGATTCAGGGCCATCAATTTACCCGCGTCTTCTCGCAAAGCGGGGAGATAAACAACCTCTACGCCATCTGGAACCTCGAACTGGTCAATCGGCTCTCCACCAATCACCAGACTAACCTGAAAGTCTGGAACCAAACTGCGGACAATTTCAGTACTGCGGACCAGGTGGCCCATTCCAGCCAAATATTGGCAATAAAATAGGATCTTCTTCATCGGACTATTAAGCAGCGACAGCAGGATGGTTGTCATAGGCAAGCGATCGAACCCTTTGAGCTGTTTGCCGTATCCCATCCAGATCAAATTGAGTCGATTGAGGCTTTTTCTTCAGGGCCGCTTCTACCCGCTGAGCTAAACGTTTAGGAATAGCAACATCAACCCTCTGCAGCGTCTGAGCTACCCCTAGCTCGTCTAACCGACGGACTCGTAGGGTTTGTTCCTGGTCGTCATTACCTGTAAATGGCAACATCAGCGCATTGACCCCAGTGGTCAGAATATTCATCGTGGTGTTGTATCCCGACATGCTGACGGAGAGATCTGCCTGCTGCATATAGGCGAGCAGATTAGGGGTATAGCGATGAATATGGAGGTTCGGGCAGTCTCGGCCAGCCTGTTTTAACTGCCAAAATACTGACTCAGGAATAAAAGGCCCCGCAAACATCTGAATATGATGGGGAATGCGCGTGGACAAGTATTCCGCTGCACCAACCATCCCCCTCAACAACTCATGTCCAAACCGACCTCCCCCGACACTGACCAGGATCATGGGAGCCTGCCGACTCAAGGCCCATCGATCCACCAACGTCAGGCGATTGGTTTCAGGTTGTTGGGCCACATACCCGGTATAGTGAACCTCACAATTGAGATCCCCAACCCGAGAGAAACTGTCTTTCAGGGGATGCAAGTTGGGGTCACCATGAATCAGTAATTGATCAAAGTATTGATTGATCAACCGACAGATCTTGGCTTCATGGCGGGCCTGATCCTGCTTGGTTACCACAATATCGCGCAGGCTACAGACCACTTTAGTGCCACTGGTCTTGGCGGCTTCCATTAGCGGAATCAGCTCAAAGGAAAACCGCCGGCGGCCAAAGGGGAAGAGTTCAACCATCAGCACATCAGGCTTAAAGGCCGCAATTTGGTTAAGGAGTAAGTGCTTACGAGTTTCCTGCACAACTTCCAAACTCAGGGACTGATCCACCGGACGCAGCTCACGAAACTCGGTGTCCGTTTTGATCGCAGGCAAGTTAACAACAGTAACGCCATTGGGAACTTGGAAGTTCTGAATCACTTCACCCCCATTGATAAAGCAAATCTCAAAGTCTTCCACCAGGCCCCGCACAATCTCCATACTGCGGATCAGGTGGCCCATGCCCAGAATATGTTGGCAATAAAACATCAATTTTTTCATAACTAGTGTCCAGAAATTTGAATTACAGCAAAGTAACCGTCCCTAGGCCAAAGCCGGTTCTCGATCAGGGGGGTAAACGAGTAGGTTGGATAGCTGATCAGCAATATTGGGTAGGCCGTTGAAATCGAGTTCTAAGGACGGGGTCACTCGATCCCCCAGTTGGGCCATCACTGCTTGCATTAAGGTTTTGGGCTGCAGGTGATCGGGGTGAATTGCGCGAATCAGTCCCTTGCGCATAAACCGCTCCGCCCGAATCAGTTGCTCTTGAGAAGGGGTAATCCGAGGCACCACAACCGTCCGTTTCTTTAGAGACAAAACTTCAGTCAGAGTATTGTACCCCCCCATAGAGACGACTGCATCGGCAGCATCTAGGTAGCCGAGGAGATTGTCTGTAAACACTTGAACGTCGACACCAGGACATTGCAGGGCTTGTTTCTGGATGTCTTGTTGCTGAGATAAGGGCATCTCTGGACCGCAGAGAATCACACTTCGCAACTTCACTTGGGAAGGAAGATGTTTTAACCCAGCAAGATAAGCTTTCACCAGTGGATAACCATCTTCCCCGCCCCCTGGCGTCACGAGGACCACCTTCTCAGAGGGCTTGATCCGTAGGAACCAGCGAAGTTCAGATCGATTTAAGCCATGAGCAGATTTACGGATGTAACCGCAGTAGCGAACTTGTTTGGCAACAGGAAGTGGGAACTGGTACTCTTGAGCCACATCAAACAGCTCAGCCATACCCACAACAAGGACTTGGTCATACCAGGATTGGATCGCCTCGTAATATCCCAATTGTTTCCATTCGCGAATCGTTTTAACAGGACTATCCAAAATATCTCTGAGTAACAGCACTTTTTTGGTTTCGGGCAAGTGGGCGTCTAAGTACTGAAGCGTGGCAGTCAATTCCTGCTGAATCCCATAAGGCTTTTTATCCACTAGCAGCACATCAGGCTTAAAGTGAAGGGCTGCGGAATGGATAAGATGAGAACGCCACCGCAAAGTTTCCTCTAATTCTGTGCCTAAATATTTGGCGGCTAGAGTTCCTGATTCTCCCCGATTGAGGCAAGGAAGTTTGATGTAATCCAAGCCTTTGGGTAACCGGAAGGCTTGTAGCATCGGTGAGCCTGATACCAAGAGAATGGATAGGTTGGATGGGTTCTTCAGCAGATACTCACAGATGGATAGCATTCTGCGGAGATTGCCAAGACCAAATGCATCATGAGAGTAAACCATCAGTCTCATTACATGGTCCTCCTAGGGTTGGGCAAATCAGTAGAATTAATGGATTCAGCGACTAGTTCCACAGAGTTTAAATCCGCAGGGTGGTCCTCCAAGCAGAGCAGCAAACCAACAGCCTTGACCTGGACACTCAGGCGATGAAGCTGAATTAAGCACACACCTGTGATGAAGCCAACGTGTCCAGTAACAATCACACAAACTCCCACGGAAAGGAACCTCTCCTAACTGCGCTGTTCAGTTATCTACACCCTGACAAGTTGGAGTGAAGGTTCAATGAAACTTATGTGAGAAAGGCTTCATGAGAGAGTGTTCATGAAAAATTTCTTACATTCAAAGTCTTAGATCCGCATTATCTTGATAGGCATAATGGCTGTTTTTCCATGTGTTGACTCAGTCTGAAATCAACCCTAAGCAGCCAAAAGTAGGCTCAATTAATGTTTAGCTTAGAAAGTATTGCTTCAAGCTTGCTAGTGTATTTTCTAATTTAATAAGGGTGTAAATCCATTTCCCCTAGAGAAAATCTGACTTAAAAATGCTATTCAGAGCTCGTATTTCGATTAATTGTTTTCAATAATTCAGAGAATGAAAAGGGTTTAGCAATAAAATCAGTTGCACCTGCTGCCAGCGAAATTTCCTCTTGATCAACCAGGGCTGTTATCACAATGATGGGTGGCGAATATCCTTGTTCACGAAGTGTTTGCAGCACGGTCAAACCACTCACTAGAGGAAGTCCCAGGTCTAGCAAGATCACATCATAAGCATCTTGATCAACCTGCTCTAGTGCTTGTTGACCATCGCTGACAACCGTAAGATTGAAGCCGTATTTGAGTAAACCCTTAGTAATAAAACGGGCAATACGCTCTTCATCTTCAACCAAGAGGACCCGTTTCATACTGAATAGAAATTGGACTGAGACAATCAGCTAATCATTTTGATCGATCAACTGACTGTAGCTTAATCAATACTTTGGAATCATGAGAATTTTCTCATCAAATCAAAAACTATGTTTTTAATCGATACCCAACACCACGAACCGTTTCGATCAGTGAATTCCCCAGCTTCTTGCGTAGGTAGCCCACATAAACATCAACAATATTGGATCCTGGATCATAGTCATATCCCCAAACACGGTCCAAAAGTTGTTGGCGACTAAGTACCTGCCCTGGATGGCGAAAAAAAGTTTCTGCCAAAATAAATTCGCGTGCAGGGAGTTCAATCCACTGTTCATCCACCTTTGCTTTTCGTGTCCTTAAATCTAAAACCACGTTGTACGCATTTAAAGTCAGTGTTTCTGAAGCCGATCGACTAGAGACGGACCTAAGGCGAACGCGCACTCGGGCGAGAAGCTCTTCAAAGCGAAAGGGTTTCGTCATATAGTCATCTGCTCCTCCTTCAAGACCAGAGACTTTATCTTGAATATCATCCCGGGCAGTCAAAATAATGATGGGTAGGCTGGAACCCTGGCCTCTCAAATCAGCCAGTACATCTAAACCATCTCGATCCGGTAAGCCCAAATCTAATATTAGTAGTTCAAATCCGTCACTCAGAGCAAGGGAAAGAGCTTGTTCAGCGTCCCCAACCGTTGTAGTTGTGTAACCGTGGCTCTTCAAACCTTTCTCAATAAAGGATGCAATTCTGGGTTCGTCCTCTGCAATGAGTATATGAGGCATCGACAAAGACTACATATATGATATGACGATTACTTTCATGACGATCTTAGTCTTCACGACAGTTCCCCGACAAATAAACCTCCAAATAGCAGTATGTATGGGCTATGGATCTACACCCCAACTCTAGAGAAAAGTTATACATTGCAAAGGAAAAGCAGTGTCGTTATCTTCTGATTTCAAATTGTTCAAAATGTTGGGCGGGCTGTTCTTCAATCTCAATACCTTCTACATGCGCGGCAGGGGGGCCTTGACCGCACCACTGCATCATGGCATCGACCGAATCACGCTTCCCTTCCACCATCACTTCAACACGACCATCCTCTAGATTACGAACCCAGCCGACTAGATCAAGGGCTTGAGCTTTCAACACTGTATGGTAGCGATATCCGACTCCTTGAACTCGCCCCGAAATCAGGGCTCGAAGGCAAATAAGATTGGGCATGATTTTCTACCATTACTGATAGCGCTGAGTAAAGGCGTTATTACTGCCATTAAATTGTATTGATGGAGGAAATTATTCCAGCAATATATTTATCAAATGTAATTTTTAATAAAATTCTAGAATAAAAATAACAGTTTATTTCCTTTCTTGTGTAAGATATTCTTGTATTGACTGTTACATTCACCCCACAGTTGGAATCTTTGATTGATGCGATCTACAACATCTGTTCTAGAGCGAAATAACTTCAACAAAACTGTGAATGAACCTACTCGCCTAGATATTATCGGTTCAAAAGTTACGGCAGCACCATTTAATACATTAGTGGGAGTCATTTTTGAATGGACAAAGCGACGCGATAGCAAAACGGTGTGTGTTGCCAATACCCATATGCTAGTAGAAGCCCACCAAAGACCGAGCTTCAGCGAAGTGATTCTACAAGCTGACATGGTGACTCCCGATGGGATGCCATTAGTCTGGATGCTCAGACTAATGGGGGCAAAAAATCAAGATAGAGTTGCGGGTTTAGATCTATTGCGAGCACTTTGCAAGAAGGCATCTCAAGAGAACATTAGCGTCTATTTCTTGGGTTCCATGGATCTTATTCTTCAGAGAATGAAGCATCGATTGCAGGATGAATTTCCCCATCTGATTATTGCCGATATGGAACCCTTGCCCTTTAGATCCCTGACTCCAGCGGAAGATGAATCCTTGATTCAAAGAGTGAATGAGAGTGGGGCCGGCCTGGTCATGGTTGCCTTAGGTTGCCCAAAACAAGAATGTTGGATGGCAGCTCATAAGGGCAAAATTGAAGCGGTTATGGTTGGTTTGGGTGGAGCATTTCCCGTGTATGCAGGAATACACCGTAGGGCGAATAAATGGCTTAGAAGCCTGGGCCTGGAGTGGCTGTTTCGTTTACATCAAGAACCGAAGCGGTTGTGGAAACGCTATGCCACATCTATCCCCCTCTTTATCTATTTAGCGATCAAACAGTTGTGTCATCGTTCTTTGGGGATGACAAGGGTTTCACAATGTGTTCTGAATCAGTGATAGCGCCCTCATGCCTCTCTGGTAATTGAGTCGTTTATGGGGTTTCAGTTGCA
>NZ_JANQOP010000273.1 GCF_028285745.1 Acaryochloris sp. IP29b_bin.137 | reverse complement strand
GACTATCTCAATAGCCTGACCCATCTGTCTTACACGACTCACCATCGGCATCAAGCCACCCTCAATGCCTTACTCAACTTTGCTGTTCGCCAACGGTACATCCGCAGCAATCCCATTGCCCAGTTAGAGCATCGTTCACCGGATAAAGCCAAGGGAGAGCATCTAAGTGATCAGCCCATTCGGTTCTTAAAACCCGAGCAATTGACCACCCTGTATCAAGCTGTTTATAACGATGCGCGTTTGTATGCACTGGTGAAGCTATTGCATCACAGTGGGGCCCGCATCTCAGAAATTTTGGCCTTGGATCTGGCAGAAGTCGATCTAGAGCAACGGCAATTTCAGGTCGTGGGTAAAGGCAACAAAACCCGTTGGTGCTTTTACAGCAAAGATGCAGCTGCAGCCTTGCAGACCTACATTCAGTACTATCGCTATACGCCCTCGCTAGCATTGTTCACGGCTAGAAAGACCCCTACGAGTCAAGTGACCCGCCTAAGTTACAGAACAGCCCATCATCACTGGCATCAATCGATTCAAGGCTATCCACAGCTCCAAGGGATAAGGTTGCACGATCTGCGCCATACCTTTGCGACAGAGCGAGTGGGACTGATGGGAATTGAGGAACTCAGAGCCTTAATGGGGCACCAGCATATCCAGACCACCCTTCGGTATCAGACCGTCACATCCGAACAAGCAAAAGGGGCAGCTCAACGAGCGTTTCAACATTTGGAAAATGCAGTTCAATAAGATGCTTTTAATTGAAAGATATTGGTAGCTCATGAACTACTACTTTGCAGGTAAAAATGGAGGTATCTCAGAATATAGGAATTACTCTGCAATCGAAGGGTGAGTTTAAAAAAGAGGCCAAGACAACGAGATTGACTTCCATTTCACGGAATTAAATTCAAACGTCGCCTGAATCAACTATCAGATATAGCTTTCAGTCTTATGGCCCTCTACCCGAGGAATCGTTGTCATACCCCTTGTGGGGATTGGCCGACTGAAGGCATTGGAATTAGCCGCCCGATATCGGGAATGTATGATGCAGCGAGGGTTGCAGGCAAATACCATCAATCGGCGGTTGTCCGCAGTGAAGTCCATGGTGCGGATGGCCAGACGTTTGGAAATGTGTGATTGAACTTTGGCGGAAGTAGATGGCCTAACAGTAAAACCTTATCGGGATACTCGGGGAATTACAGCCTCTCAATTTCGACTGATGATGGTGTTCGTCAATCGGTTTTCTTTGGCTGGGGCTCGGGATTTCGCCATGTTGACGCTGTTGTGGGAAGCGGGATTGCGACGGTCTGAGCTGGTGGGCTGTGATGTCCGTCATTTTGACTCGGAGCAGAAACGGTTGTCGATTTTAGGGAAAGGAAGGAACGAAAGAGAATGGATTGATTTGACGGGAAGTGGGGTACGAGCCATTTCAGAGTGGCTGGAACAAAGAGAGGTTTATGCCCTCACGGAGCCGTTGTTTATCTCGTTGGATCGGGTGAATTGGGGGTCGCGGTTGTCAGGGACATCGGTATATCGAATTGTTCGGGCTCTAGCAAAGAAGGCAGGGGTGAGCGAGAGCTTTGGGCCTCATAAGGTACGTCATAGTGGCACAACAACTTATTTAGAAATGACGGGTGGGGATTTGCGGGGGGCACAGGCATACTCTCGGCATGCCAATCTCAATACACTCAAGTTCTATGATGACAATCGCAAGCAGCTTCAGAAGAAGGCTTCAGCGAAGCTGGCAGAGACGATTTCTTGGAAGAAGACTTCTGATAGTTTATCGGATCACTATCTCAATCAATCTTGAGAAAGCCACCTCAAAAAATGGCAATGCTCTATCATCACCGGAAAATTGAAAAAAACCCATAGTTGATACTCCTGAGTTTAAGGAGGTAGAGAGCGCCAGAGATAATGCAGATATCCAAGCGAGCCAACTATATTTGGGGACTGCTAGCAATCACTCTTTTGGCAGTGATATTAGCCAGTCGTCTGACAACTAAGAATATGAGCCAACCCCATCCAGCACAGCGTTCCTTTTATCAAGGTTTTATCTATCAGCCTTATGACTGGAGCGATGAAGCCTTTGAAGAAACATTCCGGGTGATCGGGGAAAACAGTGACATCATTGGCTTCTATTT
>NZ_JANQOP010000252.1 GCF_028285745.1 Acaryochloris sp. IP29b_bin.137 | reverse complement strand
AACATCCTGCCACTTATTGATGTTATTTTCGCGATCTTAGCCTTCTTTATCTTGTCCTCCCTATTTTTGACTCAGATTGAAGGCTTTCAGGTTAACCTCCCCAATGCAGAGAATGCCCGTCCCCGTGATCAAGCTGATTTTACTGTGACGATACAGCCTGATGGCGCTGTTGCACTCGATCAACAAGCTATTGAACTGAAAAATTTGCGAACTGCGATCCAGGAAAGTTTACAGCCAAATCAGATTGCAATCATTACTCTTAAAGCAGATAAAGAGGTCTATCACGGAGATGTAATTGCTGTGATGGATGAATTACGAACCATTGAAGGGGCAAAGTTGGGAGTTGCTACTGAGCGAAGTTCAAATTGATCTCCTTATCCAGCCAACCTAACCGAACGGTAGGGGTTGCGATTTCCCGGATCGCTCCAAAGATTCCCTGCTTTAGTGCTAGTTAAATAGGATTCATGACTGAACTCTCTGTTAACTGAGCTCCACAGGGAATATTCCCTGTTGCCCACAGTACAAATCACTTGAGAAGCAGCAATATCCCTTAGCTTAACGAAGCAGAAACCCAATTGTTCCGTAGATCATTCGCATTTGAAATCTGCTATTGCATGCAGCCTTGAAAATTGAGCCTCGACACATTCACTGGAAATATTCCTAACTCTATGGAGTAATGGGAGATAACTGGAACAGATGGCTTAACAACATCCTGTTTGCACGAGTGGCAGATCAACATCAAGGCTACTAGAACAACTAAAATTTGGTGATCGATAGATAGAACAGAACCTCGTTATCCCCTTTATCGGCCAGGAAAGATTCATTCAACTCCTGTTTAGCAATTTCTGCCCACCAGTACACAAACTACCGACTAACTTGATTCTCTTTTGCAATATGAGCAATGGACTATAGATCTGGAGAGGGTCCAAAGACCGAGACCTTATCAGAGTTTTTGCAGAACAGTGGCCGTGATTGTAGCTGTTGAGATCATACTTGAGGATCAACTCAAAGGAAATTCAAGGGGGTGACATCAAGCCCTCAGGTTGCCGGGATTACCCCTGCTAGAGCCACCTGATATTTAACCAAGCCAACAAACTCCATGAAGAGCCTTCTCTCCCCATGGAGGAGATAGAATTCATCCCCGAACATTGGACTTGATATATGGCACCGCCATGATACGGTCCTTGTGACAAAGAAGCTATAAATGAGAATGTATCTTAACTATGAAATTTTTCCAGTGTAGGGTATTGTCATTAGAAGGCGTCTAAAAATACACCTATGCCTTGTTAAGTTAATCAAATCTAATTGTCTTATTTGGAATAAAATCCTTGATATTTGGGGAATAAGCAATGTGATGGTGCTTATTTACTTGTGCTGAGGTTATTTCAGAAAGTCCAAGCCTACTTTGCTCTACTAAGAATAATTACAACTAAGGATTTAAGACGTGATGTTGTCAACCACACAAAGTTCAACTCTATTAACCAAGAGTCGCTCGACAAAGCGAACGCTTGTCATTATTGACAGTCATATTGATGATCTTCCGCAGTTGGTTAACAGCTTGCCCCAGGAAGATGTCATAGTCCTAGATCCCAATCGTGATGGGGTGAAGCAGATTACCCTAGCTCTGCAAGAGTATGACTCTCTATCAAGTCTGCATCTTGTTTCCCATGGAACCCCAGGATGTTTGCAGTTGGGCAATACCAAACTTAGTGTTGAAACCCTGGGTCACTACGAAGCCCAGTTAACGTCTTGGTCAGAACAGTTGGACGGGATTGATGTTCTAATCTATGGTTGTCATGTTGCGCAAGGTGTACTGGGTTCCCTTTTCTTGCAACAAATGCATCAGCTCACGGGCGCCAATATTGCAGCTTCTACAAAGCGCATCGGTTTAGTAGATGGAACACCAAACTGGGTTTTGGATGCTCGTTATGGTGAGGTCCAATCTGAAGTCATCTTCTCTTCAGCGCTCCAGCAGTCCTACACAGGCAGCTTTGTTGAAGTTAGCTTTGACATCGAGCAGGAGGTAGCAATTGAAACTGAAGAGACAGAAGTTACATTTAGGTTTACGCTCGACGAACCACCTCCAGCAGGAGGCGTTGTAGTTGTCCTGAGTGCTAATGAGACGTCTTCGTTTAATCGGTTTAATCCTGGTTTTCTTGCGGCGAATTTACAGCTTGATGGCATCGATCAATTCTTACCGGGCAACGACGTATCCCAAGACCTTGACTTTAGCGCCTTCGCATTGAATATCACGGCGCAGACTGCTTCGTTTACGATTCCCGTATTGAATACTCCCAACGATGTTAGTGTAGATAACCCTAATACTAATCCCGACATTGAAGATGTTGCGGATGTTGCGGAAGAGATTACCTGGACCATTAGCACTATTTCGCAAGCGGATGCTACTACTCTGGGTCTGGGGACACCTGGAACCATCGCGGCGGGAGCCAGTAGCGACACGATTATCATGGCGGATAACCCAGAGCAGGTCACGCCTGCCGTTCCAACGGTTAGTATTGAAGGTACCCCTACCCTTATTATCGAAGATGAAGGAACCGTAGCTACGATAGAGCTGACTCTTAGTGAGGCTGCTCCTGCTGGTGGGCTAGGTGTAAGTGTTGGGACGGATGCGTTTAGAGGTCTCTCTGACTTTGAGGCCTTCACGCCTACAACGATAGAAAACATCATAGGCTTAGATGGTTTTCTGGACGATACCGTTAATGGTAATCAGAACAATGGCGCGGTTGTCATCATTGCTCCAGGGGCAACCAGTGCAACGATTGCTTTCAGTGTGTTTGACGATAATGACATACCAACTGGAGAACAAGGTAACAACGTTAATAGCGATATTGGCATCGATAATCAAACTTGGACACTAGATCCTCAGCTTGCCATTAATGGCGGCAGGGAAACTGACTTGGGTGAGTACAATATTGACCCCAATGCTGGCACCTTTAGCTGGACAATTCTGGATACTCGCGGTCAGCTTAATGCACCTGTAGCTACCGATGATGATGGGAATACCCCTGAGAATCAGGCGCTGAGCGGAAATGTGCTGACCAATGACACAGATGCTGATGCTGGCGAGACTCTCTCAGTTAGTGCGGTCAACGGCGAAGCCGCTAATGTTGATCAACAAATTACGCTTGCATCTGGTGCTTTGCTAACGGTTAATGCCGATGGTAGCTACGACTATAATCCCAACGGCGCTTTTGATGCTCTCAACGATGGTGAGACGGCGACGGATAGCTTTGAGTACACGGTCACTGATGGAAACCAGGTCAGTGAAGGGGTATTCAATGAGGATACGGGAACGGTCAACATTACTATTAATGGCGTTGGAGCTGCTAATAGTGCGCCAGATGCCGTTGATGACAGCTTTACCATTAATGAGAATACAGTTCTCACTGATAGTGTTTCTGGTAATGACATCGATACCGAAGGCGATGCCACCTA
>NZ_JANQOP010000231.1 GCF_028285745.1 Acaryochloris sp. IP29b_bin.137 | reverse complement strand
CTGATTAAATTCAGCCAATATAGCCATTAACTTGGGTTCAACCTCTCCGGCTAACCCTTTCATGCTTTCATAATCCATTCTTAATGCTCACTCATCATTCAACTGGGGGATTGGCTGCTTGTGCGATAAACCAATGCACCACTTTGGTGACGCCATCACCTAAAATAAATCTTAAGCGGTGCATGTCTATCGTACACCGCAAAAGCTTCAAAACCCTGTATTAAAAGGCGGCAGTTACGCATAGGCGTAACATTCCTTTTGTTGCGACAAAATATCTTCAAAGCAGCGTGATATAAGCCTGTTAGCCTTGAACTCACAGATTGTCCCTTGGTTACAACGCTTTAATCTAGGCAAGCCAACTCTGCGATTCGGGCTCAATCCAAGTTTTTGGACACCAGTCACTACCTTGATTGCGGCTCAAGGGATAACCGATACATGGATTCACGGCCTTTCTATATTTGAAATGCTAGATTGAACGTTGCTGAAACTGATGCCAATCCGCTCAGTTCATTTCAATTTGTGTGGGGAATCTAATGCATAAATTTCATGGCGTCATTCGGAAAATTTTGCCCCGAATCACGGTTATCACTCTGTTGACCTTGGTCAGTGCTTGCGGTGACAAACCGACCAGCCCTTCTCTTTCCCCTGCGCCATCTCCACAAACTTCTCAGCCTCCAGCTCCGCAACCTGAGAAAACATTCCTCTGGCAAATTAAATCGTCTAAGAATACCGTTTATCTCTTAGGTTCAATTCACCTATTGAAGAAATCAGATTATCCCTTAGCCCAACAGATCAATGACGCCTATGAGGATGCTGAAAAATTAGTGTTTGAGGTCGATCTAGGTGAACTGGAGTCTAGCAAAACGCAATCCATTGTCCTTGAGAAAGCGACGGCTCAAGACGGCAAAACCCTCAAAGACAGACTTACACCGGAGACCTATCAGTTAGCCAAAAACACTGCATCAGAAATAGGATTGCCCATCGAGGCTTTTTCGGGTTTCAAGCCTTGGTTTTTTTCTTTGACCTTAGTCACGTTGAAGCTACAACGATTAGAGTTTGATCCTGAACATGGCGTTGATCAGTACTTTTTCAAGAAAGCAGTCAAAGATGGCAAAGAAACCCTCGCGTTGGAAACGATTGAAGATCAATTCAATCTCTTTGATAGTTTTTCCCAAGGGGATCAAGAGCAGTACATTCGCCAAACAATTGATGAATTAGATACTTTAGAAACTTCGTTTCAAGAGATGGTCACCTCTTGGAAGTCTGGGGATGACAAAACGTTAGAGGCTTTACTGCTGAAAAGCTTTAAAGATTATCCAGAATTGGAAGACCAAATTTTTGGGGCTCGTAATCGCAAATGGATGACCGTCATTGAACCTCTGCTACAAAAAGAGGATGACTATTTGATTGTGGTTGGGGCAGGACATTTAGTGGGAAAAGACAGCGTTCTCAAGCTTTTGCAAGCCAAAGGTCATAAACCGACACGCCTCTAATGCAGAATCCAGAATGATGGTTCAGTTAAAGCCCACTTAACCCATAATCTTGATACATTGGATTAGGAAAGCTATAAGGCTTTCCTCAGGTATTGTGGGCTTTTTGAGGTGTGGCGTGACCCTAACGGTAGCGGATGTCGATATCACTCGTTATATCGATCACACCCTTCTCGAGCCGCTGGCATCAGAGGATGCGATCGCAACCCTCTGTGACCAAGCGATTCGGTTTGAATTCCCGGCGGTTTGTGTCTATCCAATTCATGTTAAAACCGCCGTCAACCGCCTCCATCAATATTCGCCACAGGTTTGTACCGTCATTGGGTTTCCCAGTGGGGCGACTACATCTGCCGTCAAACTCTATGAGGCACAAGAGGCTGTAGATCAGGGGGCGACAGAGCTAGATGTTGTTATTAATATCGGTTGGTTGAAAGCTGGAGGCATCGATGCTGTTCACCAAGAACTCGCTAAGATTTGCGCGACTACTGGCCAAACTGTGAAAGCGATTCTGGAAACCACTTTACTGACCGATGCCGAAAAACGATTAGCCGCAGAAGTTAGTCTGGATGCGGGCGTTGACTTTCTGAAAACAAGTACAGGATGGCACGGCGGAGCCACCCCTGCTGATATAAGATTATTAGCAACGGTCGCTCGCGATCGCGTGGGCATCAAAGCCTCAGGAGGAATTCGCACCCTTGAGCAAGCCTTAGCGCTGATTTCTGCAGGAGCCAACCGTTTGGGAACATCCCGAGGGGTAGACCTTGTGCGGATGGCGATGGCTGAAATAGAGTCCCCGGAACCGTCAGGACCTGGCTAGTTCTGTTCTCGTAATATCCACCTCAGGATGTTTGAATCAGGACAAGCTAACGTCAAGGCCCACTTACTCCCGTCAAAGGTTTTATCGAGCCCGGTAGGCCATGAGTCGAACCTACAAAGCCACAGGAATCAACCTAAAAAGTATGCCGCTTGGGGAAGCGGATCGTCTGCTGACCATTTTGACCCGTGAACAGGGTCTAGTGCGGGCGGTGGCGCCAGGATGTCGCAAACCCAAATCGAAATTGGGTGGCCGTAGCGCTTTATTTGTCGTGAATGATCTGATGCTGGTGCAGGGACGGTCCCTCGATAAAATTGCCCAAGCTGAAACCCTAGAATCCTACCCTGGGTTAAGCCAAAACTTAGCGAAGCTGACCACCAGCCAATATCTGGCCGAGCTGACGCTTTATCAAGCGTTGAGTGGACAGCCTCAAACAGAGCTATGGGACTTATTGTGTCAACAGCTGACTCAGCTGCAAAGGGCGACCCCCGTGCAAATTCCTTGCTGCCTGATTCACGGCACCTTGCAACTATTAGCTTGGGCAGGCATTGCGCCTCAAGTCCATGCCTGTTGTTTGACCCATGAACCTTTAGACCCCCCGATCACTAACCCGACCTGGCGCGTGGGATTCAGCGCTAGCGCAGGCGGTGCCGTGACCCTGACAGGACTACCTCGGCCCCATACCGCCATTCAAAAAGCAGCAGAGCATGCTTCTACCTATACTGCCGCGACAGAACATCGGGTGCAGGGCAAACTATCGGCCCCAGAACTGGCGTTGCTCCAAGACCTCAACCCCGCTGAAATTCAACCGACTTCTCCCTTGCCGTTTCCTCTGATAGCAGCTTATCCGTTGTCTGTTTGGCAAGGCGTGGAGTCTGTCCTTCGCCACTATGCCGAAGCCTATTTTGATCGTCCGATTCGCTCTGCTGCGCTCATTGATATCTGCTTTACCACTCTGCCCGACCTCACCTCCGTGCCTTCATGACCCAAGTACATGACCCCAAACGCAACTTGACCTCGTCCCCCCGTTCTGCGGGTAAACCGAGTTCGTCTAAATCCTCTGGCCCGTCTTCTAAATCTACTGCCATATCCCCCCCTCCCACCCCTGAAGTGACTGTAGCTCCAGTCGTTGAGGAGCCGGATGAGCAGGGCTATTGGCCTGTCTTGCGCAATCAGAATTTTACGTTGATGTGGTTGGGCCAAGTCTTCTCTCAAATGGCTGACAAAGTCTATTTGGTATTGATTATTGCCCTGATTACCAGTCAATTTAAGGCTCCTGACCAATCGGTCAGCGTGTGGGTGTCCTCCATTATGATTGCCTTCACCATTCCGGCCGTACTGTTTGGCTCAATTGCTGGCGTATATGTGGATCGGTGGTCGAAAAAGTGGGTTTTAGTCCTCACTAATGGTCTCCGAGGTGCCCTAGTCCTCAGTCTCCCGCCCCTACTGTGGGCCTGTGGTCAGCAACCGGGTTGGTTTCAGATTCCCTTGGGATTTTGGGTGTTATTGGGAGTGACGTTCTTGGTCTCTACCCTCACACAATTTTTCGCGCCGGCAGAGCAATCGGCGATTCCCTTGATTGTGGAGAAGCCTCACTTGTTAAGTGCAAACTCCCTCTACACCCTAACGATGCTTTTGGCGTTGATTGGTGGGTTTGCTGCAGGAGAGCCTTTATTGGAAATTGTCGGCGGGTATTTCTCCGATCTCGGTTGGGACGCTGGACGAGAATTAGTCGTTGGGGGCAGCTATGAGATCGCAGGTTTGCTACTCCTATTTCTACGAACGGGAGAAACGGCTGCCAATCGTTCCACGGGCGATAGTCACGTCTGGGCTGATATCAAAGAGGGACTGCAATACCTAAATGAACATCGACGGGTGCGCACGGCCCTCATTCAATTGGTGATTTTATTCTCTGTGTTTGCCGCCCTCGCCGTTCTGGTGGTGCGACTCGCAGAAATCTTGCCCGGCATTAAAACCTCTCAGTTTGGGTTCTTGCTGGCGACTGGTGGGATTGGCATGGCGATTAGCGCCACCGTTCTCGGGTCCATTGGCCAAAAGTTGCCCCGACATCGGTTGAGTTTCTACGGGTCCATGGGGATGGCTGCCATGCTAGGGGGCTTAGCCTTTACCACCCAATCCTTGTGGATCTCTCTGATATTAATGGTCGGCTTGGGAGCGGCTGCCGCCCTAATTGGCGTTCCCATGCAAACCACGATCCAAGAAAAAACGCCAGAAGAGATGCGGGGCAAGGTGTTTGGCCTGCAAAATAATGCCAGCAATATCGCCCTCAGTTTGCCCTTAGCCCTAGCAGGCTTGGCCGAAACCTTCTTCGGATTACAAACCGTTTTACTAGGGTTGGCAGGGATTGTTGTGATCGGGGGGCTCTTATCCTGGTATATTGCCGATACCAGCTCATCTGTATCAGATGATGCAAACCCCTCA
>NZ_JANQOP010000228.1 GCF_028285745.1 Acaryochloris sp. IP29b_bin.137 | reverse complement strand
TAGCAACTCCCGAAGTTTTGGGATAGGACTATGACCGCAGGGAAGGTTAAACCTTACGAGTCCTCCGGTCAAACCGGAGGCTTAAGAAGGATAGTTAAGGATAGCTAAACTAAACCCTTTCCATACTACTGCCTTAATCAAAGACCCTATTGGTACATTATTAACTGAGTATCTATATCTACAATTTGGAGTAAAACCAGTAATATTGGTTAAGCACCCTCTTTCTCAAATTGCTAGTTATAAGCGTGTTAAGTTATGGCCTCCCTTGCTTCCATTAAGCCAACAGCATGAATTAATGACAGACTATTTTCCCAATAAAAGGGAATCTTTTTCTCAAACGTGGACAAATTCGCTGATAGAAGCTTCATTATTTTGGAAAGCAATGTATAAAGTATTGTTGTCTCAGGCTGATACATATCCTGACTGGTTACTTGTCATTCATTAGGAACTTTGTAAAAATCCTATTTCTTACTTCAAGGATTTATATAGAAGCTTGAATTTGAATTGGTCATCTAACATAGAAAGGAACGTTCAGAAAATGGCTTTAAGTAATACTTCTGCAGAAGCTAGACAGGGTAGATTTCATGATTTCAATCGCAATAGTGCCGAAATTTTTAGCATCAGACGTGACTCTCTGACGATAGAAGAAAGAAAGATTATCTTTGACCATGTCCAAGATGTTGCGCTTCAAATCTATTCTCGTGATAGCTTTGCTATTGATTAGTTAAGGATAAAAACAGTATTTAGAAGAGCAATGATATTTAAGAGCATATAGAATTTGGAGATGTTTTAAGTTCGCCAGCACTAGTTCAAATTTTTTAACCGATCGATATCTATAAAAACAAGAACGTTGGAGATTAGTTTATGTAAAAATAGCAGCTTAATTTTTTTTAGGGAGTTAAATAAAGCCCCAAGTAGAAAATTGTTAACAGTTAAGCTATTGTATAGAAATGGCAACTCGAAAAGTATTATGAAGAAAATAAATATAGAAAAAAAAGAAGAGGCTGATATTAATGCTTGGGCATCATCTGCTCAAAGGAATGAACATAATAATTTTTTGGAACATAAAATCCAAAAGATGGTAGCAGCTGATACGTTTTTAAATAAAATCAAAAAATACGAAACCATTTTTCAATCTTCACACAGTATTTTAGAACTTGGAGGTGGTAGCTGCTGGGCCTCACATATTGTGAAGAAAAAATACCCCAATGCTTTTGTCGTTGGGACTGATATTGCTCATGCAGCTATTAAAAGTTCCCATATTTGGGAATCTGTTTTTAATGTCCAAATTGATGAAGTTCAATCATGTACGTCATATAAGACTCCATTTTCTGATCAGTCTTTTGATCTAATATTCTGCTTTGAATCAGCGCATCATTTTGGTCGACATTATCAGACTCTTATCGAAATCAAAAGGCTACTTAAACCAAATGGCATCTGCCTGTATCTACACGAGCCAGCCTGCCAGCCTTATATTTATCCTTTAGCTTATAAGCGGGTCAATTCGCTAAGAGAAGAAGTTAAAGAAGATATATTAGTCTACAGAAAAATCATTAAGTTGTGTGAGTCTGTTGGCTTACATGGAAAAGTTGATTTTGACCCTATTCTTGGCAATAGAAAGCCTAAACAAACAATCTATTACTACACATTAAGCATTTTCCCTTTTTTACAGCACGTTCTTCCCTGCTGCATTGACATAAAGATAAAAAAATAGTCTGGTAATCATATAACTCCAAAAAAATATTTTATAAGTAAAATGGCAACGTAATATAGCAATCTAAAATAATTTATGAGATTTAATGAGGCTGAAATCCTTATCAGTACCTATTAAGATCGAATATTATTCTCACAACTCACTTCGGATTGCTATATATAGCTTTTCTTGTTCAAACAATAACAGTAGATAATCTATCATGATGGGAGATGGTATTCTGAAGAATTACCTGCAAAATAGAACTTAAACTTTTTCATCGATATAGACAACATTCTTTTTATCCTAATGATCAAGAGTTGCGAAGTTATAGGAAAGCCCAAATTGCAGCCATGCTTTTCAGCATTTCGAGCTTGGCTATCTCGCTCCTTACTCAACAATTTCAACTCCGATGGAAGGACGCACGAATGTCTGAAACAATTTATTTATGTTGTTACATAATATATATAGTGCGTAAGTCTTTTATGACTTGCTTTTCTGTTTACTAGACTTCTTGCATAATTATGCTCATAGTGTAAACACCAAGATATCTAAGTCAGATCAGGAAATAAGTTGAGGTAGAGATACATCATAAAATTAATATTGCAAGAAACCCATTAACCTTTTAGACAAAAGTATATTCTTACTAACAAAAAGCGATATTATCTTGTGGCTCAAATTCTCTGTGTTGGAAAAGGCTGGTTTCCTAACGAGCTAGGCGGATTGAACCGGTATGTATACGAGTTAACTCGTCATCTCTCGTTGCAGGATCAGGTTCAATTGGCTGCAGTTGGTTTGTCTGATACTCCTGGGCAGAACTTCTTGAAATTCATCAACCTCTCGACCGTTGATCGATCTCTAGTCTCTCGATTAGCTGAAACTTGGTTTAATTCACGTCAATGTTGCACTTTAGACCTTAATGCTGTCAATCTCCACTTTTCTCTTTATAGTCTGCCGATGTTGGGGCATTTACCCCAAGATGTTCCGTGGACCTTTACGTTTCATGGTCCCTGGGCTTCAGAAAGCTTGGCAGAAGGAGATAAAGCGTTGGGGGTGCGGGCGAAACAGTGGTTTGAACGGTATGTGTATGACCGTTGCGATCGCTTTATTGTTCTGAGTCAAGCGTTTGGCAATATTTTGCACCAAGACTATCGCATTAGTCGGGATAAAATTCACGTGATTCCCGGCGGAGTCGATACCCAGAGATTTAGCCTGACTTTATCCCGGGAAGATGCCCGCAGTCAGTTAGGCTGGCCGCAGGATCGGTTTATATTATTCTCTCCTCGGCGCTTGGTGAATCGGATGGGATTGGATCGATTGATTGATGCGATCGCAACGTTGAAAACAACGAACCCTGATATCTGGGTTGCGATCGCAGGTAAAGGACCTTTAAGAGATACCTTAGCGGCACAGATCTCTGACCTCGGTCTGGCAGATCACATCAAACTCTTGGGCTATCTGCCGGATGAACAGCTCCCAATGGCCTATCAGGCCACAGACCTCACTGTGATTCCGAGCCAAGCTCTAGAAGGATTTGGACTAATTATCCTAGAATCGCTGGCCAGTGGAACGCCAGTGATGACAACCCCCATCGGGGGGATGCCGGAAATCTTGCAGCCCTTTACCCCTGAGTTGATTACCCATGAACCCAGCGCAGCTGCAATTGCCGAGAAATTGAGCGATGTTTTAACCGGCCAAATATCCATGCCAAGTCGGGAAGAATGCTACGATTATGCCTTCGACCACTTCAATTGGCCTAAAATTGCCGCTCAAGTCCGTCGTACATTACTTACAGCCAGTAGATGATTGGTTGCCTATTGATAAGCAGGTTGGTATTGCTGGCGTGATTAATGGTCTTGCGATGAAGGTTCTCTTTTTAGATCAGAGTGGGCAATTAGGAGGAGCTGAGCTGTCTCTCACAGATGTTGCTAAGCATTTTAAGCATCAAGGCCTCGTGTACTTATTTGAGGGCGGCCCCTTTGCTGACAAGCTGGCTGCGGCACAAGTGCCTTATAAAGTCCGCCAACGCCCTAGCTTATCTATCTCTAAAGAGAGTGGTCTGTGGCAAGGCCTCCTAAGTCTTCGACAACTGCTTCCCCTGGTGGGAGAAGTGGCCAAGATGGCACAGACCTATGATCTGATATATGCCAATACGCAAAAGGCGTTAGTCGTAGGGGCCATGGCTAGTGTATTGGCCCGCAAGCCGTTGGTGTATCATTTGCGGGATATTTTATCGGCGGAGCATTTTAGCCCGATCAATCGAAGAGTTGCGATTACCCTAGCAAATACGTGCGCGACGTTGGTGATTGCCAATTCTCAAGCCACTCGGCAGGCTTTTATGGATGCAGGGGGGCGTCCGCAACTGATCAAGGTTGTATATAACGGTTTTGATCCTGATCAATACGAAGGTCAGCCCCTGCTCCGACCTGTGTTGCAGCAGCAACATGCGATTCAGGAGGGATTTTGGATCGGGCACTTCAGTCGACTCTCGCCTTGGAAAGGTCAGCATGTCTTGGTGGATGCGCTGCAGTACCTGGACGAAGCGGTGCAAGTGCTATTGGTCGGGAAAGCCCTATTTGGTGAGGATGATTATGTGCAGTCTTTGCAAGCCAAAATCTTGAATTTTGGCTTGCAAGACCATGTTCATTTCTTAGGCTTTCGTTCAGATATTCCGGCATTGATGGCGAGTTGTGACTTAGTGGCCCATACCTCGACCTCGCCTGAACCCTTTGGTCGCGTTATTATCGAATCGATGCTGTCAGGCTGTCCTGTAGTGGCAGCCAAAGATGGTGGTGCAACAGAATTAATTGACCATGGCAAAACAGGATGGCTCTGCCCCCCGAATGATCCGCAACAGCTGGCTCAAATGATTGGTGAGTGCCAACGCCAGCCGCAGCTCAGGCAGAAAATTGCAACTCAGGCAAGAGTCCAGGCCAGCCAAACCTTTAGCCTGGAGCAGACCAATCAGGTGATCGCAGGGCTATTGCAGCAACATGTGCGGAGAACAACGTCATCATAGTTAGAGTGTTGATGAAAAATAGATGAATGATCTTTTTAAGGGCAAAATGCTTCAGTTGTTGCTGACCGTACCGTTCGTCTGTTGGGGTGGCCCATTTCCGGTGATTGGCCCTGCTTCCCAGTTCAAGCCCCTTGTGCCCCAATATGCCTTGGCCCAGACGCCCTCATCAACCCGTTATCGTCAACGGGCTCAGAGGATTATTCGACATTTTGCCCAGCGTAAACCCCATGGTTTTCCTAAGAATCTGAAGCGATATGCCCGAACGGGCATTTACCATGCGATGGCGAGATATGAGGTGGGTGATGTTGCCGCCGCCAATGCGCTGGCGGATCGAATTTTTAGCGGCGATCTCAAAGTCCTGGGGAATGATCAAAGCTTTATTGTGATGACCGGGATGGATCTATATCTGCGGTATCGGCAGCATATGCCATCGAGTTTGCGATGGAAAATCCGTCAGTTTGTTACTGGCAATCACCGATACCCTAAACCCTTGACGGCAAATCATCGGTTGATGCGAGCGACGGGTCACTATTTAGCCGCACAAACCTGGTCGGATTGGGGGCAAGCTCAGCCAATGCAGCAGCAAACCAAAGCGCGTATTTCGAAGTTTATTGCTAATCTAGGCGTTCACGGCATGATTGAGCATGATTCGCCCGTCTATCATGTGTTTTATCTCAATAGTTTGTTATCCCTTCAGGATCATGTTCGTGATCCGGCGTTCAGACGACAGACCCAGATTGGGTTGGAGCTGTTGCTGACATCAATGGCCCCAGAGTGGCTGAATGGCTATTGGGCGACGGCGACCTTACGAACGTTTGCCTTTACTCATGATCCGCATCAAGCCGCTCAGATTGGGCCTGTGGGGTGGTTATATTGGGGCGGCAGGAGGCCGCCGATGTGGTTAGGAGCAGCAGTGATGCATGCCGTTTCGGCCTATCGTGTGCCAGAAGTTTTGGTCCAAATTAGTCGTGATCGCACCCAGCCCTACCGTCACCGTGAAACTCATGGTGCCCACTTTAATGGCAAAGCGAAGTATCGCAAATATACATATATGGATCGCCAGTATGCGCTATTTAGTCAATATGACGGTTTGGGCCGGTTGGGATGGAATGAACAAATGCAGCGCATGGGATTAGTCTGGGATGCGCCTGCATCAGGGGCCTCTCTCATGATCAAACAACCTGTGAAAGGCATTCGGGGGGATACGAAGCGCGGGCAAGTCTTACAGCATCAACGCACCTTGATTGGGGTATATAAAGGCCCAGTGACAGCGTTTATACCCAACAATTCAACCATCCTTCATCGGTTTGAACAATCGGGTTGGCTATTTATGCATGGTTCCTCGGTGTTGATTGGTTTGAAGTTCATCAATGGGTATCAATGGCAAAAAAAACAGAAAATTGGTTATGGGAAGCGCTATCGAGCAACATTTAACCGTCTTATCAGTCAAGGTGCTAATAATGGTGTGATTCTCCAAACAGCTCCGGTTGAGAATTTCCAGCAAGCTTCAACGCGGGCAACCCTACAAGCATTTGCTAAAACAGTATTGTCCCAAACCCAGATTGATCGAAGGGGGTTAAGTCAGGCGAATCCAACGTTGAAATACACCGATCTGGAGGGGAACCGATTGGCATTGAGGTTTAATCGCGATCGCACGGTCAATAACCAACCGATTAATTATTTAGCATGGCCCCTGTTCGATAATCCTTGGATGAAAAGCAATCGGAAATTTTGTCTTACCATCCAGTATCGGAACACCATCCGTGAATATAGCTGTCAGAATTGGACCATTCGAGAACGAAAGTTGTAAGTCAAATGGAGTAGCGTTCATCACCACTACTGTTGAGAGAGGCTGGCTAAGAGAGTTTGCCAGACGCTATGGCTAATCCGGTTCATGCTCATAACCCAGTCCAGCAGGATTGGATGCCGAAAGGCGATGTCCCCGCTCGCGAGATTGCTTTACTGGTTGGTTGTGCCCGTAGTCAGATGGATGATGAGCACCGACAACAGATTCGGGACCTCTTGTCTCCACCGATGGATTGGGCAGTCCTCCAACACCTGGCCCGAAAACATGGTATTTTGCCGCTGCTCTATCAAAACTTAAAACAGGCTGGCGCAGATCTGATTGATGCCCCCGTCTTGGCGGAGTTGCGCCGCTACTCTCAAGGCATTGCGTTCCAAAATTCCGTTTTTACCCGTGCCTTGCTTAACATCCTCAATCTGTTTAGTGCCAATGATATTTTGGCGCTCCCTTTCAAAGGAGCCGTACTAGCTGCATCGGCTTATAACAATATCAGTCTTCGCTCTTTTTGTGATTTGGATATCTTGATTCGTCAACAAGATTGCCTGAAAGCGGTTGACGTCTTGACTCACCAAGCGAATTATCGAACGAGTCGAGAATGGCATTTTTTGAACGAGTCATGGGAATTGCTCTATCGGCGATCCTATCGCGAGATTTCCCTCACCAACGGGGTCGTGACGATTGATCTCCACCAGGCCCTCACTGTTGAACAGTACTTATCCACGCAGTTTTCCTTTGATGAGTTATGGCATCATCGTGAGTCGATAGAGATTGCTGCTCAGTCCATTCCCATTTTTGCAACGACTGACTTGCTCCTTTACCTGTGTGTGCATGCCTCTAAAGAATGTTGGCGCAAGTTGAAATGGATTTGTGACATCACTGAATTCGTTCACGTTCATCCAGAGTTAGATTGGCCGTTTCTCTGTCAGCAGGCACATATCCTCCATTGTGAACGGAGATTATTAACGGGATTACTGCTCTCCCAAACGCTGTTAGACTTACCTTTACCGGATGTTGTGCGGCAACGAGCTAATCAAGATCAAGTTTGTTATGACTTAGCAGCTGAGTTCAGCCAGCGTTTGTTTTGGGACCAGAATCAGCTAGATCGCCAGTTTACCGTTGAAAAATTTCGTCTGCATCTCAAATCTCTGGAAAATTTTGATGATCGGCGTTTAAGTGGGGAAGAGTTAATCCGGCAACTGGTGACTCTCCTCATCAAGTTATTACCCAATAGTGAAGATCAAAAGTTTATCCCTCTTCCTCAGCTTTTATATTTTTTATATTATGTAATTCGACCGTATCGGTTATTACTAAAAAAGGCTCGATCCACTCAAGAATAAGCTGAGATGCATGGGTTAATGTATATTTTTTGTATAAGATAAATATAATCTTAGAGATTAAGTTATATGCTTATTCTCCCTGCAGAGAGGGTATTATAACTAGTGTGTAGCGCTTCTATCTAATTTGTGAAAAGCATTAGCCTTGGTTATTTAAGCCCTAATTCTTTCATAGCAAGAATACGTCAATTCTTAAAGCAGAGATAATACTCTACTGGTCATTCTTGCAGCAAACACTGAAAAATATTTTTGCGTAGTCATTGTAGTCACTCTTGAGTGCTGGATTAAAGATCTTTGCATGCAGGGTGCGTGCTTAGGCTAGCTTTTCGCATGATGCATTACTGACCTGTTCGTAATGCGCAACGTCAAATGATTTCTTGGGGGAGACCTTGCGATCTCAAGGTCTAATTTGTAATGCAAACACATCAGCATCCGTCGTCGTCCACCACTCATGGGAGAGACTCTACTCATGCAAGCCCACATCCCGATCAACCGGGACTGCATGCCGAACATTCAGCCTTACTGGATTTAGTCCCCCATGCTCAGGTGACCCATAAGGCGATCCACAATGGGTCCTGGTTTGACCCCAATACTTGGGAAGGGGGACAAATTCCAGGAGACGATGCCAAGGTGCTGATTCCCACAGGGCTACACATTGCCTATGACCAGGAAAGTACAGCCAGAATTGACACCCTACGCGTAGATGGTACTCTTCAATTTGCCGCCGATCAAAATACACAGTTACTGATTGATACCTTTGTTGTGGCTCCAGAGGCAACCTTGCTGATTGGGACGGAAGATCAACCCGTTCAGGCGGATATCACCACCCGGATTACCTTTACCAGCGACCAACCCATCGATACGACTTGGGATCCGAAACAGCTCAGTCGAGGCTTAGTGAGTCATGGTCAGGCCAGAATTTTTGGTGCGGAGAAGCTTGATTTCGTCGCCTTACAGCAAGATCCATTGGCTGGCGATAATGAACTGGTTCTGAACCTGGACGGTATGAGTGAACCCCTGGGTTGGCAAGTGGGTGATCAATTGGTTTTGGGGGGCACAGGCTACAACTGGCGGGGCAGTAATGATGACAATACCCGGTTTCAGGATGAGGTACTCACGATTACGGCGATCAATGGCAACCGCATCCGATTCACAAATAATGACATTTTGACAGGGAATAACTCGGTTCTCCGCTTCGATCACCAACGACCCTCAGGCTTGCAAGATCAGGTCAGCCTGTACATTGCTAATACCACTCGCAATGTTGTGTTTGAGACTGAAAATGCAGATCAAGTGCCCATTCAACAGCGCGGGCATGTCATGTTTATGCACAATGCCGATGTGCAGGTTCTGAATGCTGGGTTTTACAACTTAGGCCGGTCCGACAAGTCTCAGATTGTGGATGATCCCGGACAGAATGTGGATGGTTCTGTAGGGCATGGCACTAACCCCAGAGGGCGATATGCCCTCCATTTCCATCGCACAGGTGCAGATGATATTCATGGCACTCCTGCTCTCGCACAGGGTAATGCGGTCGTGGGTAGTCCGGGATGGGGGATTGTCCACCACGATAGCCATGCTGATCTGACCGATAATGTCGTGTTTGATGTGGTTGGGGCTGGAATCGTAGCGGAGTCTGGCAATGAAATAGGGACCTGGCATAACAACCTCACGATTAAAACTACGGGGGATGCTAATCCAGGCCATGATATTAACCCTAAGTCTCCCCGGACCAATCGATTTGACTTCGGATTTAATGGCGAAGGCTATTGGGTTCAAGGTGCGGCTCAGGTAGCCATGACGGACAATATTGCCATTAGCTCCGCAGGACCTGGCATCGCCTTTCTAGGATTGGATGCTGGTACAGAATCGGTTCGAGATGCCCAGACTGTGGCGGTTGACACACTGCCCTCTGAACTTAGAGACATTGCCAAGGGGAATAAAGATGACAGTGTGGTTGATGTGGCCGCAGTGCCCTTACGCCAGTTGACCGGATTTCAAAGCTATAACGCCATCGAAGGGATTAGCCTGTGGGGACGGGTACAGAATGGAGATGGGCAATTAACGGTTAACGGTAAACCCAAAACTGCCCATGATTATCGCTCCATTATTGATAATTTTGTCTTGTGGAATATTCATAACAGTGGGGTGTTGTTAAGGTATAGCGGCAATGTCGATCTTCAAGATGGCATCATCCATGCCAGGCGACCTCGCGCTACGGGGATTCATGTCAACGATACGGCCCTAGAACAGCGATACCGTAATCTACATATCGAAGGCTTTAAAACCGGGATTGCGGTTCCCTATGACGCGGACAGAGACTTTGTTGGATCTTTACTGCAAGACAGTACGCTCATTAACAATCAACAGCACTTTGGTGTCACGCCTGGACAGCTGGTTGTAGACAACCCAGATTTTTCCGCTTTTTTCCAACTACAAGGGAACACATTTTCAGCCGTCGCCGATAATCTGGGTCCTACCGCTCAATTTACGAGCGCAGCGGTGGGTGGTCTGGCGGTTGGATTCGATGCGACGGCATCCTTTGACTCAGATTCGCCCTATATCGATCAGGCCAGTCAAGGGATTGTCAGCTATGCCTGGGATTTTGATGGGGACAACATTGTCGATCACTTTGGTCGCCAGGTTCGTCATTACTTTGACCAGGCGGGGTCCTATGACGTAACACTGCAAGTTTGGGACCAATTTGGTGTGGCTGATACCCTCACCCAAACCATTGAAGTGGCATCCACCACCTATGGCAATGTCTTTAGCAATGGTGAATTTTCCCAAAGCCCCGAGTTTCGCACGGGTGGGAAAAACCACAGTAATACGGCTAATTCGGGATGGTTTGCTGCGGATGGGGTGGCTTGGGATGCCGCAGAGGAAGGTGTGGTTCTTTCCCAGAATGCCAGTCGTTCCCACTTCGGACAGGTGATTTATGACGATTGGATCAGGAGGGGCATTCAAACCCTCAGTCTTGATTTGCGGAATATAGAAGGGGGCGTCAAGCCTAATAATGAAATCACGATTAGTCTCTGGGGGATTAACGGCGAATTCTATAACAACTCCAACGTGAACGATGGTCCGTTCCAAGCCGGGGCCTTACCCATGGAGCGTCATGAGTTAGTGCGTCAAACCTTTGGGGGAGAGAACTTTGACTGGACGACGCTGACTTGGGACCTTGACTTTAGCGGCGGCTATCAATTTCTGGTTTTTCAACTCAATACGGTTGGCACCAATGATGGGGATGATTGGGTGGTAGTCGATAATGTGAGCCTGACGGGTCCAGGGGTGTTTGGCCCTTTACCCAGCTCGGCTCGCATCAGGACTTTACCCATTATTTTCCGAGGATCGGCCATTGATGATTATGCCGTGGGTGGTTTTGTTAAGGATAAACTCTACGGTGGGGAAGGCAACGATACACTCAAAGGACTGGGCGGCGACGATTATCTAGGAGGTGGCCTAGGGCGCGATCGTTTAGATGGCAGTGAGGGTGACGATACGTTGCAAGGGCATGAAGGCAATGATCACCTTTGGGGTGCAGCGGGAGACGATAGCCTCCATGGGGGGGAGGGGAATGACTATCTTGGGGGAAGTTGGGGAAATGACATCCTCGATGGCTATTTAGGTAATGACTCCCTCAAAGGCCATCATGGAAACGATCGTCTATGGGGTGGCGATGGAAATGATACGTTGCATGGCGGTGATGGGGATGATGACTTAAGTGGTAGCTTTGGCAATGATCGTTTGGATGGCGCAAATGGTAACGATTATCTCAAAGGACATAGCGGCAATGATTTTCTCTGGGGTGCTAGTGGCAACGACACTCTAGACGGTGGTGATGGAGATGATTCTCTGGTAGGACGTGAAGGCAATGATTTTTTATGGGGCGCTCGTGGCAATGATACCTTAAACGGCGGAAAAGGTAATGATTCTCTTCGAGGATATGATGGAGATGATTTTCTACAGGGTGCCAGCGGCAATGATACCTTAATCGGCGGAGTCGGTAATGATTCTCTGACTGGAGGTATAGGGGTAGATCTTCTTATTGGTGGTGCTGGAGAGGATATATTCTTTCTAGATATATTGGCAAACAGCGCAGACAATATTGCTTCTTTCTCAATAGTAGAGGATGAAATCGCATTCCATTCTCACTCACAACTATCCCTACCCATTGGCCAGCTTACCGATCAGCATTTCATGTTAGGCACGACAGCGACAACAGCAGCACATCGGTTTATCTACGATCGCGCCAATGGAGAGCTGTTCTATGATGCGGATGGGAGTGGTGCAGCTCAGCAAATTTTGGTGGGAACCTTGCAAAACAAAGCCAACCTACGGGCAGACCATATTCAAATAGTCTAGGATTCTTGGAAAGATTCTCAAGACTAATTAGACGTGGCCTGCCATCGTTTAATCAGCTTCTCTCGCATTGATGCTGGCTGGCCCTGGTCAATCACCTGCCCCTGTTCTAAGAGGAAAGCACCATCGCAATAGTCGAGTTCTTCTAGGCGGTGGGTGACCCAAAGGGCCGTAATACCGCGTTTCTTGACCAGCCTCTGGACCTGGGCCACCAAATCGCCTTGACTTTCAGGATCCAGGAGGGCTGTGGGTTCATCCAACAATAGAACTTCGCAATGGCGGGAAATCGCACCTGCGATCGCAATTCGTTGCTTTTGGCCGCCGCTAAGGGCATAAATAGGCCGTCGCTTGAGATCAATTAAGTTGACGGCATCCAGGGCTTCATTGACCCGCTGGTGAATTTCAGCCATGGTCAAATTCTCTTCGACTAGGCCAAAGGCGACATCCGCCCCCACAGTGGGCATCACCAACTGGTGGTCTGGATTTTGAAACACAAATCCCACGGGCTGAGCCACATCAATTTGCCCCGCTTGGGCTTTGAGTAACCCCACGAGAAGACGGAGCAAGGTGGATTTGCCACTGCCATTGGTGCCCAACAGCATCCAAAATTGCCCCTTGGGCACCTGCAGGGAACAGTTTTTCAGTACAGGCTGATCTTTAGACCATCCAAAAGATAAATTTCGGAGTTGGATGGCAGGGTTGGTCATGCTCCCAGCTCAAAGAAGCCAGCAGCACGACCCGCTCCAGCTCCTCCAGATTTGTCAGACATTTGCACAGCGGTAATTTCGTTCACCAGAACGGCGGCTTTTTTATCGGGTTCGCGATCGCACGTCATTTCTAAAATGGTCGGATTCCCCGATTTGATGGCGGCTAAGACTTGTTGATACAGTGCTTCAGCATCAGCAGATTCTTTACGCTGAACCGAGAGTCCTAGAGGGGTGCCACGAAGGGAAATGTCAATGGTGTACATATATGGTTAAAGGTGCTGTATGAGGTGCATTCACAGGAATGAACAGGTCTGAAATCCTAATTTTAGGTATTAAGACCTGTGATTGTCCTGTTCCAGTATTGCAAATTCCCGCCCAGACTGTGCAGGCCGGAAAACCGGATCTCGATTCTAGCGGCTACGGTTGCTGATCAGGTAAAGCAGAGCCATGCGCACGGCAATGCCGCTGGTCACCTGATGGGGAATCAGACTGAGACTTTCGTCATCCATCAGATCCGAGCTAATTTCGACGCCTCGATTGACGGGGCCGGGGTGCAGCACTTTGACATGGGGTTGGCATCGCTGGATGAGATCGCGGGTAATCCCAAACTGCTGGTGATACTCCCGAATACTGGGAATCAAATGCTGGCTCATTCGCTCATGCTGCAATCGTAGGGTCATCACAAAATCCGCCTGTTCTAGAGCCGGTTCTAAGGACCAATGAACTTGAGCACCATAGTCTGCAAACTCCTTGGGTAACAGAGTTGGTGGACCTGCTAAATGCACATCCGCTCCGCAGGTGACTAGGCTAGAGAGATTCGAACGAGCCACCCGCGAATGCAAAATATCGCCGACAATGGCAATCTTTTTACCCGTTAGGAGGTGAGTAGTTGGCTGATCTGGATCTAAGGTTGTGCACAAGGTAAATAAATCCAGCAACCCCTGGGAAGGATGCTCATGAAAGCCATCTCCAGCATTGAGAACACCGACCTGCTCTCCCAGATCGTCCATCGCTTGGGCAATCATCTGGGGAACCCCCGAATGCTGATGGCGAATCACCATCATGTCTGCTCCCATCGCCAAGAAGGTTTTGGCCGTATCCAGAATGGTCTCGCCTTTGCTCAAAGAGGAAGTACCTGGGGAGAAGTTGAGGACATCAGCAGAGAGGCGTTTGGCAGCCAGCTCAAAACTGCTGCGGGTACGGGTGGATGGCTCAAAGAAAAGGTTGGTGACTAACCGAGCTTGCAAGGTGGGGACTTTTTTGGTCTTGCGATACAGCACATCTTTGAAACTATTGGCCGTTTGCAAGACGATATTCAATTCATCGGCGCTAAAGTCTGCTAGAGACAAAACATGGTGACGATTCCAGGTCGTTTCAGCCATAAGCACCCAACTACAATTAACGAAGGTCGGCTAGGCAATTCCAATTGCTGCAAGCAGTATATCGGGATTTGGCTAGGACGACTCAGTTGTTCATTCTCTATGTCTGCTAATCTGAACAACGTTATCTGTGTGTAAGAGTATAAATTTTGCCAACTGCTAATCAAGGCATTATGTGTGTCACGCTATGCCAATCACTCACTAATTCTTTCATGCCTATTTTTGTGGTGCGGCTTGATGAGCGAACTGGCAACGTCTTTATTTTAGCGGGCGATAATATAGAGATAGAGATATACTCTAATGGCCGCTGGAGGTTTTTATCATGAAGCCTGACTTCAATGAAACATCAAAAGCTGAACTGCGCGCCTATGTCATTGCTCATCCTGACGATAAAGACGCATTTCGTGCCTTCGTTGATCGCTTTACAGCCGATGCATCTTCAACCACTTTTAAAGCACCACAGTCAAAATCCGAGATTGAAGAAGTCGAGCATTTAATTCAACAGAAAGTCCAACAACTAAAATAAGTCATCGATGACTTGACGCAAGTTTGAGTATGCTTATCAGCATTGCTAGGAAACTGCCATTTCTAAACTTGAGCTTCCATATTCTCATCTAGAGGATAGGAGCACCAATCACTCCAACTCCCGGCATAGAGCTTGCCGTTTTTTATACCTGCGATGTCGAGGGCTAGCAGGTTCACACAAGCAGTTACTCCTGAACCGCAATAGACAATCACTTCATCAACATTTTCTAAGTCAGCATAGTGAGCTTGCAATTCAACAGAAGGGCGTAAAAAACCGTCTTCATTTGTTACGGCTTGCCAAGGATAGTTAACTGCCCCTGGAATATGTCCCGCTACTGGATCGATCGGTTCGTGATTGCCAAGATATCGCTCATGGGCACGAGAGTCCACCACCGTTACCTTGGGTTGATCTTTGCGGGCTTTGACCGTCTGAATATCCACGGCTTGAGCAGGGTTAGGATTGGCTCGAAACTCTCCTGATCGGGCCTCAGGAGTATCAGTCGTGATGGAATAGTGGGCTTGATAGGCTGCCAATCCTCCATCCAAAACGGCCACTTTTTCATGACCGAGATAGCGAAGTAACCACCATAATCGTGAAGCGAAGGCTTGCCGACTATCGTCATAGGCCGCAACCCAGGTCTCTGAAGTAATGCCCATCTGGGAGAGCTTCGCTGCAAATTGAGACGGATTGGGTAAAGGATGGCGTCCCCCATGGGTTTGCACAGGAGACGATAAATCTTCATTCAAATCCAGATAGTAGGCATCGGGAATATGACCTGCCTGGTATTGCTCTCGCCCTTGCTGAGGGGCGCTTAGGGCAAACCGACAGTCCACAATCACTACTTGTGCATCATGAAGATGCTTATGCAGCCATTGCGGTGAAACCACATTACCAACATGTGCCATTGGTCCAGCCCCAATTCCTTAGAGGTTTGCTGTAATCCGCCGCATGGCTTCTTCAACATTGGCCCGGCTATTAAAGGCCGAAATCCGAAAATAGCCTTCACCCGCTGCGCCAAAGCCGGATCCAGGGGTGCCAACCACATTGGTTTTATTCAACAACTGATCGAAAAAGTCCCAGCTAGAAATACCATTGGGCGTCTGCACCCACACATAGGGTGCATTAACGCCACCAAACACCTGTAACCCAGCAGCCGTTAATTTCTCACGGATGATTTTGGCATTTTCCAGGTAAAAGCTGATTAGACCTTTGGTTTGTTCCTGACCCGCTTCAGAATAGACGGCCTCTGCACCGCGCTGGACGATATAGGAGACCCCATTAAACTTGGTGGATTGGCGACGGTTCCACAGCTTCCAGAGTTCGACATCGGATTCATCCGCTGCTTTGGCCATTAAGGTTTTGGGGACAACCGTCAGGGCACAGCGAGTCCCAGTAAATCCGGCATTTTTAGAGAAGGAACGAAACTCAATCGCACAGTCTCTGGCTCCCTCAATCTCATAAATAGAGTGGGGAATCTCAGGATCGGTGATAAAGGCTTCATAGGCGGCATCAAACAGAATGATGGAGCCATGGGATTTGGCATAGTTCACCCAATCTTGCAGATGGCTCTTGCTGGCCACTGCCCCTGTCGGGTTATTGGGGAAACAGAGATAGATCAAATCCACCTTTTGGCTGGGAATTTGAGCTGTGAAGTTATTGCCTGCATTAATCGGTAAATAGGTGAGTCCTTCATATTCGCCCTGGTCGTTGCAAGGCCCCGTATGTCCAGCCATCACGTTGGTATCCACATAGACGGGATACACCGGATCGGTGACGGCAATAGTGTTGTTATCGCCAAAAATATCGAGGATATTGCCGCAGTCGCACTTGGAGCCATCCGAGATAAAAATCTCTCCAGCATCCACATCACAACCCCGGGCCTGAAAATCATGGGCTGCGATTTTTTCCCGTAACCAGCCATAGCCCTGCTCCGGACCATAGCCTTTGAAGGAATCGCGATTCCCCATATCTTCAACGGCGGTGACCATGGCACTTCGGCAGGCCTCTGGTAGGGGTTCGGTCACATCCCCAATGCCAAGCTTGATAATCGGTGCGTCGGGATTGGCCTCAGCAAATGCGCTGACTCGGCGGCCAATCTCGGGAAATAAATAGCCTGCTTTGAGCTTTAAATAATTGTCGTTAATCGTTGCCATGTTGTCTTAGCGATGAACACTCTCAACCAGCTTAGAACGTTACTGTTCCACTGAGTCGGTTTCGCTAAATTGACAACATCATTCCCTAACTTACAGTCTGCCAATGAGAGGCAATGCGATTGAGGCGACGCACAACCATAAGCCAACATGCATGCAGTGATTGAAGAATCGTTTAGGCATCATTTTTTAAACCACGAACACTTGCTTTTGTTTATGTTCGCTTGTCTTTTCTGCTTCTTTCACCGTACAAACACTGATTTTTAACCAGTAGTAAGATCTTTTAATAAACCCATTGAGTAGGTAAACGGTTATTATTAAGCGAACCTGAAGTAGAGGCTACAAGTCTTTTTCAAACAGCGCACTAACAGGATTTCTGGGATATCTGTGACGGAACAGCTTTACCAAAAATTGTACAAAAGAGGACGACTATTTTTTATGCCTGTTTAAAAGGTTAGGCGAGCAAAAAATAAGGTCATAAACAGTATCCCGCCTCGTTTGGTCTAAGTTCCAGTTCTAACTCACCAGCCTATTCCCGCAACATTACGGATGACAGCATAACTATCAACATCTGACTGAGCTGAAACATCTAAGATTTTACACAGTGTTCAAAGAAACAAGCGCTTAGTTCCATAAAAACTCGATTCCAGCCAGGTACAGCGGGATGCCGACAATAATATTGAACGGAAAGGTCACAGCTAAGGCTGTTGAAACATAGAGACTTGGATTAGCTTCAGGAACGGTCATTCGCATGGCAGCAGGAACGGCAATGTATGAAGCACTGGCACAAAGCACTGAAAATAAAAGTGCATTGCCAACGGACATGCCAATGAGTTTGGCGATGCCCAACCCAATGCCGGCATTGACGATGGGTATCAGTATGGCAAACCCAACTAAGAAAACACCGGTTTTTTGCAAGTCTTTAATTCTGCGAGCGGCCACTAACCCCATGTCGAGTAAGAAAAAGGTGAGCACACCATAAAACAACCCTTGGGTAAAGGGTTCTAAGACTTCCCACCCATGCTCACCAGTTAAGACACCAATAATTAAACTGCCCACCAGCAGAAAAACGGAGCTGTTGAGAAACGCTTCTTTGAGGACTTCGGCCCATGCAAAATCTTGTTCGCGATTGGCGGCAAACAGGTTAACTAAGATTAAGCCGACGATAATAGCGGGAGATTCCATCAACGCTAGGGCAGCCACCATAAAACCATCAAAATCAATGCTTAACTCGGTTAGGAAGGCGCTGGCAGTGATAAAAGTAACGGCACTAATGGAACCATACGTGGCTGCGATCGCAGCCGCATCATAATTCCCCAGCTTAATTTTGAGGATAAAAAAGGTGTAGAGCGGAACGAAACATGCCATCACCACCGCAGCAGCTAACGTCAGCATCACATCTTGGGTAATCCCACTTTTAACCAGCTCAACTCCACCTTTAAACCCAATGGCAAATAGAAGATACAGCGAGAAGAGTTTCGGAATCGGGGCAGGTATTTCTAGGTCAGACTGAACAAAAACAGCCGTCATACCTAAGAAAAAAAATAGAACAGGTGGATTCAGTATATTTGAGACGATGAGGCTGACGTCCATATGGACTCCTCCGGATGCAACAGAAAGCACGCACAAAAAACTATCAAGAGATGATTTCTCTGACAAACCCTTGTTTAACGTGGACAGCAACCAGATGTCAATGAGTGAAAAAACTGCTTATTCCAGCAGTTTAAAGATGTATAAATTCATACAGAATAAGAAACTACACGTCCTATAGATTAACGCTTCTTCATTAAAGATTGAGCAAACTCGTCATAGAGAATAAATTCGACCTTCAAAACTATTAAAAGACAATAAAGATAGATTAATTTACGCAAGAAACAAGGTACCGAATTTGCACTCATACACCGAAATATCCTTGAGCAGAGATGCTAACTCAGTTGAACTTAATATTTATTCATTTAATAATGATGTAGAACGATTGGGACCTGCAATTTTGACGTTGATAGCTTTTGATCCACAAAAAATAAATCCTCATTTTATTAAAAAGAATAAATCAGTTTTCTAAAACGCGGTCATCAGACTAGAGAGCTTTTAGAAATGCAGCTGCTGTATTTCATTGATTTTTTTATCTAAAAAGCTAGAAAACGACTATTACTTAAACGGCTATTTTATTGCCTACCAAAATACATAATATAAAAGCGAAGAAAAAGGCAGAATAGCTGTTGAAAGTTTAGAAGCCCAAACTCACTTTTTAGCCTGGACAAAGTGTGGGAGATTATTTCGAGATTCTGCAAAGCATTAAGAAATAACTTAGTTTATTTTTGTTTTTTTCAACATAATCAAAACTTAACCGCAACTGGAAGTCTTCTTAATCTCTAGTTTAGCTCGTCTTTACATCCCTCTGCGAGTCTTACTGACGGTACTTCTAAAGCAGTATTTGTAGTTCTTAACACTGCTGGACAAAGTCTTTTGGAGTGCTTCTTACTTGCATGATTCTTCGTTGGGGGATGGCAGTATTTACGGTTAACGAAGAATCTACTTTCTCAATTCACTCATCACTACTTCAAAGCTAAATTAAGCAGCCGAAAAATTGCTCATATTTAGGTCTCTTCTGAAGACGATTAAGTTTTCAGGTTGTTTTTTACTGTTTGTTTAGGAATGCTCATGGCTACTTCCCTCTCAGCTGGTGACATCGCAATTATTGGCATCAATGCTGATAATCCTGATGACTTTAGTTTTGTCCTGCTCGTCGATATCGATGCAGGAACTGAAATTCGGTTCACCGATAGTGGCGTCCTCAGTGATGGCAGTTTTCGGGCCAACGAAGGAGCTGTGAAGTACACTGCGCCCTCTGCTCTGACTGCAGGTACGGTCGTCAATTTTGTGAACAACAATGCCGACTTCACTGCCGATAACGATACTGGAGTCGGCACGAGTGGGTTCTCCCTATCCACTAGTGGCGATCAAATTATTGCCTTCCAGGGTCTTTCCACCGACCCCACCTTTCTATTCGCCTTACTGACCAACAGCACGGAATTCCAGGCCGATGCGACCTCTTCAAATACATCGGCGCTCCCCCCTGGCCTTGAAATCGGCACTACCGCAGTTGCTGTAGGTGCAGGTGCTGGACCCGCACAAGAGGTGGATAACGCCGTCTATAGCGGTCCAGTAACGGGGTCCCCTACTGAACTCTTGGCCGCGATTAGTGATGCCAGTAATTGGACTGGAAGCAATTCCCCCCTGACGTTGCCCACCGATTCTCTGACTATCGGCAATGGTGGTCCGACCGGTGGCTCTGAGGGTCCTTTAACCAAAATTGGGGGAGTCACACTCGACAACGGGGCTGAAATTAACGCCTTTGACCCTGTCTCTCAAAAGCTTTTTGTCGTGTCGGGTGAAACGGAATTACAGGTCGTGGATCTGAGGGATCCGACCCAGCCCCAAGCATTAGACTCCATTGACTTATCTAGCTTCGGTGGCGGGGCGAATAGTGTCGCGGTCAAAAACGGTGTAATTGCGATCGCAGTCGAAGCCGACAACGCCGTCAACGCCGGGAAAGTGGTATTTCTGGACGCGGACGGTAATATCCTCGCCCATGTAACCGTCGGTTCCCTCCCCGATCAGCTCACTTTTACCCCGGATGGGACGAAAGTTTTGGTCGCCAATGAGGGCGAACCTGAGGATGGAATTAACCCAGCCGGGTCGATCAGCATTATTGATCTATCAGGAGGAGTCGACGCTTTAACCCAAGACCAGGTTGCCACCGCTGATTTCGAGGCCTTCAACGGTCGAGAGGATGAGCTGCGAGCCAAAGGTGTTCGCATCTTTCCCGAGCAGCGCGTTTCGCAGGACGTTGAGCCGGAATTTATTTCAGTCTCCCCCGATGGCACCACCGCCTTTGTCACACTCCAGGAGAACAATGCCTTTGCTGTGCTCGATCTAGCCACTGGGACCGTGCAGGATATTCTCCCCCTTGGTGCCAAGGATTACAGCAAGGGGCCTGCTGAACTGACTCAACTTGATTTAGATCTCCCCCTCTTAGGTGTGACCCCGGCGGGTGATCAAATTAACTTGGGAGGGCTCTCAGGTTTGTGGTTCGGCGGGGTTGATAAAACCACGGGCAACCAAGTTTTCTACACCATTCCCGATCGGGGTCCCAACCCGGACACGCTAGATGTTGATGGCGACGACCTTAATGAGCGACCTTTCGCGTTGCCAGACTATCAGGCCAAGATTATCAAGTTAGAGGTGACTCCTGATCGTAGCCAGGTTGCCATCACCCAAGAGATTCTCCTCCGTCAAGGGGATGGAATCACGCCCATCACGGGTCTCTCCAATCTGGCGGATGAATCCATTGATGAGCAACCCGTTGATTTATCCGGTAATCCGATAGAACTCGATCCCTTGGGCGGTGATTTTGAAGGTATTCTGACCGATGCTGAGGGTAACTTTTGGATGGTGGATGAGTATCGTCCCGCCATCTACAAGTTTTCCTCAACCGGGGTGCTTTTGAATCGCTATGTGCCAGACGGAACGGCAGCTCAAGTCGGTGAGGAAGAGGGAACCTTTGGCGAAGAAACCTTACCCGATGAATATATTAACCGTCGCCGCAACCGAGGCTTTGAAGCCGTCGCGCTCGATGCAGAGGCAGGGATTCTCTATGCCTTTATCCAGACGCCCCTGGCGAATCCTGATCGCGATGCTTCTGACAATTCTGACGTGATTCGGATTCTCGGCATTGATACTGCAACGGGTGAACCTGTTTCTGAATATGTGTATTTACTCGAAGATCCAGCCGTACGGTCTGGGGGTCGGGTCGATAAGATTGGTGATGCGGTATACGCAGGTGACGGCAAATTCTTTGTCATTGAGCGGGACTCCGCTGTGGGCGAGACCGCCAAGAAATATATCTTTGAAATCAATCTCAAGGGGGCCACTAATGTTCTGGGCCTGAATGCCTTTGGAGGCGAAACGCTGGAGCAGCAAACGGCCAATGATTTAGCGGCCATTGGCATTAAGCCCGTCAACAAACTTAAGGTGACCAATCTGCCCTCTTTGGGATATCTGGCGGGCGATAAGCCAGAAGGACTAGCATTGCTGCCAGATGGCTCTTTAGTGGTTCTGAACGACAATGATTTTGGGTTAGCGGAAGGCAATATTCCTTTGGATGGAAGTGCGCTGTTGAATCCCAATCCCACCCAAACCACCCTGGGCTTTATCACCTTTGGTGAAGGCGATACCCTCGACCCAAGCGATGAGGATGGCAGTATCAATCTGCAAAATCATCCGGTGTTTGGGTTGTATCAACCGGATGCGATCGCATCCTTTGAGGTCAATGGTCAAACCTACTACATCACTGCCAATGAAGGCGATGCCCGCGATGAAGATGAGCGAATTAGTGAGTTAGCGCTAGACCCTGACGCCTTCCCGGATGCTGAGACGCTTCAGCAAGATGAGACCCTCGGTCGTTTGCAGGTGTCCACCATTGATGGAGACATTGATGGCGATGGTGATTATGACCAGCTATTCTCCTATGGTGGTCGCTCCTTCTCCATTTGGGATTCAGTTGGGAACCAAGTCTTTGATAGTGGTGATCAGATTGCTCGCATCACTGCGGAGCAAACCCCAGAGTTATTTAATGCGAACGATGGTGATCCAGAAGCCGTTGATACCCGATCTGACAACAAAGGGGCGGAACCAGAAGCGGTTACCGTCGGTGTCGTGGGCAATCGCACTTTTGCCTTTATCGGTCTAGAGCGAGCAGGAGGTGGCGTTCTGGTCTATGACGTCAGCACCCCCACTCAACCCGAGTTTTTACAGTACATTCGCGATGATGAAGATATTGCACCGGAGGGATTAACCTTTATCTCGGCTGCTGATAGCCCCAATGGTCAGCCTTTGTTAGTGGTGACCAACGAAGAAAGCAGCACGGCCGCAGTCTTTGAATTCACCCCTCCCTTGAAGATCTCCGATATTCAGGGAGAGGGACATCTGTCTCCGTTTGCAGGGCAGACGGTGAGTACTACCGGTATTGTTACGGCTGTCGCTGAAAGAGGTTTCTATCTCCAAGATGCTACAGGAGACGGCAATGACAATACTTCAGATGGTATTTTTGTGTTTACCAGTAGCGCCCCGGCGTTCAGCGTTGGCGACGAATTGGCGTTAACAGGTGGCGTCTCAGAATTTATACCGGGTGGCGCTGGAACGGGTAATCTTTCCGTTACTCAACTGAGCAATATTACTGATACCACTGTTTTGTCTAGCGGTAATGACCTGCCAGAAGCAGTTGTAATTGGCTCTTCGGGACGACTGCCGTCCAACACGACGGTAATTAGTGAGGATGAGCTGCCAGTTAATCTCCAGATCGATTCAGGTGAATTTGACCTTGAGAATGATGCGATTGATTTCTACGAGAGTCTCGAAGGTCAACGGGTCACCATTGAAGATGCAGCGGCAGTCTCTCCCACTCGTGTCTTCAGTGAAGACTCTGCTGAAGCGTTTACAGTGCCAAACCAAGGGGCGACCTCCGATGATCCCCTTAACGCACGGGGCGGCATTAATCTTGATTCGGGGCCAGATAATACGGGCGATCAAAATCCAGAAATTGTACAAATTCAGTTTGACCCTACGATCTCTGGAGAAGATACGCCCCCAGCACTCAATGTTGGTGATCAGTTAGGGGATGTGACCGGGGTCGTCGGCTACAGCTTCGGCAACTTTGAGGTCAACGTGACCGATCCGATTATGGTAACACCAGGTGGCTTGGAGCAAGAGACCACAGACTTAGTGGGCACCGATAATCAGCTCACTGTGGCCAGCTACAACGTCCTTAACCTAGACCCTTCTGATGGTGATGGGACGCCAGGAGGTAACGATCAGTTTGATAAGCTCGCTCAGCAGATCGTCAATAACCTCCAGGCACCGGACATTATTGCCCTGCAAGAGATTCAGGACAACTCTGGATCTTCTACCGATGACGGCATCTTAGATGCAGATGAAACACTGCAGGATCTGGTGGATGCGATCGCAGCAGCGGGTGGTCCCACCTACGAGTTTCGCACCGTCAATCCTCCTTCTGATGGGGCCTTTGGCGGACAGCCTGGCGGCAATATTCGCAATGCGTTTCTGTTTAACCCGGATCGGATCAGCATTGACGACGACTCTTTGACGCTCTTGTCGCCAGACGTTCTGGCTGATGCCGGAGTGAGCAATTCCGATGCCTTTGACGGGAGTCGCAGTCCGCTACTGGCCCATTTTGAATTTAATGGTCAAACCGTCGCTGTGGTGAATAACCACTTCTCCTCCCGGTTTGGCTCTACTCCCGTCTTTGGTGGTCCCCAGCCCTTTGTTCAAGCAGGCGAGGAAGCCAGAGCAGCACAGGCTCTAGCTTTGAATGAGTTTGTCGATTCCCAACTGGCGGATAATCCCGACGCCAATATTATCGTGACGGGTGACCTCAATACCTTCCAATTTGCCGATGAGATCGCCGCAGTTTTGCCTGGAACTGGGGACGAGCAGGTCCTGACGAATCTCGTTTCCCAAGCGGAGGCAGATAATGATGCCTACACCTTTATCTTCAACGGCAACAGTCAGGTGCTGGACCATATGTTGGTTACCGACCCACTTTTGGAGGGAGCTGAGTTCGACATTGTTCACGTCAACAACGACTTTACCCGTGACGATAACGCAGTTGAGTTTGATAACACAGTGGTCGCCAGCGATCATGAGCCGATTGTGGGACGGTTTGATATCGCAGGCGGAGGTACTGATAGCCCCTTCACTCTGGAAATTCTCCACACCGCTGACCAAGAAGCTGGAATTCCAGCCCTAGACGATATTCCCAACTTCTCGGCGGTGCTCAATGCCCTTAAAGCCCAGGATCTCGGCAATGATGGTGAACCTGACAATACCGTAGTACTGTCGTCGGGAGATGCCATTATCCCAGGTCTCTTTTTCAGTGCCTCCGAAGACGTCTTTGGGGGCGCGGGCCGAGCCGACATTCTGATTCAAAATGAGCTGGGCTTCCAGGCGATCGCCCTCGGCAACCATGAGTTTGACCTGGGAACCGAGCTGCTGGCGGATCTGATTGGGGGTGCTGAAGATGACCCAGCCACACCGGATATTGACGAGTCCTTTGTGGGCACCGCGTTCCCCTACCTGAGCGCTAACTTGGACTTCAGCACCGATGTCAACCTGGCAGAATTTGTGGTTGATGATGCTCAGGCTCCTGAAGCCAATAGCCTAGCCGCTAGCACAGTTATTGACATCAACGGCGAAAAGATTGGAGTTGTCGGTGCCACCACGCCCACAATCCCCAGCATTTCTAGTCCTGGTGATGTCACTGTCCTCCCTGGCGACTTTGAGGGTGATCCAACTCCGGAACAATTGGATGCCCTGGCAGCAGAAATCCAGGCAGATGTCGATGCCTTGTTAGCGGCCAACCCTGATATCGACAAGGTAGTGCTGTTGTCCCATATGCAGCAGATTGCCATTGAGCAAGAGTTAGCAACCCGCCTCAGAAACGTCGATATCGTCATGGCAGGTGGCTCCAATACGCGGCTGGTGGATGAAACCGATCGCCTCCGGGATAGCGACACTGCCCAGGGCGATTACCCCATCTTCACGACCGATGCAGACGGAAATCCGGTAGCAATTATCAATACCGATGGCAACTATAAATACGTGGGTCGCCTGGTGATTGAATTTGACGAAAATGGTCATATTATCCCTGACAGTTATGACGCTGAGGTCAGCGGTGCCTACGCCACTGACGATCAAGGTGTAGCCGAACTCAATGCCGAGGGTCTGGTTGATCCAGAGATTCAGGCCATTGTGGATAATCTCCGAGACGTCATCGTTGCCAAGGAAAGCAATGTTTTCGGCCTCAGTGAGGTCTACCTGGATGGGCGACGCGAAAGTGTACGGACTGAAGAGACCAACCTTGGGAACCTGACTGCCGATGCGAATTTAGCGATCGCACAGTCCTTCGACGATTCTGTAGTCATCTCCCTGAAAAACGGCGGCGGCATTCGGGATGATATCGGTCAGAGGATTGTGCCCCCCGGTGGAACGGGTGAGGCTGAAGAGCTTCCTACCGAGACTGTATTTGATGCTGATGGCAATCTGGTCAAACCCGCAGGGGGAATTTCTGAGACGGATATTGCCAACACGTTGCGATTTAACAATAACTTGACCCTGTTGACGTTGACCGCAGCAGAGCTTCGGGCCGTGATTGAACATGGTGTTTCAGCCACAGGTCCCGGTGAGACACCAGGTCGATTCCCCCAGGTCTCTGGGATTCAGTTTAGTTTCGACCCCGATGCCTCAGCAGGCAATCGCGTCCAATCCCTAGCGATCACGGATGCCGACGGCAACGATATCGACGTTGTGGTCCAAAACGGTGAATTGGTAGGAGATACTGGCCGCACGTTCCGGATTGTTACCCTTGGCTTCTTAGCGGATGGTGGCGATGAGTATCCCTTCCCCACTGGTACAGCAGCAAACCGCGTCGATCTGGATGGTCCTGATGGAATAACCGAAACAGGTGCAGCCAACTTTGCACCTACGGGTACGGAACAAGATGCATTGGCCGAGTACCTGGCAGCAAACTTCCCTGCCGATAATGATCCAACGACCCCTGCTTTTGCTGTTTCTGAAACTGCCCCCGCAGAAGATACTCGCATTCAAAATCTTGCGTTCAGAGAGGATACAGTCATTGACGCAGTTATGCCTATTGTTAATGAAATTGTGGGGACCAATGGTCGAGATATCCTGCGGGGAACAGCTGAGGCCGATCATATATTCGGTCTCAGGGGTCGAGATGCCCTATTTGGCAACGGTGGAAATGACGAGATAACTGGTGCTCAAAGCAGAGACCGCATAGTCGGGGACAGCGGAGATGATACCCTTGACGGGGGTCCCGGCAGAGACCGCATAGTCGGGGGAGCTGACAATGATCTACTGATTGGGGGAGCGAACCGAGACCGCCTATCAGGGGAGACAGGGAACGACACTCTTATCGGGGGTGCCAGTGCGGATTGGCTGTCTGGTGGGCCTGGAGAAGACTGGTTTGTCATCGAAATCGGTCAAGGTCCAGATAGAGTTCTCGATTTCGATATTGACTTGGATACTCTGGGGCTGGCTGGAAGGTTAACCGTTGGTCAACTCAGCGTGACGACAGACGATCGGAATACTCGCATCTCCTTGGCGGGTTCAGAGCAAACCCTTATGATTTTGAGAGGCGTTTCAGCCGACTTGGCAGACCTATCTATCCAGGCCTATCCGGCTGTCTAACCCATCGTTTTGCGAAGCCGTTTCTTGTAACAAACAGACTTACTGAGCATTCGTTAGGTGTATGATTCTGGTTGTACGAGGGACGGCTTCAATTTGCTTTTAAGGACAATTCAGCTAAATCCATATGGCTAAATCTTGTTCATTGTGATTGATTTGGTTCTTGCACCGGGCGAAGGTTATAAACCCGTGTCGTTTGTATTAATTCCATGAGTAGGGGTGACTACAGCATGAGTCTATCGATTCAAGAAATCAGTATTATCATTGCCGCTAAAGATCTCAGCCCCTCCCTTCTCAACCCTGATTTCCTTAAATATAGCGATATTGTGCCATCGGATTGGCAGTATGATCAGGACCCTGTGGTTACGAATAATGGTGCACGGATTTCCTACAACAACGGCATTCGCATTACCTCTCAGCCCAATCGGGTCGCGTTTGCTCAGATTGTTCCCTCCCAGGATCAACCGCAATTTCTGATCCATTCAATGGCTGCCAAGTTTGCAGAGACACTCCCCAATGCCGCATACCTGGCGGTGGGAATTAATCCTCGGGGATTGGTGCCCTTCTTTGACAACGAGCGGGGAGCCCATGAATTTCTCTTCCAAAAACTGTTTGCAATGGGATCTTGGCAGGAGTTTGGTCAGGCCCCTGCACAAGCTGCGATTCAGCTCAGTTATGTCCTCGAGCAGGGGCAGCTCAACCTGGCGATTAATGAGGCCAAGCTCAAAGGACAAGAGGGTCAATCCGTCTCAGCAGTCGTCTTTTCCGGGAATTTTAATTATCCTGTCCGGGGAGAGGCGGGTATCAAAAGGGTTCAAAATGTCAAAGAGCGCATCCAGCTTTGGCAATCTACCGTTGGAACTTTCCAGCAACTGGTTAACGAACGTTTTTTGGGGGTTGCCAATGAGCCGTCATCGACTAGCGATATTCCGATGGCTCCTCCATCTATAGAAAGCGAGATGGTGCTTTAAGTTCCTTTTCTCCTCAGCCTGGTTCAGTTTCTTTACTACGGGGGCCAATAGCGATGGCTAGCAAAAAAATCTTGATGCTTGTCGGTGACTTTGTCGAAGACTATGAAGTGATGGTTCCTTTTCAAGCATTGTTGATGGTCGGACATACGGTGCATGCAGTTTGCCCCAATAAGAATGCTGGAGAATCTGTAAGAACTGCGATTCATGATTTTGAAGGAGACCAAACCTATAGCGAAAAACCGGGCCACAACTTTACGCTGAATGCCGCTTTTGCAGATGTGTCTGCTGCTGAATATGATGCTCTCGTGATTCCAGGTGGCAGGGCTCCAGAGTATTTGCGTCTTAATCCCGAAGTGATCCAAATCGTGCAGCACTTTGCCCAAGCTCAAAAGCCATTGGCGGCCATTTGTCATGGGGCGCAACTGTTATCTGCAGCGGGTGTTTTGCAGGGAAAACGCTGTTCTGCTTATCCTGCCTGTGGCCCAGAAGTCACGGCAGCGGGTGGGGAGTATGTAGATCTTGCTGTGGATGATGCGTTGATTGACGGCAATTTGGTCACAGCACCTGCGTGGCCAGCTCATCCCAAGTGGCTATCAGCTTTTTTACAAGTTTTAGGCACCCAAATTGAACATCCTGAAGCAGTCCTAGCTTGATAAATTTGCTTCTGAAGTTGGCCAGCATTTGTGGCTGTGAAAGGTTCTGGGCATTGTCGAGGAATTTTCCATCTGTTCAGTCTCTGAATGGAGCGGGGCATACCATCAGTGAGACGAATCTATGCAACAAAAACAAACTTTCTTTATGATTTGTAAAGAATGCCTTGCATTACTCAATCTCAACTGGCGGTTTCACAAGCTCAACGATGCAGACCTCTTTCCCTACGTACCAGTCCCTGGATGCTTTGACAACTCGGCTGTCTAACCTACAAAACCAATCGTTACGGCGGGGAGAAGCCGTTGTTTTGGGTCGTGCAGGGGAATATGTGGCACAAGTTTTGATTGAAAGTGCACCAGAGACAGCTTGGCAGGTTCTGACGGATTTTGAGCATTTAGCCCAGTTCCTACCCAACGTTGCTGCAACCCAAGTGTTGGAAGCATCGGCACAGCGAACAGTGGTTGAACAAACCAATGTTTCCCAAATTCTTTTTGCTCAGATGCAATCTAAGATACGAACCGAGAATAGAGTGATGGCTCCTGGCAAACTGGGCTTTCGCCTGCTTGAGGGAGATCTTAGTCATTTGCAGGGGTATTGGCAGGTTTTACCACTTTCAATGTCTCAGGTATTTGTGATGCAAGTCGTTTCTGCTGAGGCAGATATGGGACTGTTGGAAGGCAGCTTTCATCTTCTGTTTCGAGAGACGTTAAAGCATACCCTAACCGCCATTCAACAAGAAGCTCAGGGAAGAGCCTTACTCCAAGCCGCTTAAAACCTCAGACTTCATCTGAAACAAGCTTTGGATTGGAGACCTCAGGGGGTGACAAGCCACCGACCATTGTTTCAGGGTAAAGATTGTCGCCATCAGCCACCTCTGATCCAGTTTGCGTTCTACAAGATAAGTTCTAAAAAAAGCAACCAAAATGTAAACGAGCCTCGTAGACTAGGTAACTGACACCCATCTACATGCAGGTCAAGCGCTGTGAATTTTCAATCCGTTATTGCCAAACTCCACGAATTTTGGAGCGATCGCGGTTGTCTAATCGTCCAGCCCTATGACATCGAAAAAGGGGCAGGTACCAAAAGCCCCCATACCTTCTTGCGATCTTTAGGCCCAGAGCCCTGGGCCGTCGCCTATGTCGAACCCTGTCGCCGCCCTGCTGATGGTCGCTACGGCGAAAACCCTAATCGGTATCAGTACTACTATCAGTACCAAGTTTTAGTCAAACCCTCACCGGACGATATCCAAGATATTTATCTCGACTCCCTGCGAGTCCTGGGTATTCAGCCCGAAGATCACGATATTCGCTTTGTGGAAGACAACTGGGAAGATGCCGCCGTGGGCGCTTGGGGTGTGGGCTGGGAAGTCTGGCTAGACGGCATGGAAGTCACCCAGTTTACCTACTTCCAGCAGTGCGGTGGCTTGGACTGCCGCCCCGTCTCTATTGAACTCACCTATGGTCTAGAGCGGTTGACCATGTACTTGCAAGAAACCGATGCCATCGCAAAAATCGACTGGAACGGTACCCTCACCTATGGCGATGTTCATCTGCAAGGAGAAATTGAGCAATCCACCTATAACTTTGAAGCCGCTAACCCAGAACTCCTGTTTCAACTCTTTAGTTTGTACGAGCAAGAAGCCCTGCAACTCATAGAGAGAAAATTGGTATTACCCGGATTAGACTACGTGCTCAAATGCTCCCACTCCTTTAATCTCTTAGATGCCAGAGGCGTTATTTCTGTGACGGAGCGAACTCGCTATATTGGCCGCATTCGCCAAATGGCCCGCCAAGTCGCCCAACTCTATCTTCAACAACGTGAAGAATTAGGCTTCCCTTTACTGAAAACGCAGTCCGTCTCCTAAAATTCGGTAAGCAAGAGGGGCGTCCTCCCTTTCAATCCTTGATGTCGATATTGGAGGCAGATTTTGAGTCTAGGGAAATGGATTGGCTTAGTTGTCTTCTTGGTGTCGCTCTATATCCTGTGGGAAATTCGCCAAGTCCTGCTGTTAGGATTTACGGCGGTTGTCCTCGCCTCAGCCCTGAATGGTTTAGTTCGCCAGCTTACTAAGCGGGGATTGAGTCGGGGACTAGCGGTTGCCTTAGCCATCTTTTCCATTGTGGGCGTTGCCTGCATCATCGGCCTATTGGTTATCCCCCCTTTTGTAGCTCAGGCCCAAGAATTGTTGAACCTAGCGCCGCAGAGCTTGACCCGAGTTGAAGAATTGATTGAAGAAGCCCAAGAAACGGGCTTGGCCTTTGGTTTACCGAGCGCTGGCATTGAAATCCCGCTTGACTCCCTGATTGACAATATCCGAGACAAAATTCCAACCGTCGCCGAAACTGCCCTCAATAACTTTTTTGCCTTATTTTCTAACTCCCTCTTGGTCGCCCTGAATATTCTTCTGATTCTGGTGTTGACCATCATGTTCTTGGTCGATCCCGACCAATATCGACGCATCTTTATTCGTCTGTTCCCCTCCTTTTACCGACGGCGAGTCGATTATATTTTGGGGCTGTGTGATGCCGCTCTAGATAACTGGATTGTGGGCATCTTATTCAACATGACCGTTATTGCCGTTTTCAGTGGTCTGGGTCTCTTGGTTCTAGGTGTGAAACTGGTGCTTGCCAATGCTCTGATTGCGGGGCTCCTAGAAGCGATCCCTAATATTGGCCCTACGCTGAGTTTAATCCCACCCATGGCAATTGCCCTGTTGGATGCGCCCTGGAAAGCGGTTGCCGTGTTGATTCTCTACATTCTGATTCAACAGTTGGAACAATATTTGCTGGTTCCGGCGGTGATGGCCAAGCAACTCTCCCTCGCACCCGCAGTCACCTTACTGTCTCAAATCGTTTTTGCCATCTTCTTTGGCTTTTTGGGGCTGCTCTTAGCCTTACCGCTGATGGTAATTGGCCAAATTTGGGTCAAAGAGGTGCTGGTCAAAGATATCTTGGATCGATGGGAAGACCATCGCTTTGACGCCAATGCGGTCTTTACGCCTGATATTGTCTCCCTTGCAGAAGGTTCATCGGATTTACCAACTGTAACGCCGGGTGAGGAAGAATCCAGCTAGAATCGATCAGCAATATGACCAAGTCAGTCTAGGAAAGCCAACCATGAGTTTAAATTTAGTGAGTCTAGTGGGTCGTGCGGGGATGGACCCAGACGTTAAGTATTTTGAGTCTGGCAATGTGGTTTGCAATGTAACGTTGGCCGTCAGACGTCGCTCTCGCGATGACCAGCCTGACTGGTTTAGCCTAGAGTTTTGGGGCAAAAATGCAGAAACGGCTGCTAGCTATGTCCGTAAAGGTAGCCTGATTGGGGTCACGGGGGCCTTAAAGTTTGATCGTTGGCAGGATCGGAACACGGGGGCAGATCGCTCTCGGCCCGTCATTCGAGTGGATCGCTTGGACTTACTGGGTTCTAAACGAGATAGCGATCCCAATGCGGTCAGCACCTATGAGGATGAATTCTAAGGGCGACCCATCTCTATCATTCGGCAGAATTATCGGGAGAATCGTTGGGCTGGGATCAAGAATCGTAATATTTCTAATTAAAAATCGGGGAAAAGCAGCATTTTCTGTGAACTCGTTCTGCCCTGCGGTTATGATGATTTACTGCAGAGCCGAGTATATATATGTTGGGAACCACATTAGCCGATCGCTACAAGATTACTAAAGCGCTCGGCAGTGGTGGATTTAGTAAAACTTATTTAGCGACGGATACCCAGCATCCCGACAAGCGTCGTTGTATTGTCAAAAAGCTACAGCCTGAGTCCGATGACCTATTTACGGTGAAAACCTCTCGCCGTCTGTTTGCTACGGAAGTCAAAGTCCTGAAACGTTTGGGGGATTATGACCAAATTCCTCAGCTTTTTGATGATTTTGAAGCCGATCAAGACTTTTTTCTAGTCGAGCAATATATCGAAGGTCACAATCTCAAGCAAGAATTTGGCTGGCGACGCTGGTCAGAAGCTAAAGTTATTGCCTTTCTCCAAGATGTGCTGACGACCTTGGCCTATGTGCATCAGCGCCGGGTGATTCATCGGGATATTAAACCTGCTAACCTTATTCGACGCAAGAAAGATAAAAAAATTGTCTTGATTGACTTTGGCTCGGTCAAAAATAAACGCCGCATTGCTCAGACCGTTGTCATTGGCACCGATGGCTATATGCCCAGCGAACAGTCCATTGGCCGCCCGAATTTTAGTAGCGATGTCTATGCTGTTGGCATTATTGCCATTCAGGCTCTCACCGGTATCGATCCCACCAAGGGCAAACTGGCCTTTGATCCCAAAACCGGCGAAATTGCCTGGCGACGATATATCTCTGTTAACCCCGTCCTCGGGGACATTATCGATAAGATGGTCCGCTATGATTTCCGCCAACGCTATCCCTCTGCCGTTGAAGCCTTAGCAGCCGTGAATGAATTGATTGAAGAAGTCCCTTCCATTGAAAGACGCCAAATGCTTCAAACAGCAGCATCTTGGGGAGCAGGTTTGCTGGGCGTTGGCTTGGCCTATGGTGCCTTTACGCAGAAATGGTTGTTCCCCAGTGCCAATACCTTGATCAAGCAGCTATTTGGGCCGATCGCACTGGATTCTGAGGAAAAATCCTAAGATGGTGAGGCACAACGGACAAGCTAACGGACGTACCGATGGGTAAGGCTGTAGACGAAATGGAGCGAGCATGCAGTTCTCGTCCCGAGGGTGTCTTGAGGCAATATCGATATTCCCGCCCTAGAAACTGACGATCTCGAATAATGGTCGAAGCGGTTTGATCGGGTTGTAAGATCAGGTCTTCTTGGCGAATCATCACTACCGCTCGGCTATACTCAGCCGATGCGATCTCAAGCGTCTCACTCGCCGCGAAACACCCCACTTCGGTTTGCCAGCCGTTATTTTGGCGCTGCGCCTCTAGAAAATTAGCTTGGGTGACAAATTCTGCCACAAACTGAGACTGGGGATGTTGGTAGATTTCTTCGGGGGTTCCCATTTGCTCAATACAGCCTTGACGCATCACCGCAACTTGATCTGCGATCGCAAGGGCTTCTTCCTGATCATGGGTGACGAAGACAGCCGTCGTACTTGCCGCTTTGAGAATGTCTCTCAGCTCTTGCCGTAAGCGCAGACGCACTTGGACATCCAAATTGCTAAGGGGTTCATCCAACAGCACTAGCTGTGGTCGAGGGGCTAAGGCCCGAGCCAAGGCAACTCGCTGCTGTTGCCCCCCTGATAACTCATGGGGATAGCGATTTTCCATTCCCACCAGTCCGACCAGTTGCAACACCTCAAACTGGCGCTGCTGCTTAACCTGGGTAGAGAGGTGTTTATGTTGCTGCAACCCAAAGGTGACGTTATTCGCAACCGTGAGATGGGGAAATAGGGCAAAATCCTGAAAAACCATGCCAATCTTACGCTGCTCAGGGGACGTCCATCGTCGGGGACTGGCAATGACTTGCCCATTAAGCCATAAGCGGCCCTCTTCAGCTTTTTCAAAGCCCGCAATTAATCGCAGCAACGTCGTTTTGCCACACCCTGAAGGCCCCAACAGGCCCAAGATCTCGCCTGGATTTAAATGAAAAGAGACGTGATTGACAGCAGCAGGCAGTTGAGGGCTATAGCGTTTGGTCAGATTGTCTAATTGTAAGATTGCGGACTCGATCATGAAGATGACAGAAACAGAGAAAAAACGGATCAATCTAATAAGGACAGATGGGAGTTAACGCACACTACAGCAGCATACAAACGGAGCTAAGCGGATTGAACAGAGAAGGCTGACTTGCTGGCGCTTGCCCCTCTCTATTTGGTGATTGGCTCAGTCAACTTAACCTTATTCTCTCCGCAAGGAGGAAGTTTTTGCAACTTATTCTTATTAAGACAGACTTGAGACAGCAATACCCCGGCGTTTGGGGGATTGATAGTGAAGTCTTAGAGGGGAGTGTTCTCAATCTTCACTGCTGGCAGCCTTGAAAAACATTATCCGGTCCGCCCCTCAATAGAAAGCCCCCTATCCAATCAACCCAGTCCCCTCAAACCCAGTCTCCCGTGCAGATTAATCCGCTTCAGGCCTACATTGCGATCGCGACTGGATTCCAATTGATATCTTTTTTTACGACACTTCGTAACGTGGCACACAGGTTTCTAGTCACAAAGATGATGATATTTCCATAAAGTTCAATCGTTTACCCCAGATCATTCATTACATTGAATCTTGTCCCGAAGTTTGGAGCAAAGACCTTGAAAAAAGTTGAAGCGATTATCCGCCCCTTTAAATTAGATGAAGTCAAGATTGCGTTGGTTAATGCTGGTGTTGTGGGCATGACCGTATCTGAAGTCCGAGGGTTTGGTCGTCAGAAAGGACAGACGGAACGCTATCGAGGCTCTGAGTACACCGTTGAGTTTCTCCAAAAGCTTAAGGTAGAAATTGTGGTTGAAGACCATCAAGCCGATATGGTTGTCGAAAAAATTGTCAATGCGGCCCGCACTGGTGAAATTGGGGATGGCAAAATCTTTATTAGCCCTGTGGATCAAATTGTTCGAATTCGCACCGGTGAAAAAGATTTTGAAGCCGTCTAGACGGTTTTGTCTGCCCTTACCCCTCTCTTGAACAAACAGTTACAGCGGTTACCATGTCATGGTGCAGATTTCGGGTGCCACAAAATTACTGGGCGTTATGGGTTATCCCATCGAACATTCTTTATCACCAGTAATGCATAATGCTGCGCTAAGTGCGCTGGCAACCCAACAGGCTCAAGCTTTTTTGGAGTATGTCTATATCCCCTGGCCGGTTACCGCTGAGGCTTTACCCACGGTGGTATCAGGTTTAAAAGACCTGGGATGCCTAGGGTTCAATATCACCATTCCCCATAAACAGGCCATTATCCCCCTCTTAGCAGAAACAACTGCGATCGCACAAACTGTGGGAGCCGTCAACACCGTCTGGCTTACGGATGCCGGGTGGGTGGGAACCAATACCGATGTCCAAGGATTCCTATCGCCGTTACAATCGCTGAATCGGGATTGGCCTCATATCACGCCCTGCATTTTGGGCTGTGGCGGCGCTGCTCGAGCTGTGTTAGCGGGTTGTGCTCAGTTGGGTTGTCCGCACGCGCATGTAATCGGTCGCCAAAATGCAAAATTGGAGCAACTACGAAAGTCGTGCGCAAATACCTTATCCATTGAGATCCACACGCACCTTTGGCAAAAGCTATCCCATTTCTTGCCACAGACTGATCTATTAATTAACACGACCCCCGTGGGGATGTCTCCTCATACGCAAGCCTCTCCGCTATCAGTTGCAGAGGTTCACCTGCTACCCGCAGATGCCATTGTTTACGATTTAATCTACAACCCCAATCCCACCCTATTGTTACAAGCCACTGCTGCGAGCGGGCGTACAGCCATTACAGGGGTCGAGATGCTGGTTCAGCAAGGTGCTGCAGCCCTATCACTTTGGATTAACCAACCTGCTCCCGTAGAGGTGATGCGACAAGCATTGCTCGCCTGTTTTTAACCGCTCTCTGGTTCTTAATAATCTGTCTAAAATACTCTAATCAGAATAAAATAGAGGATTTTAGGCGAAAATCTACAATAAATCTGCAATCAGTTGCTTAGTCTACCTCCAAGATGGGCAAACTGACTCCATAGTTAGTTATAACCACCTCGTGCAGTACACGAGGTTCTTCCTTCGGGGCACAAGTTTGTACAGTTTGTTGGGGGACAAAATATTTTATGAAAGCGTTATTGACTGCAGGGCTAATCGCGCTGACACCCACGATTGCTTTGGCTCAATTTGGATTACCTGTAGACGTACCTGAAGCGCCAGATAAAACTCAGTTCAAACCCAAAGGACTGCCGATTCCCAAGGCCCAAGACCTAAGCCAGGCGTCGCCCAGGGTGACGACCGATTTCACCAAAGCCTATCCCGAAGTAGCCTTATTTGATGATTGGCAGCCTCAACAGATTCAAGCTTTAGCAGATTTACCCCAAGACACCAATGGCAACTACCAACTGAAACCCGGACTGTATGAACAAACCTTCGAAAGCTACAGCCTTCAAGTCGGTGCTTACGCTCCAGGCAAACGGAATGGATATCATTCCGCTCCCTTGCTAGAGGATCAACAAGCCCTGATCAGCTCTCTGCTACAGACTGCAGCCCAGGTTAAGGACATTACCCAATCCCAAATTCAATCTTTAATTTGGGCTATCCTCTCCCGAGCAGAATTCAAAAAACTTTCGCCAGAACTCCAAACAGCGGCGAAGCAACTGCTCCAGCCCAAAGTTATTCAACAGCTGAATCAGCAAGCCTTGGGCCTGATTCCAACCGAAAAACGCTCCGAGGTGTTTGCAAGCCTACCGCAGAAGATGCACAACCAGCTTGAGGCTGAAGCAAGTATGCGGGCCGCACTTAGCGACCAGAAAAAGTACAGCGATTTAGAGCGGATTGCGATTCAGTCCGGTCATCCTAAATCTTCAGTCTTAAAAACCAAAACTCCCCAAGGCCAATGGTCCTATCATCCCAATGGTTTCTTTATACGGTCGATCCCTTCAGGGTATCGCCGTACTCTTGTTCAGTTAGCTGTCCCCGAACGCTATAAAGTCAAGCGAGACCCCCTGGGTCGGATTATAGAGATCTCAGATCCGGCGGGTAACCGCATCGAAACCGATTATGACGATACAACTCAACCTTTAGCGATTCCTGAGGATCCCAACCTTGTTGGCTACGCCTTTGAAGAAATCCGTTTTATCCGTTCACCCGCCAAAACTACTCCACCAGAAACCGTGACCCTCGCCAACATCGGTTGGACGCTGATGCACAACCCTCAAGCTAGCAGCCGTAGCCGCCCGCTCAATGCAATTCCAACCCGGATTGCAAGCAGAGTTGCAAGCCAGCTACAACTAGCTGAAACAATTGACGACTCTTCTCCAGCAACAGTTTTTGCGGCCTGGGAAAAAAGAGCCCAACAAGCCGAGGATCATCAACAGAGGATAGACCGCTATATAAAACGCTGGCAAACCACGTCGAGTAAACCCTCTCGCAAAAAGATTCAACAGCTTGCCGATTTATATCATTATGCTGATGCCATTGCTGATGCCACAGATGATAAAGGGTGGGCCTCCTACAAATGGCTCAAAGGTCACCAAGCAGCTATCTTTCAAGCCTTGCAATACGAAACTGCTTTGCTAGAGAGGGGGAGTCAACCGCCCACTCTCACCTTTAACCCAACATCAACGGTTACCCTCTCTCCTGAGCAACAGCGCCAGATACTAGGATTAGCCAACCGTCCCTACCAACCCTAAGTATTTGCACCATGTGCCTAAACCAAGGTTCTGGCTCAGGCACACCCTACTAGGCAAAACTTTGTCCCAGCATCACAGGATCATGCACGGTGATTTTTTTCTTATGGATCGAAATCTTTTCTTGATCACGAAGATCCCCCAGCAGGCGGGTGACGGTAACTCGGGTGGAGCCGATCGCCTCTGCGATCGCTTGATGAGACAGTTTCAAATCTACGGTAATCCCGTTGCCATTGGGAATACCAAAATCGCGGCAGAGGATCAGTAGAAAGCTAATCAACCGGGATTCCATATCCCGATGGGCTAGCGTCTCAATCATCATTTCCGTTTGAATAATCCGAGAAGATAAACCTCGCAAGAGAACCATCGGTAAATCGGGATCGTTTTGCAAAGCCTTTTCCACTTGTTCAATGGGAACAGACAGTAGCTCAACGGGTGTAAACGCAACCGCATGATAGAACCGATCCGATCGCTGCTTGGTTAACAGGGATAGCACCCCGAAAACACTATTCTCACGCAACAGGGCGACGGTGATTTCTTCACCCGCTTCATACACCCGAGATAATTTCACCGCTCCTTTGATCAAGAAGTACATCCGCTCGGCTGGATCACCGGGAAAAAAGATCGTCTTTCCTCGATCAAATGTTTCGGTAACAGGCGGAAAAACACCACTACCCATATGCCGAAACACGGCTGAAAGCGGATTATCGGGTGTCAATCGGTTAGGGGGAGGCGAGACCATTAACATACTCATACCCTGACTTGATACAGAGGATTTGTTCAGAAGAGACAAGCTAACTATTATTTATTAAGTGCGAAATAAAAATGTTGAACTAGACGTCGCTCCTGTAATCTCAGGATTATGATCAAAGTCAGATTTTTTAAAGGTGCAGTTTACATAAATTAAGCGGTTAGATGGGATTGTTTATGTATCGAAATATACATATATAAAAACTATCCACGGTGGAAGGCCTTATCTGCAAAGATATCAGTTTTGACCACAACTCGTTCTAAGCTAGATCTGGAGCTAAGGTTCGGGCTTCTTTGAATTCATCCTTCTCCTAGCTTGTCATCCGTCTATATCAACCCACGTTCATGCTTGATCTAACTGGAAAAAACGCCCTCGTTACCGGGATCGCCAACAATCGATCCATTGCTTGGGGGATCGCCCAACAACTCCACAGTGCTGGCGCAAACCTTGGCATCACCTACCTCCCAGATGAGAAAGGACGACATGAGTCGAAAGTCAAAAAGCTGGTTGAACCGCTTTCTCCCAGTTTATTTTTACCTTGCAACGTCCAGGATCAAGCCCAAGTCGATGCAACGTTCGACGCCATTCGGCAGCAGTGGGGACGCCTAGATATTTTGATTCACTGCTTAGCCTTTGCCAACAAAGAAGACTTAGGGGGAGACTTTAGCAAGGTTAAAGTCGAAAACTTCAATTTAGCGTTAGATGTAAGTGCCTATTCCCTGGTGCAATTGAGTGCCGCAGCTAAGCCGTTGATGACGGATGGAGGCAGTATCGTAACCCTAACCTATCTGGGGGGTGCCAGGGTGGTCCCCAACTACAACACGATGGGAATTGCCAAAGCCGCCCTGGAAATGAATGTGCGATATTTAGCGGCTGAAATGGGCTCGCAAAAGGTGCGCGTCAATGGCATTTCTGCGGGACCGATTAGAACCCTAGCGTCCTCAGCGGTGGGCGGTATTTTGGATATGATTCACCATGTGGAAGCCGTGGCTCCCCTCCAACGAACAGTCACCCAAACGGAAGTTGGCAATGCGGCTGCCTTTCTATGTAGCGATTTATCCACAGGAATTACGGGTCAAATTCTGTATGTTGACTCTGGGTATTCCATTATGGGCATGTAGTTTGGGCATAAAACAGATGATGTATTCGTAGGCTACAGTAGAATCTTCAGCGCTGAAGACCTCGGTTGGCCTCTAAATTCAGCAAGATCTCTATGAAGAAATGGGCTCACCCCCTGGATCGGATTGCCATATCAGTGATGGTTGGTCTCACACTCTTGATCGGCTGCATCATCATTGGTGGTGACCATACCGTTCCCTATGTTCAAAAGTTTAACTGGCAAGCCAAAAGCGTTGGCATTGAAGACACAGCCTTTATCTTGTCCTTCAATCGCACCATGGATTGGCCCAGTGTGGAACAACATCTCCAAGTCACCCCTGCGCTTCCTGGTAAGCTGAGCTGGTCTGGGCGACGGCTGGCCTATACCTTGACGGAACCCATCCCTTACGGCACGGCATTTGAGGTGGAGCTGGATAAGGTTGAAGAAGCCCGTCGCAGCTCCAATGATCAGCCCAAGGTCATGCAACCCTTTGTGGGGCAGTTTCGGAGCCGCGATCGCGCCTATGTCTACCTCGGGGTCAATGGTGAAGAAGCGGGTCGACTGGTTCTTAATAATTTGACTCAAGCACAAAAAACGGTTTTGACCCCTGCTGAGCTAGTGGTGACAGAATTTAAGCCGTATCCCTATGGCGATCGCATTTTATTTGCAGCCACGGATCGAAACCAAGAAACGCAAGGCAATTTCAATCCCCAGCTCTACACCGTGACGACGGGAATACAGGCCAATCCCCCCGATCTAGATAGCAGCCCCCAACTTGCGCTGGGCCAAATCGATTTAGTTTTGGATAACAAGCAATATCAAATCCTCAAATTTGATTTGGCCGCAGATGGAAGTCGAATCGTGATCCAACGAGCCCCCAAACAAGGAACTGGCTTGGGTCAAGTTTCCCTCTGGCAACTACCCGACGGTGAATCCATCCAACTTCTCGAAAATGTCCAAGGTGGAGATTTTCTGATCGCGCCAGATAGCCGTTCCCTCGTGATTGCACAGGGGCAAGGCCTTGCGATTTTGCCATTAGATAGCCGTACTAATGATCAGCCCCTCGGCTTTCTACCAAAATTTGGTATGGTCCTGAGCTTCGCTAAGGATGGCTCCGCAGCCACGATGGTCAAGTTCAATCCTAACTTTACTCGTTCACTATTCTTAGTCACCAACCAAGGCCAACAAACCGAACTTTTAAAGACCTCCGGTTCAATTCTAAGTGCGACCTTTGATCCCAAAAAGGAGCAACTCTATTGTCTACTCACTCAAGTAAGCGCTGGTGAACAGTATAAAGAAACGCCTTACTTAGCCATGATTGACCTAAAAACCAGACAGGAAAGTCGATTGCTAGACCTGCCCAATCAGCGCGATATTCACGTCTCGTTAGCCCCTGATGGTTCGGCTTTACTATTTGACCAGGCCATTGCAGCAAATCCTGAAACTGATACTCAGTCTGGCAGCGAAGATATGATTCAAACTTCGCAAGGCAGTTCTGTAACGACGAGTAATCTTTGGTTACTGTCCCTCCAAACGGGTCAAGCCCCTCAACCTCAATCAATCGGGTCTGGTTTAAATCCAGTTTGGCTACCCTAGGAAGATCCCAATCTATGATCAGCCTAAGACATAGAGGAGCTAGATCCCATATAGGACTTGCATTTCTCTCCCTATCCCAAGGTTGGGAGAAGAGGGCTGGAGGATGAAGGCCAATCTTCAAGATTCTCGATCTGCCAGCACCAGAAGCTGAGAATGGTTGATTTCTGTACCTATCCCCTCTAGGGAGGGGTGCCCGAAAGGTGGGGTGGGTAGATGGTATGGGTATCTAACCGTTACACGCTTTACTAGCTTGCAGCATCAGTTGTAAATTCAAAAGTTTTAGAGTCTGAAAGCCCTAATTTCTTATTCAGAAAAAGCTCGATTAAGAGGCACAGATAAGCTCCAACAATGTAGAACAATTTTGAATTTATAATTGCTGAAGCAACTGCGAGTTGGCCATTGGGGAGATCGGTGATTTCGATGTTGAGGTTAAATGGAGTGGAATCCTGGAGGAATTGGCTCCAGGTTGGAATAGTTGTGTTTTGCAAGTTGTAGTGATGACTGCTGAGGAATTGTTGGAGCGATATGCTGCTGGGGAAAGAGATTTCCGCCAGAGCAAACTGGAATATACCGATTTGAGTAGCTTCATTCTGAGGGAGTGTGACTTTACTGAAAGCCACTTCGAGAATAGCATCCTCAGAGGTGTTGATTTGACGAGAAGCAACCTGTTTGGCGCCAACTGTGGGGGCGCTGATCTGAGTGAGTCGATCTTGATAGGAACCTCCTTGATAGAGGTGTTGCTGAGCGGTGCCAACTTGAGGAATGCTAATCTCAGCAATGCCGACTTGCTCAACGCTGGGTTGGCTCGGGCGAACCTGATGAATGTTGATTTGAGAAATGCCTACCTGGGTGGCGCCTATTTGAAGGGGGCTAATTTGAGAGGGGCGGCTTTGAGTGATGCTGTTCTTGAGTACGTGACCTTGGTTGATACCAATTTGAGAGGGGCTAATCTGGATGGAGCGAGAGTGACCAATTGTTTCTACAAAAACACTATTCTCCCCAGTGGCACTATTGTGAGTGATGGTACTGCCTTTGGAGATGTCTGAAATATTCACTAAATCAACACATGACCTTTACTCGGAAAAGTGGACAGTCTCATTTAGATTCCCATCACGGCTCGCTGCTTCATGAGCCTTTACGTACAGAAAAGTTTTAAGGTTTAGCTACTTACCCAACTCTATGTGTGCTCGTGGAGAGAGCTGTTCCAGGTTCTCATACAGTTGTGCGATCGCACAGGAAAAGCCAATACTCTCGAAGGTAACGGTGTCACCCGTCTGATAAATGGTTGGCACCCATAGATTGTCAGATTTTCGTTGGAATCGTTCCACCAAAATCTGTTTTTGGTGAATCAGCACATATTCTTCCAGCGCTACAATCGATTGGTAATCAGAAAACTTATCTCCCCGATCAAAAGCTTCCGTTGAATCTGACAACACCTCAACCACCAGCTTGGGATGGAGGATAAAGTCTTGGGTGGAACTGCGGTCTCGTTCATCGCAGGTCACCGATAAATCTGCATAGTAAAACAGGTTGAGGGTGGGTAGTCGGACCTTCATATCCGTCGCATAGGCAATACAGCTAGTCCCACGCAGGTGATTCACCAGCAAGGCAGACAGATTGCCTGTAATAATGACATGGGCTTTACTCGCACCTGCCATGGCCACAATTTGCCCTTGCAAATATTCATGCTTAATGGGACTCACCCGTTCAATTTCTAAATAGTCTTCGGGGGTGAAGTAGGCATAACTTTTAGCAAGGGTCATGGTTCTCGTTTCAATATCCTTGAGGGGCGCTTACCTGCTAGTTTATTCACCCATAATAGCGAGAGTTCAGCTTACTGTAGTTGATGATGGACGATGGGGGTGCGATCTCTTGAGGAAATCCCGTTGAGAGGGTTTAGCCCTGATTCAGGATCCCCTATAGCCTTACAGTCTAAGACGGTTGTGTCTGGGGAGTTGAGGTTAAATGGAGTGGAGTCCTGGAGGAATTGGAGCCAGGTGGGAACCATTATATTTTGCGAGTTGTAGGGATGACTGCTGAGGAATTGTTGGAGCGTTATGCTGCTGGGGAAAGAGATTTCAGTGGGGTCCACCTCAAGACCGAAGCCAGGCTTGCTAATACTAACTTGCAAGGAATTAATCTGAGCAACGGTACTATGATCAGCGCTTACTTGAGAGGTATTAATTTGGAAGGAGCCATCTTGCGAGGTACTAACTTTGCCTTCGGAGACTTGATGGGGGCCAACCTGAGTAATGCCGATTTGGAGGGAGCTATTTTCCAGGAGGCTGTTCTGCTTGGGGCTGTCTTCGAGAATAGCAATCTCAAAGATGCTTTTTTCGGTCTCGCGCTCATTGAAGAAGCTAATTTTAGAGGGGCTATTTTCGACAATACTGACTTCATGGAGTGTATTCGGAACAAGACCATCTGGCCAAATGGGAGAATTATAACTGATCCCAATCCCACCAGGAACTAAAGTACCCTCATGCCCTCATGTACCTCTGCTGCTCGCAAACTAGCAAAATTGGGATTCCTTGAGACTGATCGGAGTTTTGTGTAAGCGATCTAAAATCCATGTTCTATGGAGGATTTAGCCCTGATTCAGAATCTGGATCAGAGTTTCTCCAATAGCCTTACAGCCTAAAACGGTTGTACCCGGTGATTGAATATCCCCAGTCCGATAGCCCTGAGCCAACAAAGTCAGCACCGCAGATTCAACTTTATCCGCCGCCGCAGGCTGATCTAAGCCATAGCGCAACATCATCGCCACACTCAGCACTTGAGCCAGAGGATTGGCCTTATCCTGACCCGCAATATCTGGGGCAGACCCATGAACCGGTTCAAACACCCCTGGACCGTCTGCACCTAAACTGGCCGAGGGTAACATGCCGATACTGCCCGTGAGCATGGCAGCAATATCTGAGAGAATATCGCCAAAGAGATTACTGGTAACGATAGTGTCAAACTGTTTGGGCCAGCGGACCAGCTGCATGGCGGCGTTATCTACATACAGATGAGAGAGTTCCACATCAGGATATTCAGAAGAGAGATCAGTGATGCGATCGCGCCACAGTTGCGACACTTCTAATACATTCGCTTTATCCACCGAACAGAGCTTTCCACCCCGTTTTTGGGCCGTTTCAAAGGCGACTCGACCAATCCGATCAATCTCAGCCACGGTATAGGCCATCGTATTGACGCCGCGTTGTTCTCCTGTTTCGGTGCTAAATACCCCTTTGGGTGAGCCGAAATAGACGCCGCCCGTCAGCTCCCGCACCACCATAATGTCCACACCTTCAACCACTTCTGGCTTTAGACTGGACGCATCAATCAGCTGGGGCAAAATTTGAGCGGGCCTAAGATTAGCAAAGAGTTCTAGCCCTGCCCGTAATCCCAACAGTCCAGTTTCAGGACGAAGGTGACGGGGCATTGTGTCCCATTTATAGCCCCCAATTGCAGCCAGAAGCACGGCATCACTCTGCTTGCAGGCATCTAAGGTTTGTTTGGGTAGCGGGTTCTCCACCGCATCAATCGCCGCTCCTCCAATCAATGCCTCATTAAATTCAAAGGTCAAACTTTGCCGCTGCCCTACAACCTTGAGCACATCAACAGCCACGGCCATAATTTCAGGGCCAATACCATCTCCGGGCAACAACGTAATTCGATAGGACTGAGTCATGATTGTTTCGATAGAAAGCGCACAGGCTATCTATCATATGACGCAGCAATCCCCAACACCACAGAACTTGAAAATCTTCATGACTCTGGCCCTTTTGGGGATGACAAGGTACTTCAAATCTAGAGTCAGCAGTAGATAGGGCAGTGTGATTTCAAAGAAAATAGGGTGGCCGAAACGACTACCCTATCCAA